>CALJOA010000073.1 GCA_937981585.1 uncultured Pirellulaceae bacterium | reverse complement strand
AGTCGCCCGCCGGACATGTTGACGGTTTGCTTCAACTGCCTTCCATTAGCAGACAGCTCGTAAGTCGTTGTTTTGGTGGCGCTGGCCATGGACGAGACGACGATCAGCTTGCCATCACGTTTAACCGCCTGCATCGACGCGCTTTGCTGGCCGAGGTTGACGGCAACGGGCTGGCCGTTGAGAGCAATCGTGACTTCGCGTCCCATCCGCGTCATTTTGATCTGATTGCCAGAGTCGACGATCTGCATTTGCTTTTCAGGCGAAGTCATGCGATCCACAACCTGACGCGCTTTTCCTTGCTGAAAACGACCAAACCTCGAAACGGCGCTTTCGATCGCAGCCTGTCGCTGTTGCTGATGTGCTGACGACAGACTCAATCGCCAAGTCCCTGAGTAGTTTTTCGGAGCAGAGTTTGCCACTGAGTTTGCGACCACAGCTTGCTGAGGTGTAGCAAGCTGCGGGTAGGCTTGAGTTCGTGGATAGTTCTGGCCTTGCGGGTAGTTCTGCACCTGTTGGTATCGCTGCACTTGCGGGTAGCGATTGGTTTGTATTTGGGGATAGCTTTGCGCCTGCTGCACTTGCGGGAAGGCTTGCGGCTGCGAGTAAACCTGCACTTGCGGATAGCTCTGCGTCTGGGTGACGACTGTCTGCGCGACTGCTGATGTGGGAAAGAGTGCGAGAAGAACAAGAAATGCCCCAACCGATGCCGATGCGGCGTTGATAAACTGCTTCATTTTAAACTCCATTTTGAACTTCTTGATAAACTGCTTCATTTTTAACTCCTTTGAACGAAGACTTGATCCTCAGGCAGTTGTCAATAGTCGTGATGAAGGGGACACACATTCAAAAAAGTTTCTTACGTGTGCATGCAGCACCCCTTTTCCGCAACTGATTAAAAGAACCTGAAACCAGAGTGAGCCACGTGACGAACTCTGAACGGTGGCTCGGAAACGGCGTTCGATTGGGTCGTCCGCTCGGCATCATCACCTGTATGGTCAGCATTCTGTCTGGCCACCGAGAACGCGGCCGCAGGCCGGAACTTTTTCCTCAGATGTCGCCACACCCAAAAATCTCGGCGATTGAATTCTCGATAATCCGCGGGCTCATCTGTCGGGCCTTCCGGATCGTCGATTGGGTCTTCAGTATCGACTGGGGCGTCAGTCTCATCATCGGCAGTGACATCTGCTGCAGCATAGAGAGTCTGGATAGCATGCTCGTCAAGATCGCTCAGCCCACTGAAGGCCTCGTTCGGAGAAACGGACTCATTCATCACCGAACCAAGCACGTCGTTGTGCTCCAATCCGAGGGAGTGACCCAGTTCGTGGACGGCAACGTAAAGCAGATCAAAAGCCTCCGAACCTTGCTCATTGCCTACTTCCCAGCTCTCGCTGATATCAAACACAACATCGCCCGCGATGGCTTGTTGATTGACGTCATCTGGAAGGTAAGCGTAGGCTAATGTTCCGCCATTGCCGTCGACGTAAGCCGAAGTGATATCGAGCGAATCGCTTTGACCCGGCACGCTTGTCCGAGTGAATTCAATGTCTGCGACCTCTGCCCAGACATCGAGCGCTTCCTCGATCGTGTCTTCAAAGACAGCTTGCTCGACCGTCGCAGGAGCATCGCCGATGTAGTAAGTCAGCTCAGCCCCACCTTGTCCCGCTCCGTCCCAACCGACGCTTGCAAGACAACGCCTGGTTTCCAATTTCCCGTAGCTGTGTGCACTCTTCCCTGTTCGTCGTTTACGCAGGCCGTTTTTCTTCATCGCTTTCTTTCTTTTCATGGCATTGTTCCTTTTTTGAAATCAGAAACGGCAAGAACACCGACAAAAGTACTTGTTGCGAGATGTGCAAAAGGGGACGCGCGTGCAAGAGTTTTTTCGTTTCGAGATGTAGGTTCTGCTTTAATTGTTCGAATGCGACAAAAGCAGAATTTTTGTGTCCCCTTTATTGCTCCACCAAACAAAGAACAACGAAGCATTGAACAATCTTGCTCAGAATCGACAGCGTGAAAAAGTCGCGATCGCGGCTTTTTCTATTTAGCACCAATACAGGAAACGGCGATCTCGAAAAAAGCAACAGCGGCAGCCACCATTACCTTGGGCTTCAGAGCCGTAGCCAGGCATTCATTCGAGCTGCCAACTTCTCTTTCTCCTGCGAAGGGCTGTGAAAAGTGCTCCCAATCCAATCAAGGCGCCAGAGTTAGGCTCGGGGACAAAAGTGAAGGTGGTTTTGGGGTTGGAGTGGGACACGGTTGTAACGCGTAGTACGGTAGCTAGAGCCGAACTAGCAGGTAGACGTTTAAATGAATTGCTTGGAAACGAGACAAAGTATAGTAGGTCCAACGACTGAAGTTTGACATCGCTAAGCGCCGTGGTCGTTTGCCGTAAGCAAACGACGCCGTCTGCGACGGCCGTGGCGGGACAGGAACTTCATTCGAAAACAAAAAGGAAGTCCCGCCCCCGAGGTTGAGCGTCATGGATGGCGTGTGCCTCAATGACAATAGTCGAAACCTCGGGGGCGGGGGTTCCACCCCGCGCCACGTGCCGTCGCCTACCAAGAAGTTGTTGGCTGGTGACAGCTATTTGCGGGCGATGGCTCCTGCCGATCGCAATGTTTGAAAGTGGGCCTTCCGTGCCCACCCTTTGGTACACCTTTCGGTACAGCTTAAGTGAGACCCTGAAACCACGTTGTTGAGACCATGGACTTCCGACTCTGAGACCATCAATTTCCAAAAGTGAGACCATGGAACCACGCTTTTGAGACCCTCGAACCACGGACTTGGTCGCTGGACGGCTTGGATAAGCCAGATTCGGAATCTGCAAGTCTTACAAGATTTACAAATTCCTCAATGGAAGGATTCGTTAAGGATTTACGACTCAGAAGAAAGATCGTCGCGACGACGAAGCTCCATTTCCATCCAACAATGAAGTTGAAAAACTGATGGTTTTGGCTTGCGGGATCGTGAGCGATTTCTGACGATCGTTTCGATTTCGGCTTTTTCTGTTGAAGACAGATTTTGCCAACGCTGTTTCATGCGTTTGCGGTTTTCAATTTTCCGCCGCTGCGATTCTTCTTCGGCTTTTTCGAACAATGGGACTTTGATTGATTCGGCTTGGCTAGTTTTTGCTTTAGAAGCCAACTGTTCAAAGATCCGCTGAGCAGCGGAAAACGATCGGGCGTCGGGAAAGCTGACTTTGAGAGTCGAGATGACTTTTCGCAAAACTGAATTCAGTGTTTCGTAGCCGTAGATTTCAACAAGCTCTTTGGCAAGCTGCATGTCTTTCTCACTCAGGATTGGCTTTTCAATCTTCAGCCAGCGCCGGTAGAAGTCTTGCAACAACTTTTCTGATGGTGAATTCTGGGCTACGGATTCAGTGGCTGAAGTGATTACTTCGTCTTCTCCGAAATGATCTGCAACCTGGCTTGTTGTTTTCGCCTTGCTTCGCCGAAGTTCGAGAATCAAGTCGTCGACTCCCCTCTTCCAAGCAAACGATGAAAAAATTCCCTCTTTCGTGAGCAGCTTGAGTGGAACATCGAATTGCTTTACCGCGTGGCTGGCTCGTTTGTATTCCTCGACTGGCAAGCAGCGGACCAGTTTTCGGTAGCCGATCTGGCGAATGTTCTGCGAGCCAAACAGGAACGTGACAAACTCAAGCAGACGGCTGGCGCTTCGCGACTGCTGCTCCAGTCGTTGCCATAGTTCGTAGTCCAGTCGCACCGAATAGAATGCGTTCAAGTTGTTGAGATACCAGTCGGCAAAGTAAACGTAGTTGCGATCGGCAATTTCTCCGTTTGGAAGAAACTCGGATTGAAATATGTATTGGCTGTAAAGGTGCAGTCCCCTTTCGCGTCGGACTGCGTTCCGCGACTCGCCGTCGATCAAAGCGTGCTCTGAAAGAATCAAGACGCCGTGAATTGACTTGATTGCGTCTTTCATTCGCTGGACCTTGCTGCCAGAAAACGAGATGCCCATTTCTCGTGCAAGTTCCCGCCATTTGAATTTGACTGGGTTTTGGAACGGGTGCGATTGCCGCTGCATCATGGCGAGCAGTGCAAAGTGGATCTTGCGTGCGAGTGGGCCGGGGTATTGTTGGTCGGTGTTGCGCGAGACGCGATAGGTGAAAGCGACTTTCTGTTTCTCACCGGACTTGGTTTTGATATGGCGAGCCCCCTGGTATTCGCGGAAATCAATTCGCTTGAGGTTTTTGGTTCCTAAAGCAAACAAAGGGAACCGAAGGAAGTTGGTTTCGGCTCGTACGATCTGTGGTGAAACAGTCTGTTCAAGCGGCTCGATTTTGGTGGGTGCGTCGAGATCCATTTGGTTAAGAGTCGGAGCGGCCAAATCGGCTGAAGAGTCGAGAGATGACTCCCCTGTTCTCGGCTGGTTCAGAGTCGTCTTCTACGATGGCATTTGCGACAGGTGCATCGGCAATGTCGTTTGCTTCGATTGACGACTCGATCAACTCCCCTTTTGAGTCTTCGTCGGGAAGCGGAATTCGTTGCTGGGCCGAATGGACAAGGACGTTACCTTGTTCAATGATCTGTGTCAATTTTTCGTTGCGTTCTCGTTCGACCGAAAGTTGCTTGTCGAGCTTGGAAAGTTGATCGTCTTTGGCGGCGATTTGATCATCCTTTTTATCAAGCTGCCTAGTCAGTTGATCAAGCGTCGTTTTAAGCAGTTGCAAGCCTTCTTCCGAAAAGTGACCAGTCGTTTGAGTAGGCGAATGATCAGGTTGACTATCCCCTCTTTCGGCTCTGTCAGCGCTGGTTGGATCAGCCTGAGTAGTCTGGCTGGGCGATTGATTAGTCGGTTGACTATGCAACGGGTTTGATGAGTAGGCTGACTGCTCAGATTTACGATCTGATCCGCTGGTCGTTTGATCAGTTGGGCTTGGCGTTTGATTACTCAAGCCGTGGTCATCAACATTTTGGCTATTCGTTTGGGTAGACGAATGACTAGTTGCACTAAGCAATTCTTGTTTGCGATCTTCGGGCAGATTGACGTGTTCAATCAGAAACCGCCTTTCAATCCTATAAACCGAAGAACCATGGCGATTAGTCAGGTTGATCATTTGATCAGTCTGTGCAGTGCGATTCTTGAGTAGGCGTTTGATTAGGCGGCGAATAGTCACTTCGGACTTGCCGGTAAGCTTGGCGGCTTGTTTGATGGTGAGAAAGTCATTTGTCATAGGCAGTGAGTAAGGTGAGTAGTCAATGCATAGTGCCACAAAGCGCTCGAATAAGCCATCAAATTGACTTGACGATCGACGTTGATTATTTCGTTGGTGGTTTGATTGTGGTGAACGAAAACGGAGGTTGGACTTCGCCGTTTACCATGACCCGAGCGTAGGCATGAAAGCGGGGGAGTGAGACGATGTCTCGCGGCGTGACTGCATCGTCAAGCATCGGCGCAATTTCGACGGCATCTTTTTGGCTGACGCGAAAGGAAATAAAGTTGGCCGCATTGGAAAGCACGATTGGAAGAACTTCGTCGCTGTCGATACTGGCGAGTGATTGAGTGGCTGACCAAACAGCGACGCGGTATTTGCGGGCTTCGGCAAGCAAGCTGGTTAGAGCTTGCGGGTTGCTGTAGAGCTGGAGCTCATCTAGAAACACGGAATGGGGGAGTCGCTGAGATTCAGAAATCTCTGCTCGCGACAGAGCTGCGTTTTGAATCGCGCTGAGCACTAGACTGCCCAACGTGCTTGCTGCTGTTTGCCCCATCTCACCACGAGCAAGGTTAACGATCACGATCTTGCGTTCATCGAAAGCTGTACGGAAGTCGAATGAGCGTCCGTTCTGACAGAGCATCGAGCGAAGCTTGGGGGTTAACAAAGCATCGAGTTTGTTGACTACACTTTGAATCGCTTCGGTGCGATATCGCTTATCCCAACTTGCGTACGTCTCAAACCAGAACTGCCTGACGATTGGATCCGTGACTCGTGCAAGGATCTTCATTCGTGTTGGTTCGTCGGAAAGCATTCGGCGAACATCAGCAAGCGTTGTATCGCCAGCGGCGATTGCTGCGGACAAAGCCATTTGAAGTATTTGTTCGAGTCGTGGTCCCCATGAATGGCCAAACAAGTTTTTCATCCCGGAGAGAACTGAATCGGTAACGATTGGCCAGCGCTTTGGATCCGGGCACGATAGGGGATTGAAGGCGATTGGAGATTCCGAGAGGGGAGTGAAACTGACAACTCGATGTCTTTCGCGTCCTGGAATGGCTTCTTCAATTGACCTGGCAAAGTCTCCATGAAAATCGACAAGCGTTATTCCTTGTCCGCGGTTGATCAGACTCATGATCGCGGTCGTAAGTAGCGTCGTCTTTCCCGAACCGGATGACCCGACCACGAAACCGTGCAGGGAAGCGTCTTTATCCAACAAACCAAACCGGTTCCTAGTCGAATGAAAACAGGTCTGCCCCACACTCATCAGGTTCTTGTTTGCGCTGACTCGCGGGAGGTCTTTTGGTGCTTCCAGCTGAATAAAGCGTGATACCGCCAACGATTCGGTTTTCTGTGCCGGTGGGTGGAAGATGGAACTGACTTCATGGCAACTCAACAAGAACGACGACCGCTTCTTGTTGTCTTTGGTGCGGACTTCGGAGAGGTGGAATTGACCGAGTCGTGGAGCGTTGAACTGAGCCAATGGTGCAAATATCTGATGGATTAGGCTTGTCGCCAGGTTTGTCTCGTGCGGAGGGCCGAAAACACGAATCCGGATACGAGTTTGAAAACACGAGCCGCTTAACTTGTTCGATCCTGATTGGACATCGGTTTCACGCTCGTGGTGTCTTGCCGATCCGAGATTCATCGTTTTGTCGTCCGGAGTTTCACTGCGATAGAGTTTCCTTAACAAACAAGCGGGAAGCCGGCCAACCAGATAGTGCGAACGGGCGGAGGCTTCAAACATTCGGGCGATAAGTTTGTGATCCTGCATCACATCGGATTGCAGACCTTCAAACGCTCGGCGATGAATCCGTTGCAGATTTGGAGCCAGTGGAACCAGCGCCATCGAAACATGACCAAAGAACCGTGAGTGTTGGTTGACGACCAGTGAACCGAGTAGCGTTGAGAGGGGATCGCTTTGGGTGAGCAGTTGTTGCCAACGCTTGATGGAATAAAGATCGTTACTCAAACCAACATCAGCAAAATACATCGAGGTTGCCGTAGGAGGCCGAAACGAATCATCCGGCAGCGTTGATAGCCGAGACGTCGGGTAAACGTTTCTGAGGGCGTTTTTTATGGCTCTGCGGGAATGGTCATCGTGCGTCCGAAATGCCTGGATGACTTGGTTGTTGTGAACACCAAGTTCAAGCGAAAGGGGACTTTGCTCGTGCAAGAGGACCTGATGCAGTGTTTGAAGTAGCAGATCAAACGATTCACAACTGTGCTCGCGTTCCATGGCGCCGGTTGTGGAGAACTGAAACAACAAGGCTTTGGGGTTTCCGTCCCGAGACGCTTTTTGTTTGCCGCCATCGGGACGGCCTACTTGAGCGATCGCATGTAGGACTCAGCTGATTTCCTCGTTCGCCTGACGGCAAAACGGCGGCGTTGCATCGCAGATCCGATACGGTCGATCTCGGTTACTTCGCAATGCCGGGGACGACCTTCAGTGAGCTCGGCTTCCGGTACGGTGACTCGGGCCAAATCAAGCGGTCACTGGAAATAGGAGCCTTATGTTACAGCTTTTGAGCCTGAGTTTGGATTGACAGCGGTTGGCAATTCTTTGAAATTGACTTTGGCTTGCTGCTGAATTGGAAAACGATTCAATCGAGCGACGCTTTGTCAAGCTAAAGTCGGAACCAAGCCATGACCGATGCATTTATCGCTTGCTGTCTTTTGGCTTTTCATTGTTTCCAATGTCTTTGCCGGTTTGCTTGACTGGTTTTGGGGTCTGGGTAGATGGTTTTGGATGTGAGCCGTTTGTCATTGAATTTTCCTAAATTGGGAATTTCCGGTTTTGGGAAATTATAGGCAGATCTGTAGCGTAAGGCAACCATCTATTCAGGTTGCCATGAAAAAGACCAAGTTCAGTCGAAAATACAAGAAACTGTTAGTGACGCTCAAAGCCAAACGCAAGGCTGCTGGACTTACACAGACGCAAGTTGGGGCCAAGTTTGGAGCTCACGCCTCTTTTATCTCAAAGGTGGAGTCGGGGGAGCGGAGACTTGATGTGATCGAGCTCGCCGAGTTCTGCAAAATCTATAAGCTTTCGCTGGCCGAATTCCTGGCCGACGCGGGCCTGGATGTTTGACCACGCGATGCTTTAGGTAGAGTGCTCGCAACGAAGGATTTCTCCGGCTCTTTGGTAGTATTTGGAGAGTGTTTGTCGTGAGGCAATCCATAGCGTTGCCAGTAGAACTAGTCCCAGCAAAGCCGTCCCGAGCGTGAGCGTGCCGTCAAATAGTCGCTTTGTTCCGACGACAAGCAACGCGATCAAAAGGTTTGAGTAGAACTGGTAGTAGTGGTACTGGTGTTCAACGACAAGTTGAAATGCGTTGATGTTTTCTTCCAACCTGGAGAACTCCAGCCTAGCAGGCTTTACTCCCGTGGCATGGTGAAGCGTATCCACCAGCAACCAGCGAAACAGGCTCAGGATCATTCCGGCCATTGCGGACCAAATTGTCAGGATCAGGAATCCACCTACGGTTGTCTCGGTGCTTGGTCCGATTCCTGCTGATCCAACGTTGAGCTGCGAGAACACCAAAAAGCCTGGGATCAAATAGGCGACCAGAAAGCCGAAATTGTTGGATGTGATCGTCTGCACGCGAGAACAATATCAGAGATGTTCACATAGAACAAAGAGATTTCAAACACTGGAGCCAACCAGGAAACAAAATTCGATTGACAGGCTGGGCTGGTTTGCCGTCTGGCTTCTTGCGCACACGGTAGGTTGCATGGCAAGCTAGAAGCAATGCCAGAACGAGAATCCGATATTGAGCAGCAAACAAACGAGCAATTGCTTGAGACGCTACTGAGATCTGCCGAAAAGGCTGCAACCATTGCCAAGTCATTTCGTCTTGAGTCGTTAGCTGACCTCGGCCAGCGCGAAGCAAATCTGACGCCAGCGGCATTCAAACGATTGCGGGCGGGGATTGAGTTGGGCCGAAGGATCCAAGAAGCGAAAACCAAGTACCGGTTGGTTACCAAGATCTCCAGTAGCTGCGACGCGATTGATTTTTGCCGGATGCATTTCAAACGTTTGATCACCGATAGCCTTCAGGAACAGTTCCATATTGTCACGCTTGATACGAAGAACCATGTCCTCAATTCGCATCACATTACCACCGGCACGCTGGATGCGTCGCTTGTTCATCCGCGCGAAGTGTTTCGCCCAGCGATTCGAGACGCTGCCAGCTCAATTATCCTCGCACACAACCACCCTTCCGGCGATCCCAAGCCAAGCCGAGAGGACTTTGCCGTGACGGATCGGCTTACGGAAGTGGGCAAGACGGTAGGCATCGATGTTCTCGACCATATTGTCATGGCCCGCGATGGGGTGCTTAGCATTCGAGAGGAGTTGTAGTTTGCCGAATGCGCAAAAGGAAACGGAGGTGGTTTTGAAACCACCTCCGTTGTAATCGCTCTTGGCAGCAAGGCCACAATCCCTGTAGCAACGCTCAACCCCTCTGGGCCTCAAGCACGTTCCGCATCCGTTTGCAGAGCGATGATCGATTATTACGACATCATGTCACAATCTTAATCGTCCTTGATATTTTTGAGAAACCCAAGATCGTTTGAAGCATGCAGAGGTAGTAGGCATGAAGGCGCGCCAGAAAGTTAAGATGCACTCAACAAGGGTCAGGTGCTGCGGTATTCATTAAAATTCGACAACAATGTCTCAGCTCTAGCGGGCAGGCTAGTTGTTTGAATAGCCAGCGCTGGCAAGTTCGGCCGAAACGCATCTTTTGTTGATGGCATCGACCAGGTCGCTTGGTCTGAGGGGTTTTTGAAACCAATGTGCGACTCGATTCTTACCAACATCGACTTTGGCGGATTTCGCAGACTGACCACTGATCGCAAAAATCTCGACCTTATCGAAGGCAACATTGGCGCGAATCAAGTGAATTGTGGAAGGCCCGTCCAGCCGCGGCATGTTCATGTCAATGAGAATCAAATCGGGTTTTTCGTTTGACTCCAAGAACTCCATCGCTTCAACGCCATCTGCCACAGTGGTGACGTTGTATCCGTGAAGCCTCAGAAATCCCGCGAGCATTTCTCTTTCATTCTCGGCGTCTTCAACCAAAAGGGCTTGGAGACCGGAAGTCGTTTGGGAAGGCACGCCCATTTCAGAAATTGTTTTCTCCAATTTCTCTGCTGCCAGATTGAACTCGCCTCGCTCGATCAATTTTTTCGCAAGAGCTGCGGCAATCGAGAGTTTGTTGAGCTTGTTTCGTGTGTCGTGCTCGGTATCGGCGTCGACTAGAATTTTCCGAGCGACAGTCGGCTCTGTTTCAAGCTCACCGCGGAGGACTTGAATTTCCAGGGGCGCGTCAATTCCAATCCGAGTGCTTGCCCCTTTCACCTTGAGAATTTCAATGGTGATGTCCAGTTCCGGAAATCGAATCGTATCTTTAACTTTTCTTGAAAGAACTAACATGGCGTCTCCGTACTGTTGTTGGGGTGAGCCGGCAATCCGAGCCGACGGGGGAGCATCCATGCTTAAAAGAGAAGACATCATGTCAGGTTCGATTATTTTGATTCATAAAATACTGTCAATCCCGCTGGTTACTAAAAATTGATCCCGTCGCTAGCAAGAATCTTATGCCTGCTGAGCAATCAAACAGGTTTGGAAGATGTTGAATCTGACTGGGATTCCATGGTGCCAAGTTTCATCATAATCGTATCGATCAACTCGTCTGGCGCAACAGGCTTGACGATGTGCAGATCAAATCCCGCTTCGAGAATTTCGCGGCGATCGTTTTCCTGCCCGTAACCAGTCAATGCGATCGTCAAACGGGGTTGATGTTCATGTGTTCCAATTTGAGTTACCACTTCGAAGCCATTGAGATCTGGTAATCCGATGTCAACAATACAAATTGAGGGGCAGAAAGTTCCATATGAGTCGATAGCCTCTCTTCCGTTGGCTGCAGAATGTACTTCAAACCCTTCGATTGAAAGATACTCCGCTAACATCTTGCGGGCTCCATCGTTGTCTTCGACAAGCAAAAGTTTTTTGCAAGAGAGAGATTCGATCGGTGGTCGGGTTATGGGAGTTTGAGGAAGTCCACATTCCTCGGTGGTCGGGAAAATCAGGGAGAACCTGCTACCCTTACCGAGTCCTCTGCTAAAGGCTCGAACTTCCCCTGAATGGGCAGTAGCAATCATTTTGACAAGTGGTAAACCCAGTCCCATTCCACCGACGTTTCGATCCAACGGCTGGTCGGCTTGGACAAAAACCTCAAATACCTTTTTCAGCAGTTCGGGGCTCATTCCCTCGCCATCATCTTCAACTTCGATAACGGCGTCTTTGCCGACTATAGAAATCGAATACTTGATATTGCCACCAACGGGCGTGTATTTGGTCGCGTTGACCATCAGGTTCACCTGCGCCTGAATGATTCTGGTGGCGTCTGCGTGAATGAATACCGGTTTGTTTGGCATCTCCAAAGTCAGGCTTTGGTTTTTCTCTTGAATTCGACTTTCGATGCACTCGGTAACTTGGCTGGAGAACTGTACCAAGTTAACTGGTTTCATATCGAGCTTGATCTTGTCATGTGTAATTCGTGAGACATCAAGCAGATCGTCCAGTAGTTTAGCCAACTGTTTCGATTGCCCAAGGATTACATTTCGAGCGGCAGCATCGCTTTGGTTGACAGTTTCCTGAACTTTCAAAACTGCCAATGCATTCATGATCGCTGCGATTGGATTGCGCAACTCGTGAGACAGCATCGCTAAAAATTGATCGCGTCGACGAACGGCTTCGAGGTTTGCGTCTTCGGCTTGTTTCTCTTTTGTGAAATCCCGAAGAACAATCGAGGCGGCTACCAATTCATTGTCGGCGCCTCGGATTGGCGAAACGGACATTTGCACGTCGACCTCTTCGCCGTTTCGGCGCACGGCTTTCATCTTGATGTGGTCGATCCGCTCACCGCGCTCGATCGTAGCGAGCGCACTTGTCAGGGCATTTTGCCCTTCTTCGTAGAGCATCAGCACACTGACGTTTTTGCCGATCATATATTTGGCCGTGTGCGAAAAGAGTCGCTCCGATCCGTGATTCCAGGTTCGGATGGTACCGTCAAGCGAAATTCGGAAGATCGCGTCATCAGAAGACTGGACGATTTCTGAAAGCTCGGCGAGTTTCTGCTCCGTCTCCTTGATCTTGGTGATGTCGATCAATGTAAGCAACACACCGTCGACTTTCCCACGCGAGTTATAGGGCAATAACCGCATCAAATACCAATTTTGATCGTTGTCTTGAACTTCTTCCTCAAACAGCAATTCGGATTCGAGAACTTTCTCAACCAGCTCAACAATGTCCTTACACTGAAGCTCGTGGTTAAATGAATCAATGTGGCGCCCCAAGTCCTGAGGGATCAAACGGAATGTTTTCGCGATGCCCAGAGTAAATTTTCGAACCTTCAATTCTCGGTCTAGGAAAATCGTATCGACCTGGATACTGTCAAGCAGATTTTCCATGTCGTCGGTCATCTCAGTCAACTCGGTAATTTTTCGCTGATGCTCTGAGTTGACTGTGTACAGTTCTTCGTTGACGCTGTGCAGCTCTTCATTGGTCGACTGAAGCTCTTCATTGGATGCGATCAGCTCCTCGTTTGTCGACTGCATCTCTTCGTTGGCTGACTTCAGATCAAGGATTGAGTCATGCAGACTCTCGCGAGTGCTTTGCAGTTGTTCTTCGAGAAACTGGATCCGTTCAACACTTGCTGCTCCACCGTCGATCGGAATGACGTCTGCAAATGAATGTGCCAAGCTGTCGCTTTCGTCCTCGAAGATCACCAGGAACTTTGGACTCAATGCCGCCTCTGCCGACTTGATGGAGATGCGGATCGAAGTGACTTTGTCGTCGCCAAGTTCAAACTTTAAGCCCGGATATACCACAGGCTTGGAATCCACTTTCACCCGCTTGAGGCCATTGGAAACCGCAATGCGAAACGTCGGTGGCAGCAGCTCAAGAAAATCGCTCGTGGGTCGACCTGGTTTAAACTCCAAATATTTGGTCGCCGCGCCAAAGATGTGGACGATCTGATGATTTTCATCGATCAACAATCCTGGCGGCATGAACTCACCCAGAAGAGAGTCGTAGACATTCATTAACTCCGAATGGGGCATGCCAATTCGATCTTCCGGCGTCGACTTGCTGGGGCGTAGCGGAAGGTTGTTGGGCAAATTGACCGCCGAAATCCGCACTTTGGCAACTTTTCGAAAAATTCTCCAACGGTCATTGACGGTGCGAAATTCGTGCGCCAACTCCGCGAGTGATTCACTTGGTCCGAGAAACAAGATTCCGTTCTTGATGAGGCTAAAGTTGAATAAGGAGAGGATCTTCCTTTTTGCATCGGCCTTAAGGTAGATCAGCAAGTTCCGACATGAGACCAAGTTAAGTTTCGTAAATGGCGCGTCCTGTAGAACGTTATGCGTTGCGAAAACAATTTGCTTCCTGAGCTCTCGGGATACAAGAAAGCCTTCGTCGCCGTGTTCAAAATAGTTCTCGATCCTTTGCGGACTGACATTGCCAAGGCACTCTTCGGGATAGACGCCTCGCCCGGCAAACTCAATACAATCTGAGTTGACATCGGTAGCGAAAATTTTCACGTCGAGCTCATAGTCTCGTTTCTTCAAGAGCTCATCAATAATGATCGCCAATGAGTACGCCTCCTCGCCGGAGGCACATGGCGCTACCCAAACGCGAAACTCGCCAGTTGGAGCGGCGGCATCAAGTAGCGCCGGCAAGACTCGCATCTGCAGTTCGTCAAAAGCCTCTCGGTCCCGAAAGAACTCTGTCACGCCGATCAATAGGTCTGAGTAAAGCTGTTTTAATTCTTGCGGGTCATTCTCCAGCCGCATCAGGTAGTTTTCTGTTGACGACTCCTTAGTCAGGCAAATTCGCCGCTCAACTCTCCTGCCGAACATATCGTTCTTATACTGTTCAAAGTCGATGCCAAAATGAACGTGGAGCAAGTGGAGAATTCGACTCTCTGTTTCCATTGAGTCGGCAAATTGATCAAGCCTTGATCCTTTTGAATCACTGCTTCCGAGTTCACTAAATCGAATCAATGAATTTGGGATGTCATCAATGGTGGCAATCGAATCCACAATCCCTGTGTTAATTGCAGAACGCGGCATGCCGTTGAACTTGGCGGACTTTTCGCTTTGCACAATAACCAAGCCACCCGCATCGTGAATTTCCCGAATGCCGCGTGAGCCATCATTTCCAGTCCCCGACAGCACCACACCGACTGCTGATTGCCCGACGTCATTGGCCAGAGAGAAAAAGAACTGGTCGATCGGCTTGTTCAATGAACGTTTGTCGTCTTGGGCTCGGGTATAAAGGACACGATCAGAAATGATCAAGTCTTTTCCGCTGGGCAGCACATAGACACGATTTGGCTCAAGAGTCTGTTGATTCTCAATGGCGCTCACTGGCATCACTGTCTTGCGCGCAAGAATCTGAGGCATCAAACTCTCAAAGTCAGGTGACAAGTGTTGCACGACGATGAAGGCCATCCCCAACTTGTCTGGCATCACTGAAAACATCGCTTCCAGTGCTTCAACGCCACCGGCCGATGAACCGATGCCAACAACAATCATGTCCGACTCGTTGTTCTTTGAGGGGTCGGTTTGATGTTTGTCGGCTACTTCTGAGGTTCCGCCTACATTTCCATCGGGCAGGTTCATGTCAATCCATTAGTTTGGGGAGGGCTCTAAATCGAGTTCTGAACCATCGTTTTAGAGAGATTTTTTTTCGTCGGGGAGGAAGTGAAACTCTCAAGAGTCCGCTGGCGGTTTTACGTCGCCCATGTCAATGAAGTTCACAATCGCTCCTTTCATCTTTTTTTGGCTGAAGTAAGGCGTAACACGAACCATAACCCGGTTCAAATTTTTTGCGGTGGCGTGTTCCGAAAAAGGCTCAGCGTTGGCGAAGACGCTTTTGATTTTTTCGAAAAAATCCGGCAAGTCAATATGCAGGGCAAAGTCAGTAATTTCTCGCCCGATATCACTCGGGAGAAGTTTAACGTAATTGGCAGCAGCGCGGGTGAATCGTCGGATTTGCAATTTCTCATCAAGAAAGATGGTTCCGATATCTGTGCTGGCGAGCAGGTTGTCGACATCGTCTGTCATTTCTTCAAGCGCCAGAATCTTCCGTTGGTTTTCTGCATTAACTGAATAGAGCTCTTCGTTAACACTGTGCAATTCTTCGTTGGTGCTTTGCAGTTCCTCATTGGCTGCGACCAATTGTTCATTTGCCGCCTGCAATTCTTCGTTGCTTCTTTCTACTTGCTCGATCGTCGCGCTGAGGCTCTCTTTGGTATACATCAGCTCCGACTCCATCGCAGCATAAGCGTCATTGGAAAGGTTGACACGGATGATGTCAGTCTCGTCCTTTTCCGCTTGCTCTTTGGATTTCGAATTTTGCGACGGTTCGAATACAACAAACCAGACATGGGTCGATGTCGCTTGGCCTTTGATAGATTTAACGTATACATCGGTGACTTCGGTTGTGTCACCGACAGGCAATTTGAGCCCTTCAAGAACGACCTGCTTTCCTGGTTCTTTCGCCGCACGAATCAGCGCAGAGGCAATTGAAACCTTCGCATCGCCGAGAAGGAACCCAGTAATACTTCCAGTAAACCTTCCCGATTTGCTACTCAAATAACGGCAAGCGTCACCAAAAATATGCATCACGTTACGTTGATCATCGAGAAGAATTCCCGACGTCACAAACTCCTGCAAAACGAGATCGTAACTTTCAAGAAGCCCAGTAAAGCTGAGCGTTTCCGGGCGATCGTTATTGAGCAAATTGATAAGCCGCCGTGGCCGCGCCATCGAAGCTTTCATGACGTCGAGTTTCTCTCCGCGACTACTGGCCGGAAGGTTTCGGAGCTTGCTGTAGAACTTCCATTTCTCATCCACGACCTCAAATTCATCGCTCAGTCGACCAGGAGATTCGCTGGCTCCCATCATCATCAACCCACCGCGCCTAAGTGCAAAATGGAATGAAGAAATCGCTTGAGCCTGTGCATCAGTTTGCAAATAGATCAGAAGGTTGCGACAAGTCACAACATCCATTTTGGTAAATGGGGGATCCTGAACAACATTGTGTCTGGCAAAGACCAAGTGCTTCCTCAAAACCGATCCAACCTGAAAGCGCTGAGAGTCCTCTTGATCAAAATACTTCTGCTGGCGGTCGAGCCCCACAAACTCCATGGAGTCCGGCGAATAGACTCCACGTGACGCATGTTCAAGACTGCCACCGTGAATGTCGGTTGCAAAAATTTTAAAGGAGGCAGGCTTGTTCGCAAAATCAAAAGCTTCATGGCAAAGCATTGCGATTGAATACGCCTCTTCGCCCGTTGCACAGCCAGCTACCCAGACGCGAAACTCGTCGCCGACGGGAAGTGATTGGATCTGCTCGTTTAAGTGTTTTGCCAAGCGTTCAAAAGCTTCGGTGTCACGAAAAAACTTGGTAACTCCAATAAGAAGGTCATGGTAGAGCAACTCCAATTCTTCATCGTTGCCACGAAGCAGCTCGGCATACTCAAGCAGAGATTTACTGCGATTCATTTTCTGACGCCGCTCGATTCGACGAGCTACGGTTTCCGGCTTGTAGCAGGAGAAATCGTTCTCGTGCTTTTCTGCCAAAAGCGAAAAGATCAAGTTGATTCCCGACAGCTCGTCACGATCGAGAGGGGTCGATAGTTCAACTTCAAATTCTGAATCACTGAACTTGGCGGAAAGCCACTGTCCGATTTCCTCAGGAGAAAGTACTTTGTCAATGCAGTCTTTGCCAATTGCGTTTCTCGGCATCCCGTCGAATTGAGCGGTCTCCAACGATTCAACAATCGTGTACCCGCCGCGTTGGTGAATCGTCTCAATGCCATCAGCGCCGTCGCTGCCTGTTCCTGAAAGGACCATGCCGATCGCCTGCTTGCCATAATTTTCAGCGAGCGATTCAAAGAAGATGTCGATTGGTCGCGCGATTTGATCGCGATCCAAATCTGCCAAGGTAAACGACTGGCCTTGAAGTCGCATTTCTTTTGCCGGCGGAATCAGAAAAATCGTGTTCGGCTCAAGTGTCATTCCATCTTTTACTGAAACTACGCCCATGTCGGTGAATCGTTGCAAAATCTCTTCCATGCTGCTTTCAACGTCCGGCGACATGTGCTGCACGATTATAAACGCGCTATCTGTTGGAACTGGCTCCATTGACTTTAGCAGTCGTTCAATAGACTGCAGCCCACCAGCCGATGCCCCGATTCCCACCACGAACCGGATTGCCGAATCATCTTGTTTGGACGCTCGACCCGAAAGCCGCCGGGATCGGTTGTTATCGTATGTGGGCGTGATCGACATGGTTAGACATCCTGAGACGAAAGTTGACGAGTTGGTTGCGTCGATTGACGAGGAGACTCATGGGCGGCAGGAAGGAGAAGAGTGAATCGAAAGGTTGAGCCGTTGGCCACAGTGCGTTCAAGCCAAATTCGGCCTCGATGACGCAATGTGATCCGGCGACAAATTGCCAGACCGACACCGGCACCAGGTACGTCGTCCGCCATCTGACTGCGATTGAAGATGGTGAAAACATTGTCGGCATGATGTGACTCGATCCCGATGCCATTGTCCGAAACCGAAAACTGAGCCATTCCATCAACGAAGTCGCAGCTGATCTCAATTCGAGGATCTCGCTCCGAACGATATTTAAGAGCATTATCGATTAAATGAAAGAAAAGCAGCTTGAGCTGATCGGTGTCCCCCAAAACTTCTGGCAAGTCTTTTTCGACGACGATCTCTGCGTCGATGGCATCGATGGCCGATTGCAACTCGCGAATTGCCCCTTGCAGCGGCACAGACACTTTGACCTTTTGAAGCGGCTTTCCAAGTGTGTTGATTCTTGAATAGGCCAGCAGTCCATCAAGCATCGACCGCAAAGCCGACGAGCTATTTCGAATTACGCGCGTCGCTTTTACGATGTCGGTATCTTTTCCAGCCTCCAATGCGGTCTCTAAAATCTGAGTGTACTGACTAATGTGGCGCAATGGAGCCTGGAGGTCGTGAGACACCGCATACGCGAAATCGGGAAGCTCCTGGCTGATTTCACTAAGCGACTGCATCGTTGTTCGCGCCATCTCTGCTTCTTTGATCGCTGAAATGTCAGTCAAAGTAAGCACGATGCCTTCAATGAGATTATCGACTCGGTAGGGTTGAATCCGTTGCAAGTAAGTAAGCCCGTCTTTACCTCGAACTTCCATTTCCATTGGTTCACCGGTTTCAAGAACATTTGCTGCATCTGCCAGCAAATTCGAGTTGTCCAGCTTGTAGGCAATGTGGCTGATCGGCCGACCGATGTCGTGATCAAGAACGTTAAAGCCGGCGGTGATTGACGGCGTGAACATACGAATCGTAAAGTCCCGATTCAGAAAGATCGTGCCAATTTCTGTGTTGCGCAGCAAGTTATCCATATCGCTACTCAATACGGTCAACTCTTCAATCTTTTCTTTGTGTTCTGTGTTGACGGTGTAGAGCTCTTCATTGACGCTGTGAAGCTCTTCATTGGTTGACTGAAGTTCTTCGTTAGAAGCGATCAACTCTTCGTTGGTCGCTTGAAGCTCTTCGTTGCTTGACTCCAACTCTTCAACTGTCGCCTGTAGTGTTTCCCGCGTGTAGCTCAACTCGCGCTCAAGCTGACCAACCCGCTGGTTGCCGCTTTCACCCGTGACAAAATCCTCGATTACCTGTTCTGTTTTTTGAACCTTCTCGGTCTCTTCAAGCGAAATCAAATACAACGAACGGTCTGTTTTTTTGTAGGGCTCTACTGTTACGCGATACAACCGCTGTTCAGAATTCGAGATAGAAACTCGAATCCCTTTGTATGTCACGGGAATTCCTTCATGCTTGGCACGATGAAGGGCCGAACTAACGGCAACGCTCAAATCCTTTTCAAGCATTTTTAAAACATCATTGCAAGGCTTTCCCTCGGGGGGCGTTAGCAACTTGCGCGCAGAACCAAAGCAATGAACCAACTCGTTAAATTCATCGACGAGCAAACTCGGTGGAACGTGCTTGGCGAGCAGGTCCTCGTAAGCGGATGACAACCAAACTTGAGTTCGATTATTGTAGTTTTGCGCAACGAAATTGTTGGCAGGCTCGTGCACAACAGAGCCTAAAACAGGCGTCAGAGGCATCCGAGAAGAGTCAGGCAATCGAACATCGCGAAGTTTACTGTAGATTCGCCAATGCCGATCGACTCGCTCAAACTCGGTTGCCAACTCGCCAACTGTTTCACTTGGGCCAAGAAACAAAATCCCTTTCACCCGCAAACCAAAGTGAAACATCGAAAGAACACGTTTTTGAATTTTTGGTTTGAGATAGATCAGAACATTGCGACAGGTGATCAAGTCAATCCGGGTAAAGGGTGGATCTCTGGTCAAATCGTTGGCAGCAAAAATAACGCTCTGCCGAATCTCACGGGTGACAGTGCAAATGCCATTATTCTTGACAAAGTAGATCTGCAAATCATGCGGCACACTGTCGAGTGAATGCAGCGGATAGAACCCTGCACTGGCAATCTCAAGGGACTTGCGGTGAACATCGGTGGCGAAAACTTTAAAAGTCTGCTTTCGGCCAGCGCGTTTAATTGCTTCTGCCAGAAGAATTGCCACTGAGTAAGCCTCTTCGCCCGTCGCACAGCCGCAAACCCAAACCCGAATCTCAATGTCAGGGTCGCTGCGGCTGATCATGTCCGGAATGACCGTCTCGCGCATTCGTTGAAATGCCTCGGGGTCTCTGAAGAAGTGCGTTACTTCGACAAGTAGGTCCCGGTAGAGCACGTCGGCTTCTTCTTCATCGTTCTCCAAGCGGTCGACGTACTCATCGATGTCACTGATCGCACAAAGTTGCATTCGACGTTCGATCCGCCGATTGATGGTTGCGGGTTTATACAGCGAAAAGTCAAGGTTGTGTTGCTGACGATACATCCGGAAAATGCGAAAGACCGCGGTCTCTCCCGACTTTCCACCACCCTCCTTGGCATCGTCTTGAAACTCAGTTTGCTGTAGTGCTTTTCGGTCATAGCTACTGCTGTATTCAATGATCCGTTCGGGCATTTCATCTGGGTTGCAGATTAGATCAACGACCCCTGAACTGATCGCGGCCCTGGGCATTCCGTCGAACCCAACTGTTTCGAGTGATTGGACGAGCACCAGACCGCCACGCTCATGTACGTCTTTGACGCCGCGCGAACCATCGCTACCAGTGCCTGAGAGAATGATCGCCACAGCTCGATCTCCAGCATCCTCAGCCAATGAACGAAAGAAGATATCAATCGGCAGATTCAGCCCGGTGCTTTCGTCCTTGTCGGTCAGCAGAAGCCTACCTTCAGACATCTTCATGCTCTTCTTGGGTGGAATCAGATAGATCGAGTTAGGCTCAATCGTGACACCGTCACTCACTTTGTGGATCGCCATTTTCGTATGCCGAGCCAATAACTCATCCATCAAACTCTTAAAGTCCGGTGACAAATGCTGCACAACAACAAAAGACATGCCACTATCGACGGGCATGTTGTCAAAGAACTCTTCAATCGGTTTTAGTCCACCAGCTGAGGCGCCAATTCCAACAACTAAAGAAGGGGTCTGCTTAGTCAATCGTCTCTCCGGAACGTCTGGTTATTTGTGCAATGACTTGAAAGGACAAATGGAAACGGCATTCTTGCGAGTTGCTACTTGGGGGGAAGCGCAACTACCCGAACCCAAAAATTGTTAATCTCCTTGATCACCTCAAAAAAGTTCTTGAGGTCAACCGGTTTGACGATGTAGCTGTTGGCTGAAAGCCCATATGATTCGAGGATGTCTTTGTCGCTGTTAGAGGTTGTCAATACAACGATTGGGATCACGTTAAGCTCTTTGTCGTCTCTGATTCGCCTCAACACTTCCCGGCCATCGAGCTTGGGCATGTTCAGATCCAGCAGAATCAAATCTGGACGAAGCATTTCAGAGTACTCGCCTTCACGGCGCAAGTACTTCAGGGCCTCAACGCCATCTTTGACGTGATGCACAGTGTTTTGGAGTTTGCCTTGCCGAAGCGCTTCAAGCGTGAGCTCGGCGTCTGTCTCACTGTCTTCGACAAGTAAAATGTCGATTATCTTTTCAGCGTTGCTCATGGACGGCCATTTTTGAAAGGAAGGGAGTCCGTGGAGGACATAGGCCAATGGCAGAGAGATCCTTCGCTAATGCATTGGAAGCCAAAATTCTAACGTTTTTTCGACGAAAATTAAGTAGCAGCAACCTAATTCTCTTGCGATCCAAATGGTTTTGGCCGCGAAACGTTAATTCGACGGGGTCGCTGTCAACCTAATCCGACAAGCTTAGCAAACAACTAAGAAGGTTTGGGAAACCGGACCGTGAAGCAACTCCCGCTTCCCTCTGAAGATTTCACTGAAATCGTTCCGCCATGTCGCTCAGCGACCCGCTGGCAGATCGTCAACCCAATCCCGGTCCCTGAATGTTCTTCCCGGTGGTGCAATCGCTTGAACAAGGCAAAGACTTGCTCTTGATACTCTGGCGCGATGCCAATCCCGTTGTCTTGAACGTGAACTAAAAATCCTGAGGAGTCCTGTCCCGAAAACACTTTTATCCTTAGCGACCCATCGCTGCGATACTTAATTGCGTTCTCAATTAAATTCTGAAACATTTGAACTAACAGTGACTCGATCCCACCTATCGAAGGCAGTTCTGCAATTTCAATTTCGGCGTCGGAATCGAGAATTAACTGATCAAGTTTTTCACAGGCCAGCTCAACACACTTCCCCAGTTCAACACGAACAAAACCTGATTCGTCTCGGGTGACCTGTGAATAATGCAGAAGGTCATTGATCAGCTGATTCATTCGGGCCGCTCCATCAACTGACTTATCGATATACCCGATCGCTTTTTCATCCAATTGATTGGGGTAGCGCTCTTTCAGGAGTTGCAAAAAACCGCTGATCGCTCGAAGTGGTTCCTGCAAGTCATGCGAAGCCACATAAGCGAACTGGCCAAGGTCCTGATTGCTGAGTGTAAGTTGGGTATTGATTGATTCAAGCTCCTCGGAGTGCCTTTTTTGCTCGGCATATTCGATAAGTCTTTTTTGCTGAGCCAAACGTTCTGTGATGTCTTGGAAGGAAGCAAGCAAAAACTCTTCGCACTCGAAACTTAAATGCGAGATCGTAACTTCGCAGGGATACGCTGAATCATTGCGTCGCTGATGAATGGTCTTTAACTGATGAGGCCCCGGCTGGCTAAACCTTGCCCAAACAAGCTCCCAGTCTGACTCGGAAATTTCGGCATCAATATCAAAGACCGACATTTGGCAAAGTTCTTCGATCGAATACCCCAACAACCTTTGTGCTTCCAGGTTTGCATAAAGAATCGACGCGTCCTTGCCGACCCAAAACACTCCGTGCGAAGCATGGTCGGTCGCAAACTTATTCTGCAAAAGTTCACGTTGGAACAATTTTGCGGCTGCGAGCTGAGCAAGTTCTTGCTCACGTTCGGCGAGCAATGTGCGTGTTCGTTCGAGCAACGTTTCGTCAGCAACTGGCTTGAGCAATGCCTTTCCGGGGTCGAGCAATTTGAAAGTAGCGAAAAAAGTTGACTCGGTGTCGAGGCCACTGACGGCCAGGACCTTAGGTGGGTTGTCAACGTTGAGCGCGATGAATGCCAGGATAAGCAATCCGCCGTGCGGAGATGGTACACCTGACGCATCGGGTATGACCATGTCAGAGATAACCAGATCAACCTCGTTCGATTTCAAATAATCTAACGCTGCTGGTGTCGAAACCTCGTGAATGACTTGCAAACCTTCACGCTCAAGCAACGCAATCCAGTGCGATGCAAGTTGCTGATTGTCTTCAACGATCAGGACTTTTTTCATTCCTTTACCATATCGCGTGCAGTCTCAAGCGCGTGAATCAGTTCAGTACGATTAACGGGCTTGGTCAATCGTGGTGATCTGATCAACTGTTCAGGTAAATCGTATTTCGAATCATATCCACTCACAAACACGACGGGCGTTCCGGCTTGGTGTAACTTGATCGCAAGGTCGAAGCTGGTCTCAGGTCCAAGGTTGATATCCAAAATCGCCGCGTCGTACGTCTTTTGATCTAGCTCAGTGACGGCCAAATTTTTGTCAGGATACGCGTCTACGCTCTTGGCTCCGATATCCAGTAGTAACCTCTCCATTTCCATTGCCAACACCATATTGTCCTCGACAATCATAATGGACTGGACTGAGTCGGCTATGTTTCCCTGGGCATCTGATTCAGAGTCATGCTTTGTTTTTGCAGGCAGGTTTTCCTGAGCGGTAGAGAGCCGATGGACCGTTTCGGGGGGCAACCAAAAGTTGATCACGAGTTGCTTGCCGCGAAAGTGAATTTCCGATTTCCCTTTGCATTCGTAAGGAATGGCGCGCTTGATCAGTGCAAAACCAAACCCTTGCCGGTCTGGTTCGTTCATCTCCTGATCCAATTCCTCAACCCAATCAATCGCGACGCCTCCCTGGCGTTCCTGCCAGCTCACCCTCAACGCTTTGCCCTTACTCGAAAGGGCTCCATGTTTAACCGCATTGGATGTCATTTCATGAAACAGTAGAGAAACGATCGGGGCGATGTCCGCGCGGACCGCGATCTTGGGGCCATCGAGCTCGACTGACGCCTTGGCATCGATAAAGGGTTTGAGCTCAGCGGTTACGAGATCCTCGATACGTGCCCATTGCAATCCGCTGCCGCCGATTAAGTCATGAGCCTTTGAGAGCGCGCTGATACGCTGTTCAAGCGCTTCGATGTATTGGTCCAGCGAATCTGTCGAAGTCATCGTTTGCCGGGCGATTGAACGCACCAGCGCAAGCGTATTTCGAACCCTGTGGTTCAATTCGGCAATCAGCAAGTCCTGATACCGTTTTTGTTTTTCAAGATGCTGACTGAGTTTTCCGGATGCCGAATGCAGTAGTTTCTGTAACTTGGTGCTAATCTCATGCGCTGCCGAAACGTCGTCATTGCTCCACGGTTCACAACAACCCGAAACAGATTCAAGGTATTCCGCAAACGAACCTCGCGGTGTCAATCGAGGCCCATTAGGACCGTAGGTGATGTCTTTCTCTGTCCCGCCGGCCCAGCGAATCTCTTTTTTAATTTCGTTTCTGAAAAAGATGATACTTGCGTCTTGAGCAAGCCTGATCGCCAACGCCCCGGCTACGTTGCCAAGTGATTCCGGGTTTGGCAGCGCAGTTGCCGATAATTCATTCAAGGCGACAAACTCAACAGTCATCAAGTCAATTATGTTCTTAATCGATTCATCCGGCGGTGTTTCACCCACCGTCGTGATTGATGTTCCGTCAACCAAAGCGGTTCCGGAGCATTTGACGATTTCCATTAACTCCGAAGCGGTATGAGTGAAAACCTCCTCCACTGAATAGGAACCAGATTCCAATTGCATCATCGAGCTTTGCGCACGCGCCCGACGGTCGAAAGTCGCTTGTTCGATTTCCTGCTGAATTTGCATCGAAATCAATTGACTGAATAACTCGCACACAGATCGCGAATCCGGAGCAATACGCTTGGGTCGGTAATGGTGAAATGCAAACATCCCCCAAAGTTCGCCACGAACGACAATCGAGGTGTTCATGGTTGCGGCGACGCCCATGTTCTGGAGATACTCAACATAAATCGGCGAGATCCCACGTAACTGAGAAAGAGTCAAATCCAGCGGTGGTGCGCCATCTTTAGCCATGATCGTTGCATGTGGATCGTCAATCGTTTCAATCAAACGAAACTGTGATCGCAGCATAAGAGCCCGAACCTGTTGTGGAATGTCCGAGGCTGGATAGCGGAGTCCGAGAAACGGCTCAATTCCATTCCCTTTTGCCTCCGCAGTAATTTCACCATCTCCATTTCGCAAAAATTGATATCCCATCACTCTGTCGAACCCAGTGAGGTGACGCAGCGCTTTTACGGCGCTGTCCAATAGTTCCTCGACACCACTGCCAGTTTTCAAAACCGAAATCATCGACTTTACGACTGCAACAGGCGCCTGCGGACGCGAACGGGTTGAGCTGCTGGGCTCTAGTTCGACAATACCGGTCCCGTTAGCCGTGAAAAGCGCGATGTCCGCTTCGGTCGCTCCAATTTCAAATGTTCCGACACGGTCGCGTTGTGTCCCAATCGAGGGAAGCCCTAAACCACCGCGAATTGCATGGGTGATTTCTCGATTGGCAAACAGATTTTCAAAAGAATCACCGAGTGAGAATTCTGGCAAGTCAGGAAACTGAGACTTTAGGTTGTCGCTGAAATAACGTAGCTCGCTCGTCTGTAGATCAAATCCGATCAGCGAACCAAAAGACTGAATTCGCCCTGGAATATGAACTGGCTCTCGATCGCAATTCGATAGTGCGAGCTTTTCCTCTGGTTTCATAGATAATACTGTGTCAAGAAAAAAATTTGGGGAAGAGAAGAGAGCTAAGCATAACCGTTATTTCGAGTCCAAGACTAACTCTCTTTTGAAACCGTTGAAAATCGTCACCGCTGTTTCAAACACGGAACTCGCGGCAGCTACTGCAAATTCATCGTCACACTGGGCTTGGTTGAGCTTCTCTACAAAGGCCGGCCAGCGTTCATAAGAGTCCGCCGCAAGTTTGTCCAAATACGAGTTTCCAATTTTCTCGTCCGATTTTTCAACCAGCACCTTTGCCATTTTCGCCATGTATCGGGCTCCCATCGCTGAGCCTTCCATCACGTAGCCAACCGCCCACTGGTGAGAGCTGACTTTTTTCAAGTCGTCGCTCGTCAGTTTATCTCGCTCAACAGCCGCGGACTCAAGAATATTGCCGTCGAGGTCGACTCGGATCGCCGATCTCAAGCTTAGAACCGAGCAAGGGAGCCCGGCGGCTTCTGATGCGCTATCGATATCCTCTGCAAAAACATCGTAGAGCTGATCCATTGCCGAGAGATAGACTCGATAACGCTGCGCCGATGAAAAAGGCTCCAGCGAGGCGACGATTTCATCGAGCGTCTCATGAATCGCTTTTGTTTCTGTTCGAAGTCGATCGCGTGTATTCATCACTCTACCTAAGTTTGCTAAACGCTAAATGCTAGACCTGTATCCCGTTGACCGTCCGGCAATTCCGTATCAAAGGAACTGCGATTCAATCTGCTTCAACAATCTGACCACGAAACAGGTACCGCCGTCTTGTTTGTCTTCTATGGTGATGGAGCCACCATGTCGCTCGGCAACTCGCTGGCAAATGGCCAAACCGATTCCCGTCCCTTGATACTCTTCTCGGTGATGCAAGCGTTTGAAAAGCGTGAACACTTGCTGATGAAACTCGGGTGGGATGCCAATCCCGTTATCAGCGATTCGGATTTCGACAAATTTGCCCGCGTCGTTGCTACTGACTTTGACAGTTGGCGGGTTCTCACCGCGATACTTGATTCCGTTCTCAATCAGATTCTGAAGCAACTGCATCAGCAAAGATTCAATGCCCATGATTGTGGGAAGCGGCTCGACTTGGATTGACGCCGATGTTTCTCGCGCCAACCTCTCCAGGTTCTTCTTTACATTCGCAACGCATACGTTGAGGTCAACATTTACGAAGCGTGATTCGTCACGTGTAACACGTGAGAAATGCAGCAGGTCAGTAATCAGCTGATTCAGTCTCGCAGCACCGTCAATTGACTTTTTGATATACCCTTGAGCTTGCTCGTCCAGTTGCCGAGAGTGCCGCTGCCTAAGCAATTCCATAAACCCCGAAACGGCACGCAATGGTTCTTGCAAATCGTGTGACGCAGCGTATGCAAACTGCTCTAGATCAGCATTGCTTCGTTTGAGCATTTCACGTTCAAGATCGAGCGCCGCCTCGGTAATTTTCCTCTGTGAAATGTCATAAATCGAACCCGCCATTCGAATCGGATCGCCAGACTCGTTGTAAATTACAGTTGCGCGATCATGCACCCACAAATAGGATCCGTCTTTGCAGCGCAGCCGAAACTCTTCCTCGAACGGTGTTCTTGATTCGAGAGAGTTTCGCCGAGAAGTTAGGACGCGCTCTCGGTCATCCGGATGAATATTACTTCCAAGGCTCTCCATGGCGTTGGGGATGCCGATCAAATCGTCTCCGTCATAACCAAGCAGTTTTCGGTATCCCGATTGAAACTCGACTTTGTTTTGTGCGATGTCCCAATCCCAAACGCCGTCGGTTGTTGCGAATAGCTGGACCATCACTTTGAGGCTATCTCGAAGAGCAGCCAATCGTTTTTCGTCGAGCTTTCGATTGGTGATGTCTCGATAGACAATCATCCAGTAAGAGCTCTCGTCCAGCCATCCTGAAATGGGTGAAAGGCAAAGCTCTGCCCAAAATTTGGATCCGTGTTTGGTGTATGCCAGGATTTCGTGCCGCAAGGGTTGACGTTGATCGATCTGATCTTGAATCAGTCGAAGCAGCCCCTGGCTTGTTTCTGGCCCCGACAAAATCGCCGGTGTATTTTCGATTCCAACGCTGTCGTCGTAGCTCGACATCAGCTTGAAGGCGTCGTTGACATATAGCACTTTTGGCTTCTTGGTCGTATCGCGAAGGTCGACCTCCGCGATCAAAGTCGCGTCAATTGAATGCCGCATGCCGGCACTGACCAATCGAAGCTCTCGTTGATTCTGCTTGAGTTTGCTAACGTCGCGGACAAACGCACAGCACATCATGGTGCCGTTGACTTCAATCAGTCTGTTGGCGACCTCAACGCTGATCTCGGTACCGTCTCGATGCGCGAATCGAGTCGAAAATTCAGATAAGTCTTCCGCTGGTGGTAAATAGCGATCAAGAGACTGCGGCTCGGTCAAGAAGCCAAGATCGATTTGAGAAACGGACTTGCCGAGCATTTCGTCATGCGAGAACCCGAGTAACTTCGTCGCCTGGTCGTTGACATGCGTTATCGAGCCATCCCTTGCGATCCACAGTACAGCACTGGGCACATGATCCATTGCCAACTGAATTGGCGATGGCACCGATGTTTTTTGCTGACTGGCTTTCAATTGATGTCATGAGGACGCTGTTGAACGTCCATAATTTTACGCGGGCAAGAGGAAGGGGTTGCCCGGAATTCTACCAGCTTTTTTTTCCATGCGACAAATTCGAGGTCGCATTTGATCCTAATTTCTCTGTTTGCCGCCTGGCAAATCTAGGGACACTGACAGAAAACGACGATCCCCTCCGATGCTCACGTGAGTTAACGCGCTAAATCAACATTCAAAATTGGCTCATCCAGTCTCGCTAGGGTCTCGCTGCTGGGAACCAAATCGTTGGCTGTGTCATGGAGGTATTGAACTCTGTAGGGCACGGGTTTCACGAAAAGATCTATGAAAACGGCTTGGTGGTTGAGTTCAGAATTCAAAACATCCCTGCGGTACAACAGCCAGAATTCCCAATCACATACAAGAACGTCGAACTGGGAAAGTACATCCCGGACTTGATCTGTTTCGAACAAGTCATTGTTGACGCGAAGACAATCGAGCAGATCACTGACCATGAGATCGGGCAAATGCTGAACTACCTGAAAGTCACAAAGCTACAAGTTGGCTTGCTGATTAATTTCAAGCACGCGAAACTCGAATGGAGACGCGTTATTTTGCAAGAGAATTAAAGAACCGCAAATGGACGTGAATGAACGTTAATGAAAGGCTCGAAGCTTGAAGTCTGGAGATTTCGATCGCAATCAGGGTGCGAATGGGGCTTTGTTGAAGCACACGGTCTCATCGACCGAAACTGAAACGCTGCTCGTGGACGCATTCCGTCAACAAACATCCAACGCTGACTCGATTGAACGGACCCTTTAGAAAGCAGGAGTTCTCGACTGACCGCTTCGCGTCATGTTTCGGGTGAGTTTTCGGAATCAAAGTCTTCTCAATCATCAAAAGCTATGCGACCTGTCAGCCGCGTAAACGACTTGGCGGATTGGTGAAGGTTTGTGCTCGTTTGGGCTCCTAAACATTTTGGTGTCTCATGAAAAGCGTCTATATTGGTGGTCTGTTTTTTAACCGCATGGTATTAAATAGATAGACCGCGAAATTGAAACTCGAACGCCTCATCCTGTTTTTTTCCAGTGACCCTTCGGCAAAACTGCTTAGGGCGGACCACGCGGCGTACGTCATTTACTTTCTGAATCAAAACTACAAAGTCGAATCCAATCTGAGCCTCCCGCAATCTGAGCTTCAGGCTCGTCTTGTCCGTTTTCAGGAGTATGTCCATGAAACTGAACCGGACGTTCTTTGTGACAAAGCGCAAAACTATTTGACCAAATGGTCAACCGGTGATTCGCGTTGGCTGCGCAGAAATTTTGACACTCAGTTTGATGAGCCGATTTACGAACTCACGCCCCATACGGAAGACGTGTTCAAATTTCTAATGGAGGCCCTTGATCGTTCGCTGGGGTTCGTCGGAACCGAGTCGCGACTGACCCGCATCATTGAAACGCTTTCGGATATTGTCGTGCGAGGATCCAACGATCCTGTTAGGCGACTGGCCTATCTGGAAAGTGAGAAAGAGCGAATCGTAAACGAAATCAACTCCATTCAATCGGGCGACAAAGTCCAAACTCATTCGCCCACGGCGCTTCGTGAGCGTTTTTCAGATGTCGTATCTGATCTGGTTTCGTTGCAAGGAGATTTTCGTGCAGTCGAGGAAAGCTTCAAAACGATCACACGTGATGTGCAAAAGCGGCAAAACGAACAAGGCGACGAACGTGGCTCCATCCTTGGTTTTGCACTGGAAGCCGAAGACGAGCTGAATGAAGGCGACCAAGGCACAAGCTTTCGGGCCTTTGTCAGACTTTTGCTTTCCCAGAATCAGCAAGACGATCTCGAAAGCATGATCCGTCAGTTGGACGAAATCGAAGAGCTTGCCAATCAGGTCGATGGCAAAAAGCGAATCAAAAGAATGATCGCCAGCCTGTCAGCAGAAGCCGAAAAAGTACAACGCACAACTCGCAGACTCAGTTCAACGTTGCGCCGGTTGCTGGATCAACGCACGAATTCTTCCCGGATGCATTTGGCGAATCTGCTTCGCGAAATTCAGGCCAGTGCCGTCCGTGCATCTGACGTTCCACCTGATATTGGCATCGAACTGCCCGGCGAGCCGACGATTTCAAACTTCATGGATCGTCCGACATGGACAGCTCCGGTTCAATTCGAAACGTCAGAGATTTCGTCTGCCGAACCTGACGAAGACGAACGGCTGCTGGCCTTTCGCCAACTGGCTCAACTGCAGAGGTTGGACTGGTCAACAATGCGAACCAACATCGGCCAAATGCAGACGCAGCTAGGGGAATTTACGTTGGGCCAGTTGACGGAGCAGTTTCCGATCGAAAGTGGGGCCGTCGAGGCTCTGGGTTACATTCAGTTGGCACACGATCAAGGCCACCAAGTCGACGACACTTTGACGGAAGTCATTCAAGTCCGCTCTGGTGACAACGAAGAAGTCAGCTTCATCGAAGTTCCGCTGGTTCGTTTTTGTGACAACTCAAATTCGGAACAGGAGGCACTGGCAAATGGATGAGTTGCCTGAATTTTCCGAGTTTGGAATTGCTGCGATCAAGCTTCTGCAGGGAGTCGTCTACGAGGAAGACAAAGATGTCTGGGCGATCTTGCTGGCCAATGAGTCGGAAATCGAAAGTTACTTTTGCCGAATAGGAACCAGCGTCGTCGTTGATCGCTCCAACGGACTTGCCTATCTAAAACAGTTCAGTGACGACCAACGGGTCAATGGCTACGAGCGTCTGCCTCGATTGGTGACGCGGACTCCGCTCAGTTATCAGGTGACATTGGGCTGTGTCTTGCTGCGAGACGCTTATCGACGATTTGAAGATGAAGATCTCGAGAACGAAAGGTGTGTCGTAGAGACGGAGACACTTTTTGACAACTGGAAGTCGTTTTTTCCGCCAGAAGAAGACGATGTTGCTCTGCGAAAAAAACTGACAACCTGCCTTGGCCATCTGGAGAAGTTCAAGCTTGTGAAGAAACTGAAATCTGAATCAGAGATGTGGGAAGTTCGACGAGCCATCAAGGCGCGGGTACCCATCGAACAGTTGGAACAATTGAATCAACGCATGACGGAGCATGTCAATGGAATTAGCGAGGAAGGCGAAACGCAGAACGGGAGAGCCGAATCTTGAAGCAATTGTTTGATACGCGACCGGATCGTCCCGGCTATCGGCTACAGTTGTTGGAGATTTACAACTGGGGAACTTTCGACAGCGCAAACCACAAGGTGTTTCAGTTTCGTCCCGAAGGAAGGACTTCCTTGCTGGTCGGACACAATGGTTCGGGAAAATCGACGTTGGTCGATGCCGTTACGACACTGCTTAGTTGCAACCGCAACTACAACCTTGCTGCCGGTGCCAAAAGTCGCGAGCGCACCACCAAGACTTATATCAAAGGCGCTTACGATCAGATCGCCGATGAGTCCAACAAGAGTGTTTCGATGTTCTTGCGACCCAAGGGCGACAAACTAACGGCATTGTCGGCACAGTTCGCCGATGAAAAGCTCAATAAGTCGTTTACGTTGCTGCAGATTCTGTATCTGCGCAACGGCGATTCGGACGACCGCGTTTACGCGATCTTTGATGGAGGTTGCGAGCTTTCAAAGAGTCTAAACGGGCTGAACAAGTCCGATGAGATCCGAAAACACCTGAAGTCGCTTGGTTTTCAAACGACGAAGAAACCAACCGAGTACCTTGGCTGGATTGCAAAGCGCACAGGGATGCAAAGCAAGGCGATCGACATGTTCAACCAGACGGTTGCGGTCAAGAACATCGACAGCCTGACCCGATTCGTCCGCGACCACATGCTCGAAGCCACCAATTGGCGCGAGAAAGTTCAGTCGCTGCTGACGCACTTCAATGACTTGAGCCAAGCACATCAGCAATTGGAACGGGCTCGCAAGCAAATTGACTTGCTCAAACCGGTACGCTCGACTGGTGAAGAACACCGCCAGAAAGTCGCCACGCTTCGTGACCTCGAGCTTCGCTTGAAGGCAGCGGATCTTTTCTTCGCCGATCAATTTGTTTCCATTTTTGAGCCGGAACTGGAAAGTCAACGTGTCAGGCTCGCCCAAATGTCGGAAGAGATTGAGCAATTGGGCATGCGACTGGAGCAGCTTGGTGATACGGCACGGCAACTACAAAACGAAATCGACCAAGCCGGCGGTGATCGGCTTAAGCAGCTTCCACAGTTGATTGAAAATGAAAAACTGCGTTTACAAAGTGCCAACGAAAAGCGGCATTTGTTTGAAAACCTGTTATCGAAGTGCCATCTGCAGACCGAGATCAAATCGGCGGAATCGCTAGAGCAGTGCCAAAACCAATTGATGGAAATTCGCCAGCGCTCCACCACTGCGATTGCGGAGCTGTTTGAAAGACAAGCGGCTGCGATTGGTGACCAGTCGCGAATCAAGTCCGAATTGCACGGGGAACAAGCTGAGTTGGAATTGTTGCAAAGTCGCAGAACCAACTTGCCGCCCAAGTTCATTGCCATGCGTTCGCAAATCTGCGGCGACTTGAACATCGACGAAGCCGAGCTTCCGTTCGCTGCCGAACTGATCGAAGTCTCCAATGATGCAGCCGGGTGGGAATCATCCATCGAGATGGTTTTGAATTCATTCTCTCTGAGCCTGTTGACTCCGGAGCGGTACTACTCACGAGTAAGAGCCTATCTGGAATCCAACCGCATTCGTGACGATCGCGGCCAAGGTTCGCGTATCGACTATATTCAGGTCGGCAAGGCGCTGGAACAGTCGGGTGACCGACAGGATCCGCGATCGCTGGTGAACAAATTGAACTTCAAGCCGCGACACGGTTTGTCGCCTTGGGTTCGAGGTGAAGTCATTCGCCGATTCAACTTTACTTGCTGCAACAACCTCAACGAATTCAATGACGCGCCCAAGATGGCATTGACGGCCAATCGTCATGTGAAATTCAACCATCGACTTCACAAAAAAGATGATCGGCGACGGACAGTAGATCCACGGTATTTTGTCCTTGGCTGGGACAATGCCGAAAAGCGAAAACGGGTTGCGGCTCACATCGAACAACTCAAAACCGAATTATCGGATGCGGAAACAATAGTCACCAAAGTCAGTCAACTGCTGGCCGGGGAGCAGGAAATCTCGCGAGCTTGTGAAGAGGCAAGCCAATTCCGTTCCTTCGATTGGATAGACACTGACGCTCGAAAGAAAAATCTTGAGCAACTGGAAGCAGAAAAACGCGAGCTCGAAGAGTCAAATGATATTGTCAAAGCATTGAAGGGACGGCTTGTTCAGGCAAAGTCAGAACTTGGCTCGACTTCCACCAAACGCGATACGACCATTGGTCAGCGAGGCGAGTTAAAGAAAGAGATTGACGGCTGGCAGCAAAATCTGGATGTAGAAAAAGCCAAAATCGAATCGGCAATCAAGAACGGCACACACGGTCAACTTTCGACCGTCTTCGCAGCCATTCGCGACACCCAAGGCGAGCCCGCACCGTCGATGATTGACTTCACCCAGCGCAAACAGACGTGGGAAGCTTCGACCAAAAAACAACTTTCGGAGATTCGCGAACCGCTCGAACGGCTGACGGAAAAGCTGCTCGAAGCGCAAAACAAATTTCTTCGCCAGTTTCCTGACGAGGCCGATGATCTTTCGGCTTCACTTGCAGCCACGGACAGTTTTATTGCCTTGCTTCAGCAACTGGAAAGGGAAGACCTGCCTCAATATCTAAAGCGATTTGAGGAGCGGCTCAACGATCAGGTGACTTCTGAAATTGCTCAGTTCAACACGTCGCTTCGATTGGAGTGCCAGGAGATCGAAGAGAAAATTGACCAACTCAATGATGCCTTGGCGGACGTCGAGTATGATCGCCTGCGCGGCACATTCATGCAGCTCGATCCTCGCAGGATCAACGATGGTGAGATTGAATTGTTTCGCCGTTCGCTGCGCGAGTGTATGGACGAGTCACTGGAGTCTTCCAAGGAAGCGAACGAGGCGAGGTTTCTGCGTATCAAATCTTTGGTTGAAAAACTCGGCGACAAGGAGAAAACCAACTGGCGAAACAAAGTTATCGACGTGCGCAACTGGTACAACTTTGCGGCGCTGGAGATAAATCGCGAGACAAAGGAAACGCTCAGCGTCTACGAAGGTGGAGCCAGCAAGTCGGGTGGTGAGAAAGCGAAACTGGCGTTTACGATCCTTGTCGCGGCTATTTCGTATCAGTTCGACATCGACCCATCAGGCGAAACGCCGGGCAGGTTTCAGTTCGTGGTGGTCGATGAAATGTTCTCCAAAGTTGACGACCAGAATGCAACTTTCGCGCTGGAGTTATTCCGGCAATTCGGACTGCAACTTCTGATCGTCGCGCCGTTGGATGCTAAAGCTCGGATCACGGAACCGTTCGTCGACCGGTTTCTGCATGTCGTCAAGGACGCTGAATCCCACAAATCGCAGTTGTACAGCATGACCGCGCGAGAGTACGAAGAAGTCATCAAAAATCTGCCCGGAATGAACTAATGGTCCGACAGAGCTGAAAAGAATAGTCGTTTTCCAAGTTATGGGTGCCATGTTCACGCGCAGCATGAGCATGCTTAAGCTTCGCGTAAGCATGGCACCCGTCAATCAACTCTGAAGAACCACTAGACAGGAACGATGTCATAAATGACGTTCATCACTCCGGCAGACATTTCGAGAAAAGCGAAAAACGCTTACGCCAAATTCCTTGGCCAGTGGGTCACCGGAGAAGACGCAGGCTTTTTTCCTTATCGCGTGCGAGCAAATCTGAGACTTGATCCAGGTAATCCGACGGCTTCGATCGCCGCAATTGAGACTTTGATGAACAAGTCCAAATCAAACCGTGGCTGGGGCTACTCGGTTCACCGCACTGAAACGCGGTCACGGGACTTTGGCAAAAACCTGATTCCCGAATCCATTTGGATTGAATCGTTGGATGATCTGGTTCGACTGGCAGACGTCAAGACTCAATTCGAGATGACCCGAAATGTCGCCGAGCGCTTACGGAGCCAGTATCCATCGCTTGACGAGTGGGTGAAACGGAACGTGAAGTCACTGCACAACTTTCACGAGTCGCTGGATGGACTCTTGGCGGTAACCAACTTCTTTCTGCAAAATCCATGGCCAGATTGTTATGCCCGGCAGATCCCTGTTGAAGTCGATACAAAATTCATTAGTCGCAATTCGCGTGTGCTTAAACAATGGCTGGATCTACTTCTGCCAGACACGGCGATTGACCCGAGCGAATCAAAGTTTGCGCATCGGTTCGGGTTGCGAGATCTCCAAACGCATCGCGGCATTCGTTTTCTGGATGAAGCATTGATGAGGGAAGTTGGTCTGTCTCACGACGAAATGTCTTTGCCGATTCGAAGCCTGACCCGGCTAGGCGTCACCAACGCGACCATTTTTGTCGTGGAGAACAGATTGAACCTTTTGACGCTTCCCGATTTTTCGCGCGGGATTGGCATTGAGGGTGCGGGTAACGCCGTCAACCGACTGGAGGGCATCAAATGGCTCAATGGAAATCGAATCGTCTACTGGGGCGACAATGACGTCGACGGGTTTCTGATTCTTTCGCGTCTTCGCAACATCTTTCCGCACGTCGAAAGCATCATGATGGATCTGCAGACAATTGACGCCCATCGTCGCTGGTGCGTCGAAGGCAACGGCAACTCCGCAACAACACCAACCAATTTGGCCAACGAGGAAAAGTCGGCATTTGAGCATTGCAGGATTGAAAACTGCCGGCTTGAACAAGAGAAAATTCTGCAGTCATTTGTGAACAGGATTTTCAAGGGCTTGTAAATCCGGCCAAGCGGCAAGCGTGTGCATTCCATCAACCGTCTGGATCGTCAAGCAGTTCCTGCAATCGCTCGCCCAGTTCGGGCTCAAATTTAATTGGCCAACTTTCGTCAATGAGGCCAACCTGAATCATGTCACGCAAGTGAGTTCTGTCTTTGTCGCGAAAGCTATTAAGCTTCATCCGCACCAATTCAACAAGGTCAACAATTCGCTTGCCGTCGATATCAATCGCTTGTTCTGGAACCGGAGTTGCGGAGACATAGCTCTCTTTGACTTTCCTGCCAGCGATCAAGATATGGATGCCTTGCGAGGGCTTTCCATCATCTCCATCAAGAAACACAACGACATCCATCACTTTGCCACGAACGAAACCGACCGCCTGCAATGCTACCGTTGCTGCATCAAGATCTTCTTCTCGTAAAAGCAAATCGACATCGCGCGTGTTGCGAACGGCTCCGTCATCAATCGTTGCTACCCAGGCCGCAACCGCATTGCCACCGATCACCGCGTATGGCACGCCAGCATTTGCGAGCGCTTTGCAGGATCGTTCCAGTCTTTCGCGAACTTTTTCCACGGCACAAAACATCCTGTCAAAAACAGACGACTGCTGCTGGGTAGCTAACGAATTGTACTCTTCAGGTGACATGCTTCTATTCTAACCGCGTCAAGTTGAACGACAAATAACTGATTTGCGCCGCTTGCGGTGACAACAGCACCGGATCAAGGCTCGTGCTTTCAAAACATTGGTAATCTCTTGAAGCGTTGAGGAACCAGCGGGGACAGCGGCGAGCGGGGAAAGAAGCTTCAAAAGAGCCGGAATGGCCGAGGCTCCAAAAGAGCCGGGCTACACCGGAGCGAAGGAGCGAATGGATGATCTTCGAATCAACCTCCGGGCGGAGGCGTAACCTCAATTCTGTAGGCATTGAATTACGAGGCCTTCTGGGCGGTTTTGCAAATGTTGCGTAGCATTCCGCTAAATACGAATTCGTGAAGCGGAAAAAGCGAATACCAATAGACGATGCCGAACAAACCGACTGGGTCAAAAATGGCAGTTTGGCGTACGGTGCTGACGCCATCAATCTCCGTTACTTCGAACTCAAGCCAAGCTCGGCCGGGGACTTTCATTTCGGCCGCCAAACGCAAAATCTTGTTCTCGACGATTTGTTCAACTCGCCAAAAATCAACGGTGTCACCTGCTCGAACGTAGTTCGGATCGCGCCTGCCTCGACGGACCCCTACTCCGCCGACTAGCAAATCTAGAAAACCGCGAACCTTCCAAAGCCAATTTCCGTAGTACCAGCCCGTCTGGCCACCGATCCGCCGAATCGGCGCAAACGCTTGCTCGGCAGGCAAGTTGACCGTGCGAGTGCGAGAGTCAACAAGCCGAGACCCAAACCGGACACCCCCCCAGCTTTTTTCTTCGCTGCCTGCGGAAAATGCATCTGACCATCGGGTTTGCGCAAATTCGTTGTCCTCGTGAACGAGTGCTCTTGCGATCGCTTGATCGACGGTCCGGGGGACAATTGAAAACGAATCTTGAGCCTTCTTGTTGCCAACTAACGTTGGGTTTCGCAGGCTGTCCACAAGCTTGCGGCCCACGCGAGAGTAGAGTGGCGTGACCAGGCCAAGCCAAAGACTTGAAAGGTAAGGGGTGAGCAAAGGCACTGGAATCATGAATCGGCGAAGGTTTCGTTGTTTCGCATATCGCTGCATGATTTGACCGTACGAGACTTGCTCAGGCCCGCCGATCTCATAAAGTTCCGATTGACCCACGGGGTGTTCAAGGACTTCGACCAAGTAGCCAAGCATGTCCTCGATTGAAATGGGTTGAGCCAACACTCGTACCCACTTTGGGCAAATCATCAGCGGTAACCGTTCAACCAGAGCCCGGATCATTTCGAATGAAAGGCTTCCCGAGCCGATGATGATCGAAGCCTGAAACTCTGTTACCGACGCTGTCGATGTACGTAGGATGTCTCCGATCTCTTGACGACTTCGTAAGTGCTTGGACAAATCATCCGAAGGGTCGCCAAGTCCGCCGAGGTAGACAATCCGCTTAACGTTCTGCTCGGTGCAGGCTTTTGCAAAGTTCTCTGCAGCACGGCGATCGGTTTGTTCGAAGTCTTCATTGTCAGCCATCGAGTGGATCAAGTAGTAGGCTGTCTCGATTCCAACAAGCGCCTGATTGAGTGATCCAATGTCCAGCGCATTGCCTACCGCGACGTCAACCCCTTCACCGCCGAGACTTCTCTTACTGGATGACCTTCGAACCAGGCACCTGACACGATGACCCCTCTCCAAAAGCAGAGGCAGTAGGCGTCCACCCACGTAACCGGTTGCTCCGGTCAGCAAAATCCGCAGCGATTTGTCATTCTCCAATTTAGATTGCCTTTGCTGAATTTTGCGGATTGCTTGAACGAGGTTTTCCGCGAGATCTTGAAGATGGAATTGTTTCAATCCATCGCATCAATTTTCTTTCTCAGTTCTTCTGCTTCAAACGTCTTTTGATCGCTCTTGGTACGATTAGTGTGCGACAGTTTATAAGCTTCCTCGAGAAGCTTTGCCAACTTTGCTTCAAGCTTTTCTTTTTTTGATTTCATGCCAAACATGGTTATACCTTTGAGCTAAAAATGGTTCTGTTGGGCAACGCCAAGCCACCGTTCTGATTGAAGTGAAAATGGTGTCTCGACCATCGCAATCATGAAGTCGGCTTCGTTCTTGTCGCCGACACAATAGCGCCGAGCGTGCTTTAGTTGCATTGGAGGAACCGAAGAAAAACGTTCTCGGCAACGGAACAGCTAGTTTGTGAAGCCGTATTTTAGGCCATTTCGCGTTATCAAAACCCGAAGGTTGCGGTTTTCCCAAGGGTCCCTGAACCCGTGCTGACAAGTTTTTTCCTAAACCTTGATGGCCGCTGAAAATCCGATCTAGATCCTCAGATTCATCAGAGAGCAATGAGAAAAGAAGACCTTCCTCGGAAAACCTGCAAGACCTGCGGTAGACCAATGACTTGGCGGAAGCGTTGGTCCAAAGTTTGGGATGAAGTCAAGCACTGTAGTGAGCGTTGTCGCAGGCGTAGGAATTGGCCCTGCGATGAACGTGCAAAGAGTCAACCAAAGTTTGAAGCTTGAGACATGCTAAATCTAACCGACGCTCAAACCGATCGAGTTATTCAAATGGCTTGGGAAGACCGCACGACTTTCGAAGCGATTCGTGAACAGTTCGGCCTTGAGCCTGGACAAGTCATCAAGCTAATGCGCAAGAATTTGAAGGCGTCATCATTTCGGCTGTGGCGAAAGCGAACTACGGGGCGCAACACCAAGCACCTTGCGAAGCGGTCTTTTTCTGTCGGCCGTTTTCGCTGCAAAAGCCAACGCGGATAATTGGTCTCGCAGATTCTCATGCTTCGCGATGGGTGAGCTGGAAACTTTAGGCATGGACAAAATCTTTCGATCCGTAGCTTTGGTCAAGAAAATCGAAGGCAACTATCACTTCTTGTTAAGTAGAAAAGCCGGCAGCGACTGTTGGGAATTTGTTGTCGCGGACCGGCTTAACCAAGAGAGCTTTCGGGAGTCTGTCACTCGTGAAGTCGCGTGGCAACTTGACCTCGACAGGAAGTCAGATTTTATCGTTTCCAGCATGGCTCAGCTTTCAATGGAGTACGTTGAAACTCGGCCTGATGGATCGCATCAGCACGTTGCGGTAGCTTTCTACAACGTTCACATTTATCAGCGAGCCATGCCGGGTTTGCAAACGGCATCCGCTACCCGCCAATGGTTGACAGCTGCCGAAGTTTGTCAGGGTGCAACATCTGATGATCAGCCCGTTGATCCACAGGTCGTCAAGTGGATCAACAAATGGAGCGTTGTTCAGCCGTGGCAGTAGTCGTTGTTGGTAAAACGTTGGTTGATGTTCTGACAATGTCTAAATTAAGTAGTGCAGCCCGGCGAGAGCATGAGCTAGGGTTCCTCCTGTAGACGCTCCCTAGCTGGCGCTTCGGGCTGGTATTCTTCGGGCTGGTATTGGCACGGAATAATGAAATCAACGTACATTCTTGTGCTCAATCGAGTAGCTAAAACGCGTTCTGAAGAAATAAATTGATGATAGATTCACTGCCCCAACATCTTGCAGATCGTACTCGAGTCGCCGGTGGAAACGAGTTTGACGAGAAAATGCAAAATGGCCAGTTCGTGTTGTATTGGATGGCAACGGCGGTTCGAAGCAAAGAGAATCCGGCGTTGGATCTGGCAAGACTCATTGCTGATCAACTGTGTTTGCCGTTGCTGGTCTATCACGCGATCTCTGAGCACTACCAGTACGCATCGGATCGGCATCACACTTTCATGTTGCAAGGGGCTCGTGATGTGCAACGACAGTTTGCGAAAGCTGGATTGAGCTACGCGTTTCATCTGGCAACTCGGGAGGATCGACGGCCGCACTTGGTTACGCTGGCAAATATGGCCAGCATTGTTGTCACCGAAGACATGCCAGTCGACCCGCCACGAAGATTTTTGAATGCGTTGCAGCGGCAAACTAAAACTCAGGTTCTTTGTGTCGACACCGCTTGTGTTGCCCCAATGGCGTTATTGAAGAAGCCTTACACGCGGGCCTTCAAGTTTCGTTCGGCGACCAAGCAGATATACGAAGAGCGTCTAACACGGTTTTGGCCGGAGCTCGACGTAGATTCCAAAGCTTTTGCCGTTGAAGGTTTGCCGTTTAAGCCGCTTGATTTGCAATCCGTTGAGCTTTCAGAATTGGTCGCGAGATGTGAAATTGACCATGCGGTTGGGCCGGTCGTCGATACCACCGGCGGCAGCGCGGCAGGCTATCAACGCTGGAACACATTCAAAGAAACGCGGCTAAGCCGATACGCGAAACAACGGAACGACGCGCTGCTCGATGGGGTCAGTCGCATGTCGCCGTATTTGCACTACGGCATGGTTTCGCCGTTTCGGATTGCCCGCGAAGCCGCACGGATCGAGAACGCCGGAGCACAAAAGTATCTGGACGAGCTCTTGATTTGGCGAGAGTTGGCGTATGCTTTTTGCTTCTATCGCGAGGATCACAACCAATGGTCAGCGCTACCAGAGTGGGCCCAGAGAACGTTGGAGTTACATGCCTCCGATCCTCGAGAGCAGACTTATTCGTGGGAGCAATTGGCACGTGGTGAAACGCAAGACGATTTTTGGAACGCAGCCCAGAAATCTCTGTTGATGCACGGCGAACTGCATAACAACGTGCGGATGACGTGGGGGAAAGCGATTTTGAACTGGAAACAGGATCCAAGAGAAGCACTCAATACCATCATCGACCTCAATCATCGCTACGCGCTCGACGGTCGAGATCCGGCTTCGTATGGCGGCATTCTGTGGTGTCTTGGTCAGTTCGATCGTCCGTTTGATCCGGAACAAAAGATTGTCGGAACGGTGCGCCCTCGAACGACGTCGCAACACGCCAGTCGGCTTGAGCCGAAGAAGTACTTGGCCAAAGTGATTAACCCGCGGTTCGATCCGGTTCCACATGTTGCCGTGATTGGCGCAGGAATCTCAGGACTGTTTGCAGCAAGAACGTTGCAAGACCATGGATTGCAAGTCACCGTTTTCGAGAAAGGTCGCGGCGTCGGCGGTCGCATGTCGACTCGGCGCGTCGATTGCGGAATGACTTTCGACCATGGTGCTCAGTACTTTACCGCGCGCGATCAGCGATTCATTCGTTACGTTGATTCGTGGATGGAACAAGGGCTGGTGGCAAAGTGGCCAGACCCAAAGCGTGGAACCGATCAGAAAATCGTCGTTCTGGAGAACGGCATGATCAAATCGCAGTCCAACTCCAACGATCGGTTCGTTGCCGCGCCAACGATGAATGCGATCGCGAAACATTTGGCCCACGGGATCAACGTCCAAGTTCAAACCCGAGTCGCGAAGGTCTCCCCTGCTGGCCGAAGCAGCGTTCAGCTAGGTGCTCAAGCGATTGAGCTGTTCGACGAAAGCGGTAATTCTCTCGGGCAATTTGACCGCTTGATTGTCTCTGCACCTGCGGAGCAAACGGTCGAGTTGCTGGAGGAGTTTCCCGATTTGGGCCAGTCGATTTCCAAGATCAAAATGAATCCGTGTTGGGCCACGATGGTTGCGTTTGACAAACACAAACCGATCACAGATCAGTGGGCTGGGGCTTTTTTGCACGATAGTTTTCTTTCCTGGGCATCGCGAAACAACACCAAACCCGGTCGCAAGCAGGATGTCGAACACTTTGTCATTCACGCCAATCCAGATTGGACTGCCCAGCACTGGGAGTACGATTCGGCAAAAGTCGCTGAAACAATGCTGGCCGAATTTTTCAGGGTTACCGGGGTTCCGCCACAACCTCATATTCATCTTCAATCTCACCGCTGGAAGTATGCGATTCCGATCGCGCCAATAGAGGCTCGTTGTTTCACAGATGAATCTTCAGTCGTGGTTGCTTGCGGTGACTGGGCCAGCGGCTCGCGTGTCGAAGGAGCATTCCTCAGCGGCATGGCAGCGGCTGGCCGAGTTCTTGGAACGATTTCGCCGGTCGCAAGCAAGCAGGCAAATCAAACGTTTCTTTTCGATTGAAGGCGCTAAACTGTGGTTTCGAAAAAGATGATCTCCGCATTGTCTCTGCATTGATCGGCTCAGACTTCAAAGACCATTAGCGACTGGTCGAAACGAAATTGCTTGTCGTAGACTCCATGCTTGGCACGCTTGCCTGCCGAAACGACCATGCAAACTTCTGCTGAACGTGGAAGGCGGAGAAGCTTTTGAATTCTTCGCTCGTCCATGCCTTCCATTGGGCAGCTATCGAATCCAAAAGCTCGAAATGAGAGCATGAGATTCTCGCAAGCCAGCGCCGTGGACTTGTGAGCCCAAACGCGCATGTCGGCTTTACCCGCCGGTCCTCGCGGTACGATACGAGCGATGCCCATGACCGCAATCAACAGTTTCTTCAGCGGACCAAGAATGTAAAACGGGCCGTGCCCGTAGGCCAGAGGGACGATCTTGCGGTGATAGTGCAGTTTTGATTCTGGCACATCGGCTTGGTTGGCGACCAGATGTTTCAGCATCATCTTTGAATTTCGCTTCCAAGTATCGAGTCTGGCCACGCAGACGATCAACTCTTGAGCTGTTGCCGCAGCGGGTTGTCCAAGACACAGTTTGACCAGTTCCTTTTTTCTGGTTGCCTCACGGACCCAGTAAAACTCCCAGCATTGCAAGTTTGAAGAATTGGGAGCGAGCGTAGCCAGTTCCAGGCATTTTCGCATGACCGACTCGGGAATTTGCTCGTCCGAATAGACCCGTGTGCTTCGCCGCGACCGCACCACTTTCTCGAATTCAGCAGCGTTGGTTTGGATTCCCGGTTCAACGTACTTTGTCTCGGGGATCTTTTCAAAAATGTTGTCGCTAGAATTTTCGATTTCGGACATGTGGGGATTCGGAGATTGATAGATTGTCCGCCGCTCAGGTTTGAGTGGACCGACCTATTGAGGGGGTTGCGCGGCAGCGATCAGGTCTTCGATTTCTTTGATATGACTGTGGGGCACGCGGTTGCGCTGATACTTTCTGGAGATGACATCGTGAAGGGTTTCGAGATCGTCGAGTTCAATGACGGGAAAGTCAGTCCATTCGGATTCAGATTTGAGACGAGACTGAAGCCTCCATTTTCCGCCGTGTCGCGTGGCGGTCACCAAACGAGTCTCGCCTTCTTCGGTTTTTTCGCGCCATTGGTGTTTCTTCATTTCGTAGCTCGCCAGCAAAACGGGACCGGTTTCCAGCCGATCCTTAGTTTATCCAATCTCAGTGTGACAGCTATCTAGAATTCAAGAACGTTCATGTTTTGGTGCGATGAACCTCATAATCACGAGTCCATTTTCCGTTCGCCTTTAATTTGCCTCTGCCATTGGATGGCTTTGAGCTATAATAGATTGCTGGAAAATCGCCGATTTCGACATCACTTAGAAGAGCTAGGTGCAAAAACATTTTCGAGACGGGCCAAAGAGCACATTGATTTCCAATTCGTTTTCTACGATCTATCACATTTCCTCGGCAGCTATGACCATCAAATTACCGAGCATGCTTCATTCAAGATTATTTTCGTTCATTGCACTGGCAACTATTTACTGTTGTCTGGATTGCGTCGGTCAGCTCAATGCGGTTCAAGTTGGTGACGTTGTCGGCGAAGAAGGTGTCGTCATGTTCAATCGTGACGTTCGTCCGATTTTGACCAAGCATTGCACCGGATGTCATGGCGGGGTAAAGCAAGCCGCAGGTCTGTCGTTCGTCTATCCGGAGGAGGCAAGTTGGACTGCTGAAGCCGGCGATCTCGAAGATTCAGTCCTGTTTGAGCGTGTTATCTCCGACGATCCTGACGAGCGAATGCCGCCTCCTGAACATGGGCCGCCGTTGTCAAAACAGGAAATTGAGACGCTGAAAAAGTGGATCGAGCAGGGAGCGGATTGGAAAACACACTGGGCGTTCGAGAAACCTAAGAACGCTGACGTTCCGAAGGTAAGTGATCCGAAATGGGCTACAACGTCGATTGATCCGTTCGTTCTGAGTCGACTGGAAAAGGAAAATATCAAACCGTCTCCCGATGCTCAGCCGGCGCGTTGGTTGCGGCGGGTGAGCCTGGATTTGACGGGCTTGCCTCCGACGCTTCAGGAGCGGGAAGACTTTCTCAGTCGTATTGCAGAGAGTAAGACAGCGGGGCAGAAGAACTCAGTCTACGCCGATGAAGTCGATCGTTTGCTAGCGCTACCCGCCTACGGCGAGCGGTGGGCCAGTGTTTGGCTGGACCAAGTGCGCTATGCCGATTCAAAAGGCCTGGGCGTCGATGGACGGCGGAATATCTGGAAGTATCGCGATTGGGTCATCGACGCGCTCAATAAAGATTTGGCTTACGATGAGTTTACGGTCAAGCAGATTGCCGGCGACCTGTTGCCCGACGCCGAGATGGAAGACTTAATCGCCACGGCAGTTCATCGTTTGACACAGTCCAATGAAGAGGGGGGCACTGATGACGAGGAGTTTCGCGTGGCTGCTGTGCTTGATCGCGTCAATACGACTTGGCAAGCGTGGCAGGGAATAACATTTGGGTGCACTCAGTGTCACGCCCATCCTTACGATCCAATTCGGCATGAGGAGTTTTATCAGTTCGCTGGATTTTTTAATAACACTCAGGACAGCGATCTCAACGAAGAATGGCCTGTTGTTAGCGCACCGATTGATTCGTCGCAGTACGAAAGTGCGGCCAAGCTCGACCGCGAATTCGAATCGGTGAAGACTGAAATTTGGGAGCGGCAATTTTCAGCCGTGTCCAAGGACAAGAATTGGCAACCGCTGACTGGTCTGATGGCAAAGACCAACAATCAGACCAAAGTTGTCGTAAAAACGGTTGCCAATCGAGATGAGTACCGAACCGTGGACACGGTGACCAAGGGTACTCAATTTACTTTGACTGCACCTGTTCCAGATGGTCTCAAGCAGTTGACGGCGATTCGTTTTACGGCTTTGCCGTTGGATTCGGAAAAGGCCGCGACCGATTCTGAGTGGGGATTCGTGGTTTCGCATCTCGAAGCTCGCTTGATTTTGCCGGATAACAAAACGCCGCAGCCAATTGAGATAGGGAGAATAGTCGGTGATGAGCCAATGCCATTTCACGACCCCAATGGAAGTTTGAACCCGAAATCCAATGTCGGTTTTTCGGCCTACACTCGAATTTTTGCAGCTCGATCGGCGGCTTTGATTCTCAAAGAGCCACTTGAGGTGCCTGCCGGGGCAAAGCTGCAGGTTGTGCTCAAGCATCGGATTCTTGCTTTGGGTGCGTTTCCCCTCATTGCTCGCCGCGGCCACTTGGCGGTTTCGGATTCGAAAGACTTTTCAGATCTGCTGACCGACAAGCAGTTGAATAGTCTCAAAGGCAAGCTTTCGAAATTGAAAGCAAATCGGAGGAAGATCAAATCGACTTCCGTGCCGGTCTTGCGAGAGCGACCGGAACATCTTTCAAGACCGCAGCACGTTTTTATTCGCGGTCTGTTTTTGACCAAAGACAAACAAGTCCAGCCGAGCACTCCGGCGTCGTTTGCGCCAATGCCCAAAAACCTCCCGGCGAACCGCTTGGCGATGGCGAAGTGGTTAGTCAGCGGTGAGAATCCGTTGACGTCGCGCGTGGCGGTCAATCGCGTATGGGCCAGGTTGTTCGGGGTTGGTTTGGTTGCTACCGAAGAGGATTTTGGTTCATCAGGTGATCTTCCGTCTCATCCAAAGCTGCTCGATCATTTGGCGGTAAAGTTTCAAGGTGATTTTGGATGGAAGCAAAAAGAGCTTTTGAAAGAATTGGTACTATCTCGAACGTATCGTCAAAGCTCCGTTGTACGTCCCGAGTTGCTGGAGCGAGATCCTAACAACCGTCTGCTCGCGCGAGGGCCGCGACATCGGTTGCCAGCCGAAACGATTCGCGATCAGGCGCTTGCGATTTCTGGATTGTTGCAGACTAAAATGTACGGCAAGCCCGTCCATCCCCCGATCCCTGCCGGTGTCTGGACTCCATTTTCAGGTAAAGACAAGTGGGAGACGCCAAAGCGTGATTCAGAAGATCGCTATCGCAAGTCGATTTACACTTATACCAAGCGAAGTATTCCCTATCCGATGTTTGCGGCCTTTGATTGCCCATCGCGAGAAGTGAACGCGCCGCGTCGATTGCGGTCCAACACTCCGACTCATGCCTTGACGACACTCAACGACGAAACGTTCGTTGAGTGTTTTGAGGCGTTTGCCAAACAAATTCAGGAATCGGCAAAAGAACCGCAGCAGCAGGTTAAACTGGCTTTTACGTCTGCGACTTGCCGCGAGCCAACTGAATCTGAGGTTAACGAGTTGGTCATGTTGCTGGATTCTTATGCCGATGACAAAACCAGGGGTTACCAGACGCTTGCCAGTGTTCTGTTGAATCTTGATGAGGTACTTACAAAATGAATCGTCGATCACTTTCAACTGAAATGTTCTCGCGGCAGCTTGCACAGACGACCCGCCGTCATTTCTTGCAAGGCTGCGCAACGGGCCTAGGCGCTATGTGGCTGGGAATGCAAAGCGGACAGAATCAGGCGTCCGCATCAGTTCCGTTGTTGGCAACAGACGACGACCCGCATTCGGTTCGAATTCCCGCCAAGGTGAAGCGGGTCATCTTTCTTCACATGATCGGTGCGCCAAGCCAGTTAGAGCTCTTCGATTTCAAACCTGATTTAAAGCGGCTTGACGGGGAAAACTGTCCGCAGAGTTTTCTCGAAGGCAAGCGATTTGCGTTTATTCAAGGCACGCCAAAGATGCTTGGGCACCAGTTTCCGTTCAAGCAACATGGCGAAAGTGGTGCCTGGTTTTCGGATCGCTTGCCTCATCTTGCTAAGCATGCTGACGATATTTGCTTTATCAAGTCAATGCAAACCGATCAGTTCAATCATGGTCCGGCTCAGTTGATGGTGCACACGGGGCAGCCACGGTTGGGATATCCGTCGATCGGATCATGGGTGACCTATGGAATGGGAACCGAGAATGAGAACTTGCCCGGGTTTATGGTCCTGTTGTCAGGAGGACGACTGCCGCGAGTTGGTAAGGCGCTTTGGAGTGGCGGTTTCTTGCCGTCGGTATACCAGGGAGTGCAATGCCGGTCCAAAGGAAGCCCGATCCTTAACATCGCCGACCCGAAAGGGACGACTCGCGATCATCGACGCGCGATGCTCGATACGCTCAGGCGGATGAATAAAAAGTCTTATGATCAGTTTGGTGATCCTGAAACTCTGACGCGGATTGAGCAGTACGAGATGGCCTTCAAAATGCAGGCTGCGGTCCCTGAAGCGATGGACATCACGAAGGAGTCGAAAAAAACGCTTGAAATGTACGGTGCCAAACCGGGTAAAACTTCGCTGGCCAACAATTGTTTGCTCGCCCGGCGAATGGCGCAAGAAGGCGTTCGTTTCATTCAGTTGTACGATTGGGGTTGGGACTCTCACGGGGCGAGTAAAAGCGAAGCAATCAATGAAGGGTTCAAAAAGAAGTGCAGCGACATGGACAAGCCTGTCGCGGCGTTGCTTGCCGATTTGAAAGATCACAATCTGCTGGACGACACCTTGGTCGTTTGGAGCGGCGAATTTGGCCGCACGCCAATGCGTGAGAATCGTGGTGGTACAGAAATGAAATTTGTCGGCCGGGATCACAACCCATCTGCCTTTACGATCTGGATGGCGGGTGCCGGAATCAAACCCGGGATGACGTACGGCGAAACTGACGAAGTCGGCTACAACGCGGTGACCAATCCGGTCCAACTACGCGACTTTCATGCGACACTGTTGCACTTGCTCGGATTTGATCACAAAAAGTTCTTCGTGCCGTTCCAGGGCCTCAATCAAAAGCTAACCGGTGTGAAAGAAGCGCACGTGATTGAAGAGATTCTAGCCTAGCGATTGGCCCATCGACTCGTGCCATCGTTGCGCACGTTTTTCCATTTCGTCATTTGAAATGTCTTTGACGTGAGTCGAGATGTTCCATTGATAAGCGTTCTAGGGTTTCGTGAGGTGCATCGTTATCGAGGTGCCCGCTCGCGTGAAAATGATTGCCGAATTTTTAACCGCGAATGAACGCTAATAAACGCGAATAGAAATTCTGGTTTCATTCTACGGTGGCTACATCCTTTGCCTCTTTGAGGCCAATAGTGTGACTTCAAAACCTTGCTCCTCGGATCAACGGTTGCCTGATTTGGGGCGGATCGACAACCGTAATTCAGGTTTGCTGAGATTGGTATTTGAATCGCGGATATCAGTCATTCGTTTCACTTATCGCTGACGGCTTTATGCTTCACAAATGCTTATCAATGGTGTAACCTTTGCGCTCCTGAGATCCGACAAATTAAATCTTCCATGTAACACGGAGACCCAAAATGAATCACCGATGCAAATGCCTGATACCTGGTGTTGCACTAGTGCTTGGTTGTTTTTTGACAACTGATGGCGGTATTGCGAAGGCGCAAGAAGCAATCAGCCCAGTAGCAAGTGCGATTGCAACAACCGTCGCTTACGACGATGGAGCTGCAACAAAGAAGTCCGGTGTTGCCAAGGCCGAATCAGATCCGACTGCAAAACCGGAAAAGAATCTTCCGTCTCATGCGGCCAACTTTCCCAAGGGCGGAACATGTCCGGTAACTGGAAAGACCTACACCGCCGCTGGCGTTGTAATTGATCAAACTCAAGACGCCGCTCACCGACACACGGCTGCCGGTGCGTATTCGAATCGCGACTGGTGGCCCAACCAATTGAACTTGGGGATTCTTCACCAAAACTCGGCCAAGTCCAATCCGCTTGGACCGGACTTCAACTACGCCCAAGAGTTCAGCAAACTCGATATCGCTGCGGTCAAGAAAGACATCGAAACGTTGATGACGACTTCGCAAGAATGGTGGCCGGCCGACTACGGTCACTACGGTCCGTTCTTCATTCGAATGGCTTGGCACAGCGCCGGAACCTACCGCGTAACCGATGGCCGAGGTGGAGCCTCGTCGGGAACGATTCGTTTTGCGCCGCTAAACAGTTGGCCCGACAACGGTAACCTCGACAAAGCCCGTCGTCTGTTGTGGCCGATCAAGCAAAAATACGGCAACAAAATTTCCTGGGCTGACTTGATGATCCTGACCGGGAACTGCGCTCTTGAGTCGATGGGATTTGAGACGTTTGGTTTCGCTGGCGGTCGTGAAGACGTTTGGGAGCCAGAGGCTGACATCTATTGGGGCCCTGAAAGTGAATGGCTCGGTGACAAGCGTTACTCTGGCGATCGACAACTGCAAAATCCGCTTGCCGCTGTTCAGATGGGTTTGATTTACGTTAACCCGCAAGGCCCGAACGGCAACCCGGATCCGCTTGCCTCAGCCCGCGACATCCGCGAGACATTCGCTCGGATGGCGATGAACGATGAAGAAACAGTAGCCCTAATTGCCGGTGGTCATACGTTTGGGAAGACCCACGGTGCTGCCGATCCTGGAAAATTCGTCGGTCCTGAACCTGAAAGAGCCGGGATCGAAGAGCAGGGTCTTGGTTGGACCAGCTCTCACGGCAAGGGCAACGGAGCCGATACAATCACCAGTGGTTTGGAAGGCGCTTGGACGTCAACTCCGGCTCAGTGGTCAACCGGTTTCTTTGACAACCTGTTCGAGTACGAATGGGAACTGACGCAAAGTCCTGCCGGTGCGAAACAGTGGAAGCCAAAAGCTGGCGGTGGTGAGGGATCTGTTCCTGACGCACACGACCCCGGAAAAACTCATCCTCCGATGATGTTGACGTCTGACTTGGCCCTGAAATTTGATCCTGCGTACAAGGAAATTTCAAAACGCTTTCACGAGAACCCGAGAGAGTTCGAAGTCGCGTTCGCCAAAGCCTGGTACAAGTTGACTCACCGCGACATGGGACCAGTCTCACGCTACCTCGGTGACGATGTTCCTGAGCCGCAGCTTTGGCAGGATCCGATTCCGGCCGCCGAAGGCGAATTGATTGGTGAATCGGAAATCAACAGTCTCAAGGGTAAGATTCTTGATACAGGAATTCCAGTTTCGAAATTGGTTTCAACAGCTTGGGCTTCGGCAGTTACGTTCAGAACGACTGACAAGCGTGGTGGCGCAAACGGCGCACGGATTCGCTTGGCTCCACAAAAGGACTGGGCCGTTAACCAGCCGGCTGAGCTTGCCCAAACGTTGGAGACGCTCGAGAAAATCCAAAAGGAATTCAACGATGCGTCGGGCAAGAAAGTTTCGGTTGCCGATCTAATTGTGCTTGGTGGTTGTGCGGCGATCGAAAAAGCTGCTATGGAAGCCGGGCACGACGTCAAAGTTCCGTTCACACCTGGTCGTGGTGATGCGACTCAAGAGCACACCGACGTTGAATCGTTTGCTGTGCTTGAGCCGACTGCTGATGGGTTCCGAAACTATCTCGGTGCTGGTCATGATCGTTCGGCTGAAGAGCTGCTCGTCGATCGGGCGCACTTGTTGACGCTGACGGCTCCCGAGATGACTGTCCTGGTTGGAGGTTTGCGGGCGCTCAATGCGACCAGCGGCGAAGAAGGAGTTGGTGTGTTGACAGCAAATCCTGAAACGCTGACTAACGATTTCTTTGTGAATTTGCTTGATCTTGGTATCAAGTGGAAGAAGTCAGGCGGCTCAGAGAACTTGTTCGAAGGCGTCGATCGCGAGACTGGAGACGTGAAGTGGAAGGGATCAAGAGTCGATCTTGTATTCGGTTCCAATTCTCAGCTGCGAGCACTCGCCGAAGTCTACGCCAGTTCGGACGCCGGACCGGTTTTCGTGAAGGACTTCGTTGCCGCTTGGGATAAAGTGATGAATCTTGATCGGTTCGAAGTGAAGTAGTCACTTCGATTGAAGGCAACTGCTGGTTTCTAAACCAGTGGAGAGAAAACAAAGCCCGTCGGCAATTGAATTGCTGACGGGCTTTTTTGGTTGGGATTGAGCTTGCTTGTCGGTGGCGTCGGGATTCAATGACTGGCCAGCGAACAGCGGCAATTGGTATTCAATGACTGGTAACCTGACGCGTGCGTTTTGAAGTTGCACATTGCCAGCCTCGAAGAGGCGACAGGATGTAGCCCCATGCGTCAGCATGGGTTATCGGCTTACGTGTCGGTTTACCATTGAGGCTAAACTTACTTCAACTGAAACGCAGGTCTACTACGCGTGCAGTTCTTCGTAGCACTGCTCGATTTGGGCGAGCATCGCTTCCTGAGAAAATCGTTCGTGAGCGATACGATTGGCGTTGGTGATGATGGAGTTGCGAAGCTCATCATCGGACGACAACTCTTTGACCAATGCCGCCAGTTCATCGGCGTCTTCGTTCTGTGAAAGTAAACCAGTCTCTCGATGAGTGATGACTTCTGGAATGCCACCGGTCGCAGTGGAAACGACAGGCACGTTCATGAACATTGATTCCAGAGGAAGCAAGGGAAGCCCTTCCCATCGCGGCGTCATGACAAGCATGTCCAATTGCGAAAGAACCTCCAAAGCGGATTCGTGATCCAGTGAACCCAGCAACGTGATGCGATCTGCCAGACCGCGATTCTTGATTTCGTCTCGGACAACATCATCCAAATCTCCACCGCCAACCATGACGGCTCTCATGCCGGGAAGCTGCTCCATCATTTTGACGAACAGCTCCGGATGCTTCTGATACACAAACCTGCCAACGAAACCGATACCGTAATCCTTGGTTTTGGGGCGTGGCTGAAGCGCTTTGATCCCGTTGTAAACGACTTTGTACTGTTTGTCTGATGGCATTAGGTATGAATCGTCGGCCAACTGTTTGTCGTGGTCACAAACGAACAGGATTCGTCCGGTTCTTCGGATAGACCAATATTCAGCCGCCCAACCAACGAACTTTTGCATCAACGCTTTCCTGGCGTAGTGAAATCCGTGAACGGTATAGACTGTCGGAATTGCGCTGGAGATGAACGAACGAAAGAAAGCCGCGCGTCCGCCGTGGCAATGCACAAGATCGGGAGAAAAATTTCCAATCGCCGACTTGATCGTCGAGACGGCTTTTCGGTCGAGGCGACTGCGAAAGAACTCGCCGCCGATTACCGGGATGCCCAGCTTTGATGCTTGCTGAAACAAATACGAACCGTTCTGGGTTACTAGACCGCAATCGACATTGCGCATTCCGCGCAACAGTTGCATCACATGATTGGTGCCGCCACCAGGCGCACCGTCGGCGACTACTTGTAAGACTTTCATCAGTTCTTTCCTCCCGCGACAACTATTTCACATGCGTCGCTTGTTTGTGTGTCGTGCGATTCGGAGACAGGTTGGCGATTGGCCGCCTTTGGCGATGTCCCAGCGTTGACCCAGTGCATCAGGTCTCGGCCCAGCAACGACGAGAGCTTTTCGACGTCGTCTGCAAAATAGGTTTCCAGTTCGGATTTGAATTCTGGGCGCATTGGTTTGCGCTGTTCTTTGGAACGCATTGCCATTTTGGCTTTCTCGATCACTCCACCCTGAAACTTTCGCAAGAAATGTCGCAGCGATTCGACGACTGGTTTCAATGGAGCGGGTGGATCCAAGACGAGCTTGGCGAGCAGTTTGCTTTTGTGGCCGTGGGCTGCGTTGACCCGCTCGAATGTTTCCATTTCGAATGGAGGCAGGTCCAGAAACTCAACGGTTTGATTGAACACCGCACGAGTGTCGGACTTGAAGTCGTCAAAAATGATGACCTTTCGCTGGTGAGCCGGAACGAGTTTGAACAGCCGTTCGATTTGCTCTGAGTAAGACGCGATCTCACGATACTGCAACAACTGCATGGCAGGGCAGCCTCGTGGAATGCGACGTCCCTGAAGACGATCGTCTTGTAATCGCCACGCCGTTTCAAAATCGGGTTCGTCTTCCCAGTGAGCAAACAGGTTTTCCGAATGGTAGGCGTGGACGACTTCGACTGGGTTTCGAAGCATCGCAATCATCTTCGCCTGTGGGTTGAACTCGAGGATGTTCTCAATTGCACAGTTTGATCGTAAGTAGTTGGTTGAGCCTTCGCCGGTGACTGTGTGTTGATCCGTCGCTTCGGCGAACAGGTTCAAGTAGTCATTGAGCGTTTCGAGGTTCAGATTCCGTTTCATTTCCGGATAATCGAATGACCAGTAGAACGGTTCTTTGGGTTGGCAAAAGAAAACCTCAGGATGCTTGGCCAAGTAGGCAGCCAAGGCGCTGGTGCCTGATTTGGGCGCTCCGGTAATGAATAGACTTGGAGTTGTAAGCATGTTAGATCCGAGCGAATTAGTGAGTTGGAGTTGATGAGACTGACCGGATTGATTGAAGCTTTTGAACTGTGGATGCGATGGCGGCACGGTCGACCGCCCCGACATGAGTTGAGATACCGAGCAAACGTTTGGCCAGGAACCAGTTCACCAAATTCTGGCACGATGTAATCGTCGCGATGGTCACGGCCAGCCCGGTCATGCCGAAGTAGATGATCCCCAGTGGGCCAAGCGTAAAAATTGCGATGGCGGCAACCATGTTGACGATCAGTGTTCTGTTTTGGTGCCCGGCCATCATCAAGACGATTTCACAAGGGCCAGTGAAGATGCAAATGATCTGGCCGATGGCGAGAATGCGAAGCAGGTTTGCGCCACCGGCGTAATACTCACCAAACGCGAACGTTAGTACTGATTCTGGAAAAACCAGGAACCCGATGCCGATGAGAATTCCCGGAATGCCTGCCAACGTTGCGGCTAAACCGACGAGTTCTTGAAGCCGTTTTGTTTCTTTTTTTGCGACCAGTTCGGGAACAAACGAAACGATTCCGGTTCCGGCGATTTGCAGCGGAATCGTTAGGAACGCGAGCATCCGCTGGGCCGCGCAGTAGATCGCCAGCGAAGCCGGTATTGCCAACGCACCGGCTAACCAAACATCGGCTTGCGACATCGTCAGCCCAAATGTTTGGGTGAACATCAGCGGCAGCGCTAACAACATCAGCGAGTCCTGAGCCGTATTGGCGCTAGCCACGGTTGGGTTCGAGGAACCGGGGCTAGCGCCCAAACGGCTCAGGTTTTGATTTGAGTTTGAGTTTTCATCGTTTTGAATCCGCATTGAGTAAACACGCATCACCAGTGGCGGCAGTGTTACAGCGAACGAAACAAGGTACAGCGTCAATGCGCCGGCGAGTGTTGAGAGCTCAAGCCAGTACCAAGCGGGCAACAGCAGAATCAGAAATACCAGGTGAGGCAGTGGGCCTCCTGCCGGGCTACCGAACAGGTTGGACCATGTTTTCTCGTGGAACCCGCGTGCTGTTTCGGCCATCACTAGGTGAATCGTTCTGAGCCAAATGATTCCCGCCAGCAAAGTTCCAATGACCCACGGTGCAACACTTCCATCGGAGGCTGCGGGGAAAAGCAAGCAGGTCGCAATCCCGGCAATCAAGCCAATAAGCGCTCCGCCGATCAGCCCCGTAGTAAACCCGATGTTGACCAGTCGTCGTACTTCTTTGGGGTTGGAGTCTTCGTCGAGTTCAGCAATTCGTTTGACCAGCGCGCGGTTAAGGCCGGCACAACCAAATAGAGATGCCAGTCCTGCGAGGCTGAACATCAGCAGAAATAGTCCGAAATCGCTCGGGGCCAGTGCCCGTGCCAGCAGGGCGTTGAATCCGAACACGGCAACAAACGCCAGTACTCGAGCCATGAGTACGCTGAAAGCGCTGCGAAAGAACCGCTTCGAGATTGAGTCTTGCTTTGACACTTCGACCGCAGTTCTAAAACGCGCCTTCGCGGAAGACGACTGTCTTGACCGTGCGGACCAGAATGTAAAGATCGAACCAGATCGACCAGTTCATGACATAGTAGTCATCCAGTTCGACTCGGCGATCGTAAGTCGTCAGGTTTCGCCCAGAGACTTGCCAGAATCCGGTTACTCCTGGAGTGACTCGTAAGTAGTTGCGGAATGTGTCTTTGTAACGATCGACTTCACCGACAACGATCGGACGTGGTCCCACGAGTGACATTTCGCCTTTGAGAACATTCCAGAGTTGCGGCAGTTCATCGAGGCTTGACTTTCTCAGGAAATGACCAGGCCCGGTGATACGTGGGTCGTTCTGAAGTTTGTAGGTTGCTTCCCATTCTTCCCGCATTTCGGGATTCTCGGCCAACGTCTTTTCTAGGACTTCCTGTGAGTTGACAACCATGGTGCGAAACTTCCAGGCTTTGAATCGTCTGCCGTGCTTTCCAATTCTCTCGTGGCCGAAAAACAATGGCCCGGGAGCGGTGACTTTGGTCCAGATCGCAATAATGATGAACAGAGGAAACAATGTGATCATGCCCCCCAACGACAAAACCACGTCCATCGTTCGTTTTACGAATTGAGAGAAGGGTCTCATCAATCGGTCTTCAAGACAAATGCCACCATTTCGTCCTAGCGACCAAAGCGACGGCAAGCGGTCGTCGTCCGGGATGATGATGATTCGACTGAAGCTCGAAAGGTGCTTGGCAACGTATGCAAAGATTTCGTGGTCAGGTCGGCCACAGCGGTGGACAAGTGCGCAATGGGCTCTGAGGCTTGAGATCGAGTTGCGAACATTGGCAACCGTTCCGAGATACTCGTCTTTGAATTCAGGTTTGAGGTTTTCGGGAACGCTCTTTTGGATGAAGCCCACAGGGCGGATCCCTGAGACCGCGTGCTTTTTATGGAGCGCATAGTGACTGTTAATTCGGCGGTGACTGTCGACAATGATGCAACGGACGCCCCACCAATTGCAGTTGACCAGTTTGGCTCGCAAGAACGTGCGCAATAACGGTACGGCCGCCAACAACATTGGATAAGCAACCAGTACTGCCAGTCCAGTCGAAGTCGTAATCATGACGGCCGCGACCAGGACAAACACCAACGACGTGCTCACCATCGTTTGGCGAAACTCATAGATCGGATGCATTCCTCCGCCGTTGTAAAGTCCCATCAACAGGAACGTGCCAACCATGGCTACCATCAGTACCACAAATACATACGAATAGGCCGCAGCGATTGGGAATCCAAGAATTGACGCAACACCGAGTCCGGCCCAAAAGCACAAGACAAACGATGTGATGTCGCCAAGCAAAAGTGGAGCACCGGTCTTTACGATCTGGCCGAAAAACTGCCAGCCGTATGCTTTGCCGATGTATTCTTCGACCAACGATACGGGGTCGACTTCACGGTTGCTGATGACTCGTTCAGAGAGCTTTTGAGAAAGCGAAGGCGCAGATGATGGTGCCAGCGTTCCGGTCAAATCCATCGACCCCGAGGGGCTGGTTGTTGTGTTTGAGTTCACGGGATAACGGGGGAAAAGGGAGGAGGTGGGTCTATATAAAGCTATGTCACCCCGCCAATTACGCTGGGAATTTGCGACGATTTTGACGTCCTGCGTCAGCTTTTCCCTGGGAAATACCAATGATATTGACACAATCCGAATAAGATCCTATCTCTCTGCACCCAAAAACATCTCTGTTTCATTAACCTCAGATTGCTGGTTACGGGGCGGCTCCAATATCGAACTCATCATCCAAAAGCTCGTCTTTATCTGCGTTCTGATTGTTGCCTTATGCATGTCATGTGGCTGTCAATCGCTGCGCAAAAATTGCTGTTCGCCTGATCAGATTCCCCCTGAGTATCTTGCTGAGCGACGCACCGACAAAGTTCCATTGGATCTCAGATTGTTGGGAGCTCCAGTCCCCGAAGAACACACCGTGGGCAAGGGCGATGTTCTGGGAATCTACATTGCCGACATCATGGGCAATCGTGACGAGTTACCGTCGGTTGACTATCCCGGTTTTCGTTTGAGAAACGCCCCTGTCGAGCCGTTTGTCGGGCAACCGGTTAAGGTCGATTCTGATGGGACGATGGCCCTGCCCTACATCAAACCAATCCATGTCGCTGGCATGACGATTCCACAAGTTCGCAATTTGATTCGAAATCAGTACGTCGAACACGCCAAGCTAATTCAGCCAGGCAGAGACAATATTCAAGTCAACTTGATCACCCCAAGTTTTGTTCGAATCAACGTACTGCGACAAGACACGCGATACAACTTGCCTGGGCTCCAGACGCCGTCTCAGTTTGAAATTTCACGACGTTGGTCAGGGACGACGTTGTATTTGGAACCTAAAGAAGCAAGTGTATTGACCGCAATCAATCGAACCGGCGGATTGCCTGGCATCGACGCGATGAATGAGATTTGGGTGATGAAGCGAGTAAGCCCAGGAGAAGTTGACGAACTTGTGGATCCGTTCGTTTCCAAATTGACTGGCGAATTTCCGATGATGCTTCCGAAAGAAAATTCGAAGCTGGTTCGAATTCCTTTAACCCATCCTGTTGGCCAGCCGCTTCCTTTCGAGCGGGACGACGTGATTCTTGGCGACGACGATATAGTGTTCCTGCCTCGGCGCGATGGCGATGTTTTCATGACAGGTGGTTTGTTGCCCGGCGGTCGTTTCCCCTTAGCTCGCGATCGCGACACCGACATTTTTGAAGCGATTGCGATCGCCACGGGCAGCTCACACGGCATTGTTGCGGGGTCAAAGACTCCGAACTTTCAAAATGGTCCCGGAGGAATCATCGCGCCAACAGAAGTTATTATCATTCGCCATTTGAATGAGAATAAGCAAGTCAAGATCATGGTCGATCTTAAAACGGCGGCAAACGATCCTGCTCATCGCGTCAAAATTATGCGCGGCGACCTCATCATTATGCGTTACAAACCGCACGAACTGTTCGGTAACGTGGCGCTGAATCTGTTCAACTTTAACGTTGTGACGGACCGAGGATTTATCTTTTAGCCGGGATTATAATCGACACAAGCTTTGCTATTTCTTTGGCGGAAGTGATTCGAATAGTCGATGCCGACGTTGGTTGCATACTATTGCACACTTATTCTTCAAAAGTGACAATGAGTTTTCGTCATGCTCGGAAACACAAGCTTCTAACTTTATAGGACTTTTAATGATCTAGAGCATTGGAAACCCAAGAGAAAGATACAATGAAATACGCTTCCGCAATCGTAAAAATCAGTCTCGTAGTTACCTGGTTGTTGGCTTTCTCTTGCATCGTCTTTGCCCAAACGGAGCCTATTGAGAGGCTTTCATCAATCGCAGCGACCAACGGGTCTGCTGCCAACGCGTCCGCTGCCACAGAGCGCCCCAACGTTTTGTTCATTATTGCCGACGATGCTTCGCGCGATAGCATGGGGATTTATGGCAGCGCCTACGTCAAAACGCCGAACTTTGATCGCATCGCCCGCGAAGGAGTCAAGTTCACAAATGCCTTTAACTGCAACCCAAAATGTGCCCCGGCTCGCGCTTGTTTGCTGACGGGTCGTTACTCCTGGCAACTTCAAGAAGCCTGTAATCACGGCCCGTTTCTTTCTGACCGATGGAAGTTTTATCCGTACCTGATGGAAGACGCTGGCTACTTCATGGGCTACACCGGCAAGGGCTGGGGGCCTGGTATTTGGCGAGGCATTAACGCAGGCGGCAACCCGGACAAGGAAGACAATCCAGCCGGTCGCCCGTGGCTCGATCGAGTTGCCGATCCACCGTTCAAAGGTATTTCCAAACAGGACTATGCGGCGAACTTCAAGGACTTTCTCGACGCACGCCCTGACGACAAACCGTTCTGTTTCTGGCTCGGAACCCGCGAACCGCATCGCGGATACGGCAAAAACAACTGGAAGCTTGACGGCCGCAACCTCGACGACGTCATCGTCCCAAAGTATTTTCCCGACAACGAAAAGGTTCGTGGCGATCTGGCGGATTATGCGATCGAAGTCGAATGGTTTGACACGCATGTCGGTCGCGCCTTGAAGCACCTTGAAGACCGCGCGATGCTCGACAACACGATCGTCATCGCCACCTCCGATCATGGCATGCCGTTTCCGAGAGTCAAAGGACAGGTTTACGCGCACGGCTTTCACGTACCGCTGGTTGTGCGCTGGCCGGCCGGTATCAAGAAAGCAGGGCGAGGTGTTTCGGACTTCGTGACGTTCCCCGATGTCGCGCCGACGATTTTGGAGGCGGCCGGCATCGAAGCACCGCAACAGTTCACCGGCAGGAGTTTCCTCAAGCAGCTAAAGTCCGAAAAAGAAGGCCGTATCGACGAGGATCGAAATTTTACGCTGCTGGGCAAAGAGCGGCACGACATCGGCCGGACTGATGGTGATCAAGTCTCAGTTGGTTACCCGGTTCGCGCGATTCGCACGGATGAGTTTCTGTATGTCCGCAACTATAACAAGGACCGTTGGCCAGCAGGCGATCCGGAACTTGGCTTGCTCAATACTGACAAATCGCCCACCAAGACGGAACTGGTCAAGCGAGCCAAAAAGGATCCAGAAGATTACTACTATCGACTTAGCTTTGGCAAGCGACCTAACGAAGAGTTTTACTCGGCTTCCGATTTCGAGTGCCTCAAAAATTTGGCTGACGACCCGCAGTTCCTGATAGAAAAAAGACGGCTTCGCGCCAAAATGGAAAAAGCCCTTCGTGATCAAGGCGACCCGCGGATGTTTGGCGATGGCGATATTTTCGATTCGTATCCCAACGTCAACATTGAGCGGCAGCGTGAAGTCTATTCGAACCCCGACTACGATCCAGTGAAAGAGTTCGCGGTCAAATACGGTGAGAACTTTGTGCCGCAGTCAAAACCGATGGGGGAGGACAAGAACATTTTGTTGTTCGATGACTTTGAACGTGATGAACCTTCCCCTGATGTCGAAATGATCGGTAACGGCTGGTCGACCAACAGCAAGGCACAAGGCAAAAAGCAAGTCGATCTGGACAACGGAACTTTGCATGTCACGATGGCCGATACAGCCAGCCATGCCGTCAGTATTCGACACGATCTCGCGTATCGCGATGTTCTGGTTGAGATGCGTTTCAAATTGACAGAAGGTTCTGACCTCGGCGTGAACTTTGCCGACATGATCGAGAAAAGTGTCAGCGCGGGGCACCTCTGCGTGGCTAGGATTCATCCTGATAAAGTTCAAATTCGCGACTTGAAAACTGGCAATATGAAGACGGAGTACCAAGAGCTTCGCAAATCTGAAAAGATGACCGACGAAATTCGGGCGATCATCGACAGCAAGCAAAAGCTCGTTCCTTTTGAGACAACCGTCGGTGCTTGGCACGACCTGGCCATTCGCATCGACGGACCTACTTTGACGATCGAGATCGACGGCCAGCCAGCCGCTGAGTTCACGTCCAACGGTATTGCCCATCCGACTAAAAGCCGTTTGCGGCTGTCGATTCATAAAGAAGTCTGGATCGACGATCTCAAAGTCACCGAGATTTCACGATCCAAACCAAAGTCGATTGACGAAGATGACTTGTCGATACCCGATCAAGTTGTCAAGCGACTGGAATTGGACACAGATTTTTATAAGCGGCATACCGATGTGATGGGCGTGCCGGTTTTAGCGTCGAGCAATGTTTCGCCCTACGCTTTTCGGGAAGCCAAGTACTTAATCAAAAACATGATGGCGGAAAATCCCGGGGTCGTCCAAGGTATCGCCGACAGCAAGGTCCGCGTCGTCATCATGTCGACCAGGGAATACATCACCGACGTTCCCGAAAATTCTGACTTGAAACCAAAACACTATTGGGACAGCAAGGCTCGTGGAATCGGGCCGACCGGGACTCGTGTCGCCTGTGCGTGCGGTGAAGAAAACTTGCTGGATTATCGAGGCGATCCACACATGGACGAGTCGATTTTGATTCACGAATTTGCTCACACGGTTCATCGTCCCGGTATGGAAAAGCTCGATCCAAAATTTGATGCGAAGCTGGACAAGGCTTTTAACGATGCGATGAAAAAGGGATTGTGGAAAGGCACCTACGCAGCGACCAACCGCATGGAGTACTGGGCCGAAGGTGCTCAGTCATGGTTCGACGCCAACTTGCAAAACGTTGAGGATCACAATCACGTTAACACGCGCGAAGAAGTCAAAGACTACGACCCGGCGTTGGCGGCCTTGTTGAAGCAGGCGTTTGGCGACGGCGAGTGGCGATTCTGTCCCACGATGGATCGTGAGGATCTGACAGGCACCCATCTGGAAGGATACCGGCATGGCCGCGAGCCGAATTTCCGCTGGCCTGCTCCTCCTCGAAAAAGAGAAAAGATTGCGAAAGTCGAAATCTTGCCAGCGACCAAAGATAACCTTGCCGTACCCTCACCCGAAAAATCGCCCAACGTCAACATTCGTTTCGTCAACCGCTCGAACCGGGTTTACGATCTTGAGTGGGTCGGCGAAGGCGGCAAACGAACCGTGCTTAGCAAGATTCAGCCGTGGGGTGAAATCTCCGCCGACACCCAGGTCGGCCATCGTTTCGTTATTTCCATAGACGGAAAACCCAAAGGCGTTATCGAAGCCGGCAAGGATGACTGTGTTGCCATAATTAAGTAGGGTCCTTGGTTTTCGTAAAACCTTCCTCATATCACCAGCTTTACAGCTAACAATACGAGTTGGCCACGTCAGCCGTTTTGGCTATCGCCCAATGGCACTCACTTTAGACGCAAAAGCTCCTGAACTGGTAACCCGACGCGTGAGCGAGGCGAAGCTACATTTGAGTTCGCCCTCGCTAACGGGTCGGGCTTCCATTTTTTTGGATTCGTTGAGTAGCTCGGCTGTCCCAGCCGTGAACAAGCTGCAAAATCACGGCTGGGACAGCCGTGCTACTATAGATGAACGCTCAGTTTTAGTAGCTAGAGTTTTGGCTGGAGCTCCAGGGGCGGAGTCGGCTTTTTCTGAACGACCAACCCTAGCAGCATAAACACGACTGGCATGGTTATCCAAAACGTATAGATGTCTGATGTAAAGCAATTAAACAACTGCCCCACGCAGGCCGGAATCAAAACGCAGGCGTAGGGATCGCGCGCAAAATATAGCGTTCCAAGGCAATAGAAGATCCCGATCACGAAAAACGACATGCAAGTGAAACCGATTGCGCCCGTTTCGAGCATCACTGAGAGGTAAGAGTTGTCTGGTGATTCTTCGTGTAACCGCACGCCCATCTTGTAGCCCCAGCCGAAAAGAATTTTCTCGTTCATCATTTCGATATACTCTGGCCAGTTCCCTGCTCTGTTGGAGGTAAACTCTCCGGCGCTTGTTCCGCCGTATCCGGGAACGAATCGTTTCAGATTGGTCTCAAGCGCATTGGAATTTCCGCCGCTGTTGTCTGATGGCATGCACTGCATGATGCAAGCCATCATGATGATTCCCAGTACACCGTACATTGTTGTCAGAACTCCCCACTGTCTGAGGACTCTCGGGATGCGAAATAGGAGGAAGAAAACAGCCCCGGCTGAAAACAGGTGCAACATCGCGGCGCGCGAAGACGAAATGAAGATGACGTAAAGCGTAAAAAAGACGACTCCACCGGCAAGGACGAAGCGATACTTCGTTTTCGAAACCGCCAACAGATAACACATGCTGATCACGGCCCAAGTCGACGTCATGTGGCCAAACGCTCCCGAGTTTCCGATCAGACCACCAGCGCGGAGTATCGAAGCACCGTCCATCCACAATCGCTGTTGGCCTTCTCGGACTTCGATTTGAAACGAATGGAGGAAGATGCCGATCAGAATTGCCACCAGGCCACCGACCATCCAGGCGCCAAACGCTCGGTCGAGTAAGCGATTATTCACTGGAATAAAAAGTCCGAAGAAGAATGGAATCAGAATTCCAAACAGTCGTACCCAGCGGATCGTACAATCGACAGCCGGTTTGAATTCGTCAATTTGTTGAAGCGACATCAGCGCCGCAAAAACAAAGCAAGTCAGCGCGATGTGAGGCAACATGATCCGCCCGCACTTTTTAAAACAAAACAGCACCAGAAACCCAAATGGCATCAGGAGGTCGGCCGCTCCCACGCCGCCTACGCCGGGCAGGTTCATCGCGACGACGGGAATAAGAAATCCATAGGCCATCACCAGATAGAAGTACCACGGTGTCTCGGCAAGCTGTTGATAACCGCGCTCAAGAAAGTTCTTGGTTTCGATTTCGGCTGGATTGGAAATCTGGATCGAGCTCATTTCGGCCCCCGTAGCTGGCTCGAGTTAAGCAGATCCGGCTGGGCTACGCCCGGACCAGACGAGCCATTGTGGAACGAACCAGAACGCCTGCTTTAGTGGCGTAAAGGCGATCAAGTCGAGAGCGAGCGCCAAAAATGAACCGACGAAGATTCCCAGGATGGTGCAAAGCGCTAGAATGACGGGCTTCTTGGGCCATGTCAGTTGGCCTTTGAAGTGCGGGTAGGCGATGACTTCGGCGACATAGCTTCCAAACTGGCTGAGGACTTGTTGCTTTTGTGCTTTGTCGATCAAAGCGGTGTAGAGATCTTTTGATCGCTGGTAATCATCTTCGAGCTGAGTGGCGTGAATGGTAAAGTCGGTCAACGATTTTGCTGCCGCAAGCTGTTCTTCGATTGATTTGTTGAGGGCTGCAATGCGATCGTTGGCATCGTTGAGTTCTTCGTCCAGCATTCTCACGTACGCCGATACGATGTCAGCTGGCTCTAGTCCGCTTGGTTTAGCGGGTGCGGCGAGTTTTTTCTGGCTTTTGTCGAGAATCGACCGAAGCATTTGAATTTTCGAATCAAGATCCTGGACTTTCGGATGTCTTTGCCCGATGTTTTTGACGAGTTCTTCTCGCTCCAATAGCAACTCGCTCAACTGCCTGAACCGAGCATTGGCATGCTCTTGCAGTTCCGGATAAGCGTTCTGGTAGAGTTCAGCGATCGCCTCGCCTTTGACCGAAAGCAGCATTTCCAATCGGGAAATGTGTGTTTCATCGATCAACGCCAGGCGGTCGAGGTCGCTGAGTTTTTCGCCGGTCGTGTCGTCGTGTGTTCGCGACATGATTCGAATCCGAGATTCGGTTGCGGCTCTTTTGAGTTCAAGCGTGGTGAGCTCGACTTGTAGAGCTTCAATTCGTTTTTGATGGGTGTTATTTTCGGTGTCGCGATCCCAAACTCCGGTCGCAGTTTTCATGAACTCGCGATAGGCCAGCCCTTTGGCTTTGACGTCTGCCTCCAGAGTCGAGCGGATGTCACTCATCACTTCGACGGCCCGGGTTTGGTCATCGAGAATTGAAGAGTTGGTGTAATCTCGATAGGTTTCCAAAATCGCTTCGACAACGATCGGGCATTCATTGGCGGCGATGTGTTCGAATCCTACGGAGATAACGAAGGCGCCCTTGGAGTCGCCTGATCCGGCTCGAGTAGTTTTCAGGTGTTTTTGGATGTAGTGGGCGTACTCACGGTTCTCTTCGAGTTCTGGTTCAATCTCGGGGCAGCGATTGACCAGGTCATGATCCTTGACAGCTTTTTCAAGAATCAGCGGACTTCCGATGAGCGCAACGTGAGTTGCGAACAGGCTGTCGTAGGCTTTCGGATCTGGCAGCCGGGTGCTGTCGTCCATGAATGTTGGCAGTTTTTGGTAAACCAGAATCTTGCCGTGAGACTCAAACTGTTTGACCGAAGTCTTGATCGTAAACGCACCGATGCACGCGCCGGCAATCGCACAAACTGCAATCACCCACCAACGCTCAATCAATGTTACATAAAGTGCCTTGGGAGACGTGCAATGTTTGAAGGCTGCTTGACCGATCGCATCCACATCGAGGGTTCGCAGCGCCGTGAAAAGGCGTGCCAATCCGCTGGAGTGGTTTGATGTATCGGACGAAGTGCTCATGTCAGTTCTGGATTGGATCGTGAGTTAGGTTGCCAATTTTGTGCGTGGGTTCAAGCGGTTGTCAGGGAGTCGGAGGCGCCTGAGCCGGTTTCAACACAAGGAATGAGGATTGGTTGACGTTTTCCGTAAGCTTGCTTTTTCGCTGCGATGGTTGATTCAACCAGAGACTGAAAGTTCTCGCGAAATTTGTCACGCCCAAACGTTTCTGCATGCGCGCGAATGTGGTCGGCGTCGAAGTATCCTCTTGGTAGGTCGGCAACGACTTGCATGGCATCGGCGATACACTCGGGCGTTTGGTCGTCGAAGTGGTAGCCTGTGTTTTTGTGCTGTACGGTTTCGGCTGTTCCACCTCGGCTCATTGCGACGACTGGAGTACCGCAAGCCTGAGCTTCGACGGGCATGATTCCAAAGTCTTCGATCGCGCCGAACACGAACGCTTTGGCTCGCTCCATGTGATCGTAGAGAACTTCGTCGCTTTGGTATCCCAGAAACTCGACGTTGTCGCCGGCTAGGGATTTAAGCTTCTTCATCTCCGAGCCATCGCCAATGACGATGAGTTTCTGATCGGGCAAGTGCTTCATCGCTTCGACGATCAAGTCAAAACGCTTGTAGGGAACAAGTCTCCCCGCCGCGAGGAAAAAGTCCTCTTTGGTCCGGCGAACGTTCATCTTGTGAACGTCACATGGCGGATAGATGACGTGGGCGTCACGGTTGTATGTTTTTTTGATACGGTTGGCGACATAACCAGAGTTGGCAATGTAGACATCGACTCGATCTGCCGTACTGCGATCCCACATGCGGATATAGTGAAGCGCACTTCGAACCAGCAATGATTTGATGCCACGGGGCGTGTAAATTCGAGTTCCGTTGAGGCCTTGTTGTTCCAGATACTCGTGCTGCATGTCCCAGGCGTAACGAATCGGAGTGTGTACGTAGGAGAGGTGAATCTGCTCAGCGCTGGTCACGATGCCTTTGGCAAATGCGTGACTGGAAGAAAGAATGACGTCGTAGTTTGAGAGGTTGAACTGTTCGACGGCAATCGGCATCAAGGGCAAGTAGTTGCGGAACTTTGACTTGTGAAACGGCAACGTTTGAATGAATGACGTGTTGATGTGTGCGATCCCAAGTGATTCTCGCTCAGCTTCTGACAGGTGATCGACAAGCGAAAACACATCTGCATCGTTGTAGCAATGCATCATTTCTTTGACGACTTTTTCAGATCCTGCGATGCAGTCAAACCAGTCGTGTACGACGGCAAAACGGGTCATTCTTGTTCCTCGGTGGTCGAAACCACTCAGCTAAAGAGAAGAGGTGCATTTCTAGGGGAGGACCGCATCAAGTCGAGGTCTGAGGAAATGTAGCTTTGCCAAGAGGGGCAAGAGAATTTAAAAACGTTGTTTGTCGCGCTTCAGGCTGAATAGCGTAGCGGTTTCAAGCCAGAGTCCCGCATAATCCGCGCCACGGGAATAATGTGAACCGACTGGTGCGAAACGGTAGTTGCACAAATTGAGCGCTTGTAGGTCGGGCACTTCGGGCACTCTTGCCCGACTCACATTTCAAACTATCAACACGAAAAGTCTTGTTCTGGATTTGAAGGTTGCAGCAAACCAACTGAACACTGTTTTAACGGGCAAGAGTGATGCGCCCGACATTTTCTTGAATTGCGAATTATTGATAACCGAGCGTCTCAGTTTTTTGATGTCTGTTTTTTGGCGTTT
>CALJOA010000072.1 GCA_937981585.1 uncultured Pirellulaceae bacterium | reverse complement strand
GTCTTTGAGATTCTGATGCGAGAGAACGCCGATATGCTGCTGGCGTTTCTGCGGGCATCGGTGCGCGACAGCCACGCCGTTGATGAAATGTTTCAGGAAACGATGGTCGTGGCGTGGCGAAGGATGAAGGACTTTGACCGGGATCGCTCTTTTGGAAAGTGGCTGCGTGGAATCGCGAGGACTCTCATTCTTGCTCACTATCGAAAGCTCGGATCCAACCGGCAGACTGTAAACGAAAGCTCGATGGACTGGGTTGAAGAAAAGTTCACGCAGATCCAGCACCGTAACGGTGACACGCTTAGTGAGAAACTCGCTTTGTTGGCCGAGTGCGTCGAAGCGCTTTCGGATGAGAATCGCAACGCAATTGAAGCACGCTACATGGATGGCTGCTCGCTTCCAGAGATTACGAAGCGGCTGGACATTGCACGCGAGACCGTAAAAAAGCGTCTTTACCGTGCCAAGGCTCAATTGGGAAAGTGCATTGAAGGCAAACTGCTTTTAGGGGAGGAAGTTACATGACAAATCAAGACGAAGACTTCAAAGACAATTTTGTCGATTCGCTTTTGCATTCGCTCTACGAAACGGACAAAGATAAGGCGCGCTTGCTGGTCGACAACGGCATGCAGCGTTTGGGCGACGGCGAAGTGACAAGCTCCGCGTCAGCCCGCTCGCGTCGTTATGGCGCAAGGCCGAACTGGCTGTTGATTGGTCTTGCCACTGCGGCGCTCGTTCTAATTACGGTCGCGATTCCATTGACCAGCGGATCACGAACTGCCACAGCTGCGGTCATGTTGAGCTTTGAACAAGCCCTTCGTGACGTCGGCCGCCACTATCGTTTGAATGCCGTTTGGCAAAACGCTCCCGAAAAGAACTCGCGCCGGGAAGCAGACCTATTTGTCAAAGGCGGCGACCAGTTTGCGATCAAAGCCGGTGGCTCCGGAAGCATGGGAGCCGTTATTTGGCTTGGCTCCAACGCAGAAACATCGTGGGTGATTCCGCCGATTGGCCCGGTTCTCGAGGGAAACCAAAGAAGTCTGACTCAGTGGTATCGAGAAAACGCCGATATCGGGACGCCTTATCTGCATATTGCTTCGGCGCTTGAAAAAATGCGAGATCAGTATCGGCTCGAATCACTGCCAACCGACGAGGTTTCACTCAGCGACCGTGTGATTGCATGCAACCACGTTGCCGCTGTCTTGAAGGGAGAAGCTTCATCACGTCGGCCGGACAGGATTGAACTTTGGGCTGACGCAGAAACAGGAGTCGCGGTGAAGTTACACGCGACTTGGCAATTGAAAGAGGATGAAACTGGGCGCAAGGAAGCCACAATCGTACTGGTCGACGATGTTGAGTTATCAAATTCGTTTTTTACGGTCGAAGGCCAGGGCGCAGGACAACGTCGAAGAATCAATTTTGCATCGGAGAAAGAATGATACGTTTCAGTTCAACGAACCTATGGCTATTCCATATCAGGTTCCCTTCGTACCTCGCACTGTCAGCAGTTTTCCTGCTTTGTCTGTTCTACTGTGGCTCTGCCGTAGCCGAACAACCAAACGAAAATCGTTCGGTCACGTTCAATAGAGACATCGCGCCGATCATCTATGACAAGTGCGCTAGCTGTCATCGGCCGGGGCAAGCGGGACCATTTTCTTTGTTGACCTACAAGGACATTGCCAAGCGAGCCAAGACGATTGATGCGGTCATCGACAGCGGTTACATGCCGCCTTGGAAACCCGTCAATCACGAGATCGAATTCACCAACGATCGACGGCTGAGCAAAGACCAAAAGCAAAAGCTGAAAGACTGGATTGCCGCGGGCAAACCGAAGGGCGAGGGCGATCCACCGGCTCCGCCAAAGTTCCCCGATGGCTGGACGCTAGGAAAACCCGATGTGGTTGTCGAAATGAAAAACGGCTTTGAAGTCCCCGCCACAGGAAAAGATGTGTATCGCTCGTTCGTATTCCCACTGGCTCTCAAAGAAGACAAATGGGTGAAAGCCATCGAGTATCGCCCGACGGCCAAGTCAGCAGTTCATCATGCGATCTTTTTCAGTGACCCAACTGGTAACGCTCGCAAAATGGATGGCAGCGACGGAAAGGCCGGCATTGAAGGCATGGGCTTTCTTTCTTTGATCGGCAATGCAAATCAAACGGCTGACTCAGGACGCGGCGGATTCTTCCAAAACTTCAGAGGCGGCCAAAACCGAAAGCGAGGAGCTTCGCGTTCAAACGCCGGGCTGGGAGGCTATGTTCCCGGCACGACGCCTTCGCGGCTGCCCGGCGACCTTGCTTTGCCGTTGCCGGCCGGTAGCGACATCGTGATACAAACGCATTTCCACCCTTCGGGAAAAGCTGAATCAGAAAAAGGCAAAATCGCAATTTACTTCGGAGACAAAGAGCCTTCACAGAAGATCGTGGACATTCAGGTTCCTGCATTGTTCTCGGTCGGCAAGGGCCTCAAAGTCCCGGCAGGCGAAGCGAACTACAAAATTCAGGAGTCTTATACGGTGCCGACCGATATCAAGCTCATCAGCGTCGGCGCACACGCGCACTACATTTGTCGCGAAGTCACGATGACTGCGAAGCTGCCCAACGGAAAGAAAAAGGAATTGCTGAAGATTGATGATTGGGATCTTGATTGGCAAGACCGCTACTACTTCAAGAAGCCGATTGTGCTTCCGGCAGGCACTGAGCTTAGCACCGAACTTGTCTATGACAACTCAGCCAACAATCCTGAAAACCCCAACAGCCCACCGAAAGAAATTCGTTGGGGAAGGCAGTCCGGGGACGAAATGGGCAGCGCGTCACTTCAGGTAATTGCTGCAGAGGAGTCCGACCGGCCGGAGCTTGAAAGCAGCATTGGTCGCTACCGGGTTCAATCCATAACTCAAGGCAACTTTGTTGATCTATTGATGCAATTAGACACCAATCGAGATGGCGGCCTTCAGCGCGACGAAGCCCCGCCCGGAGTGCTGCGTGGATTCGACATGCTTGATCGCAATGGTGACGGCAAAGTTGTCCCTGAAGAACTGCAGATCCTGCAACGCTTTTCTGGCTTGCGACGTAACTGAAACAAAGAGAAAGGACTGCCCATGAATAATCCTCGTTTCAACCTCCGAGGGTTTGTGCTCTGTTGTACAACGCTCGGAGTTTCTTTTATCTGCGGCTGTGGATCTGAAGTAACGCAGAACGTCATAAGCCAGCCAAAGACGGTCGAGAATTCGGCAGCTCAAAATACGAAGGCAAAAGAGTGGAGCTTCCAATTGCTTGATGGCAATGTACTGACTCCGTTCCTGGATTCCGAAACCAAGGCCATCGTGTTGGTCTTTACCGCAACCGATTGCCCGATCGCCAACACCTATCAACCGATCCTCTCGAGCTTGCAACAACAGTTCGCCAAACAAGGCGTACGGTTCATCCAGGTTCATCCTGATCGCGACGCCAATGCTTCCAAAATAGAAACGCACGCCAGGGAATTTCAAATACAAGCCCCGATTGTTCTGGACAGAGAACTTTCGCTTGCGAAACGGGTCAACGCCGAAGTCACCCCAGAGGTTTTCCTAATCGAACGCGGCAACTTAACGCCCGCATATCGGGGAGCGATCGACAACCAGTACGCGGGTTTCGGCAAGAAGCGGCCTTCCGCCGACAATCACTTTCTGGCGGATGCGATCAAAAGCTTGCTTTCCAACCAGCCTATCACCGTCGCCCGTACAAAACCCATTGGCTGCTTCATTTCCTACGACGAGCTTTAACGCTGCCACAAACGGCTCTTTGCGCGCGTGATTCACGGGAGTGAATTGGGAGTGTTTCGTGCGGCCAAATGCGGGCAAAAAATTTGAATGGTTAGAATCCCAAGGGTTTTCAAGTGTAGAAAAAGAGGCCGCGGGTTGTTGCCCCGCGGCCTTTGTGCTCGCAAACCCCGTAAAACAAGGGTTTCATAACAAATAAGTGGAGGCGGCGGGGATCGAACCCGCGTCCCGCGACGTATCCGCTAAATCCTCTACGTGTGTAGTCGTTGATTTAAACTTCGATTGAAAGACCGGGCAGCGACACCCTGAAAATCAATCTAGGTGGAAACAAAATTTAACAACAAGCGTATCCAACGTGACTCATTGCGATCTGGAATTGGTGACCAGCATTCAAGGCTCTCCAGCGGAACCTATCAGCCGGGGCTTTCTATTTCTAGGCAGCCAATGCGAAAGAGTTATCTTCTGCAAATAAAGGTTTTGGTCAGATTTTTACGTAGCCCTCTGACCAGCTACGACACGCCAAAATAACTTCAAGCTATCCGGTCGAATCCAATTCGCCCCCTAATAAAAAACTAAACTCCAAGAAACACAAACGGGACTTAAACGCTCAAACCGACGTCTCCGGCCAGTTTCGTGCCCAAAGCCACCCCTCGCTGAATACAAGCTAAGCCAAAAACCAACTGAGCCAAACTGCTTAGTTCAAATCAGAATCGGTATATCCAACTCTCTGTCTCTAAGGATACCACCGAAGGCCTTAAAGACCAATCTAGACTGATGGAAATTGAAAAAGTCACAGCGATTTAATTCGACAACTCGCGAGGGTGCTGGTTCGCTTGGATTCCGTCTAACCAACTTGGTTTCTCAAAAATTAGCCGTACCGGAGTTTCTGGCTCGTAATCCCTGATCGACGAAGCATTCTCAACGGGCGCTGGTTTGGCTGTCCAAGCGTCATCAAAACACCAGTTCCAAGCACGCTTCAGGAGCGATTCGAATCGAACAAGACTTGGTTAGTTAAAATCATCACCAAAGGCGGGGCCTGAACAACGCCTCATTGAGTCAGTCGAGCTTGAGGGTCAATCCAGTTACACCAAGTGCGTCGTTTGGGAATTCCAACGCCCGTGCGCGGTGAGGCTTCGCTACTACCCACATCGCCCGATCAACAGGATATTCCACCATTTCAGGTACCATCATTGCGTCGTCTTTCATTGAGGTTGGATAGGCAAACGGCCAGCGAATAATCGATCAGCAAGAGCCTTTAGCACTATGATTTAGCTCGACAATCTGCGATAATCTCGGATCTAATTAGCTAACACATGCTTGGTTCAACTTCAGTTGACACCGGGAGATACATCGCGGAAACAACCGCAACGTATTTCCAGCGACAGCTCAATAGAGACTGCCCGTTTTCAGGGTTTGGCGCAGGCATTTCTTATCGACCCTAGTCGAGCAATCAAGAGGACCTTCATACGTGTACAAAATACTCAGTAGCAGCGGTTTAGGAGTTGGCGGGAAACAAAACGAGCTGATTGAATTGGCTCTAACTCATGGCTTCGACGGGGTCGAGGTCGACATGGCAGACTTGGTCGGACGTCACGACACGCTTGGTAAGCAGTTCGCCTGCCAGTTCCTGCAAAGTGCCAAAATCGACATGGGCACCTTTAAACTGCCAGTTGCTATTGGTGGAACCGATGAAGAGTTTGGCGATTCGATTGGAAAGCTCGACACCATTCTTGATCTGGCCGAAACTCTCAACGCCAGATGCTGCTACATCGAGGTCGCTCCAGAAAATGAGCACTATGCGTTTCAAGAATGCTTTGAAAAGTACACGACACGAATTCAAGCCATTGCCGAGAAGTTCGCTTCGTCGTCAATTAAAATTGGCCTGTTACTGCGTGCGTCCAATGCGAAACCTGTCGATGGAAACTTCAAATTCATCCAGACAGCCGATGAGATGCTGCCGCTAATCAAAGCCGTCGGGCAACCCAACGTTGGCCTGTGCCTTGACGCTTGGGAATGGGCAGTTGGCGGTGGAACTGTTGAGCAGTTGACCAATGCAGGAATCGCTACCAACGTGACCGAGGTCAAGCTTGCTGACGTTACTCCGGGCGCTGACGCAGCCGAAATCAAACGCAGCGATCGTACAGCGTTGCCAGCGTCTGAAGCCGATTCATTTTCGCTGGAGCTTTGCAAAGCCGTTTTGGCAAGCGGCGCCGATCTGCCATTCTCTGTTTCGACAGACCTTTCGACTTACGCCAACGCACCTCGTGGAACGGTTGTCGATTCGATCAGCAAGCAGCTTGATTTGCTGATGACCGGACAGGATCCTTATCAACTTGCTCAAGACGCCGCGGCCGAAGCTTCCGAAGGAGAGGCGACCGAAGGTGAAGAAGCCTCAGCGGACTCTGAAGGCAAGACTGCTGAAGGCAAGACTGCTGAAGGCAAGACCGCTGAAGAAAAAACTGACGAAGCGGAGCCGGCTGTCGAAGCCGCAACTGCGGCAGCCAAGTAATTTTGCTGGTTGCAAACGATTTGATCTATTAAAGCCTTGGGATACTCCCCGAGGCTTTTTTTCTGGCCGGCCGAGAAAACAACGCTACCGGCTCAACGCATGTCGGCTAAAATTCCGTTCTTGATTCAATCTACCACTTCCAACAGCCCAATCTCGATGGCTAACAATCTCGATGGCTAATCAACTCAACAAATACAGCAGTCAAATCACTCAACCCAAAGTCCAGGGGGCATCCCAAGCAATGCTCTACGGAACCGGACTGACCCCCGAGGACATGAACAAAGCTCAGGTGGGAATTGGGAGTGTCTGGTACGAAGGCAACACCTGCAACATGCATCTCGATTCGCTCTCAGCAGAAGTCAAAAAGGGAGTTCAGGAGGCCGGACTGGTTGGCATGCGATTCAACACGATCGGTGTCAGCGACGGTATCTCGATGGGCACCGACGGAATGAGCTATTCGTTACAGTCGCGTGACGTGATTGCCGATTCGATCGAAACGATTATGGGCGGCCAGTGGTACGACGCCTGCATCACGCTACCTGGCTGTGACAAGAATATGCCCGGATGCTTGATTGCGATGGGACGTCTGAACCGTCCCGGCTTGATGGTGTATGGCGGAACCATTCGCGCAGGCAAACTGGGCGATTGCAAACTCGATATCGTTTCTGCCTTCCAATCCTACGGGGAATTTGTCGCGGGCAAGATTGACGACGAGACCCGCCAGCAGATCATTCGAAAATCATGCCCAGGCGCTGGCGCGTGCGGTGGAATGTACACCGCCAATACGATGGCCAGTGCGATTGAGGCACTGGGCATGTCATTGCCATTTAGTGCTTCGATTCCAGCTGAAGATCCTGGCAAGATCAACGAGTGCCACCTGGCCGGACCGGCAGTCCTCAATTTACTAGAAAAAGACATCAAGCCGCGTGACATCATGACTCGGGCGGCATTCGAAAACGCTATCGTCGTGACGATGGCGCTGGGCGGTTCAACCAACGCGGTACTTCACCTGATCGCAATGGCGCGTTCGGTCGACGTTTCGCTGACACTGGCCGACTTTCAAACGATCAGCGATCGAATTCCTTTCCTTGCTGACTTGAAACCAAGCGGAAAGTTCGTTCAGGAAGATTTGCATGCGGTCGGAGGAACCCCGGCTGTGATGAAGTACTTGCTGGAGCAGGGGATGCTCAATGGAGACTGCTTGACCGTGACAGGCAAGACGCTGGCTGAAAACGTCGCCGATCTTCCCGGACTCAGCGAAGGCCAGGAAGTTGTGCGTCCGATCGATAACCCGATCAAGACGTCCGGCCATATTCAGATTCTTTACGGCAATCTGGCCCCCGACGGAGCGGTTGCAAAAATTACTGGTAAAGAAGGATCGGTTTTCAATGGGACCGCCAACGTGTTTGATTCGGAAGAGAAAATGGTTGCAGCCCTTGAACAGAAGAAAATCAACAAGGGCGACGTCGTGATCATTCGTTACGAAGGCCCCAAGGGCGGTCCGGGAATGCCTGAAATGCTAACACCGACATCGGCGATCATGGGAGCCGGGCTCGGTAAAGACGTCGCGCTTCTAACTGATGGGCGCTTCTCGGGCGGATCCCACGGCTTCATCGTCGGTCACATCACCCCCGAAGCCCAAGAGGGTGGGGCGATCGCGCTGGTTAACAACGGAGATGAAATCACGATCGACGCTGAAAACAATGAGATCAAAGTCCATCTTAGTGACCAAGAACTAGCCAGTCGAAAAGCGGAATGGACGGCTCCGGCTTTCAAAGCGACGCGTGGTACGCTGTATAAGTACATCAAAAACGTCAAACCAGCATCTGAAGGCTGTGTCACCGACGAATAGCAGCTGCTGGATGAATCTTGCCGATTCACTCTTCTTGCTCGTCGTTGACCCAAATTTTTCTGCCCCTCTGAACAATCCAGCAGCGCGATATTAGCAGCTTGCTAGCCACCGCCGAAAGATGGGCAATTCAGGGGAGACAGCCTGTTAAAATCTGCGGATTATCCGGATCAAACGGGGAAAACAACCAGAAGAAAACGAACATTCGTTGCAACTTAACTAGGCCGAACAACGCTCGAAGTCGATACATCTGTTGGAATCCTCAATAAGAGAGATGGTTCCGGGTTTGCACCAGAGCATTCTCATTTGATTTTCGTCGAGGTTGAAATGGCAATAGATATCAAAAAAATCGCGATCGTTTTTGGCTGTATCGCAATCTTCGCTGTCGTAGTTGGTCGAATCAACTCTGGTTCAAATACCGATGGTTACCAACCAATTGCTTCGCTCAGCCATCTGGCCGAAACGAGCAGTGAGGAAATGGCGCAATCGGTAACCATCGAAGACGCAAAGCCGTTGGCTAGTCTCGAGTATGAACAGCCAGCCTCGTTGGTCGAGCCAGACAACCAAATTGTGTTCGATAACCCTGAGCTACTTCAGCCTTCAGATCAGAGCTCTGACACACTGGAGCTAGAACTTATGGAAGATTCTTCCATGGAAATCTTTGCTCCGGCTCACCTAGATCTACCGCCGGCTGATTCGGCAACGGAGCAGCTTAATCAGGAGATAATTCTTCCTGCTGAAGAAAGCACCCTCCCGGAAAACGACTCTCTTGGGAATGCCCCACTTGGAAATGACCCACTTGGAAATGACTCACTCGGGAACGACTCACTTGGGAACGACTGGAAGCGAAACCCTTTCATCACAACCGGCGCGCCGCCGATCACCACATCGGATTCCAATGTGCAGCCGGCCAGCATGGCAGTCACCACTCAGGCAGTTCGCTCGCTCAACGATATCCATAGCGTTCCCGGCGGAGTTCAGTCACGCATGGTGCCAAGCGTTCCTACCAGCTCGATGGTCAAGGGTCGCACCAGTTTTGCACCTACCAAAATCAGGCTATCAGAATCCGCAGCTCAGAAAGCCGTTCATCACATCGAGTATGGAAAGTCACTTACTAGGCGCGGAGCGACATACGCCGCGCGGCATGAGTTCTTTTCGGCCTTACGAGTAATTGCTGAGGCCAACGACGCCTCGATTAACGGAAACGAATTCTCGACGGCATTGGCCAAGGCGATCCGGGCAATGAAGGAAGCAGAAGACTTCAACGTTCCCGACTCGCAATCCTTCGCCGTCCTCGACGTTGCAGAAACTATAGAAGCACATAAGACCAAACTTTTTACCCAGGTCGAAGCCCGCCGAATGACACCGCTGTCCGCAATGCAGCAGTATTATCGGTACGCTGGAGAGCAGCTCGATTACGCCGGCGGCCGAAACGTCGTAACGGCAGAAGCATTGCACTGCTTAGGCAAACTGCACTCCGTTATCTCTAGTCAAAAACCCGCCAATTCAAACAATCTCGATATCGCTCAAGCAATTGTATTTCACAAGTCATCGTTGCTGAGCAACTCGAACAACCCGGCCAGTGCCAACGAACTGGGAGTGTTGATGGCCAAGTCAGGAAATCTCAAGGAAGCTACGAGCTTGTTCAAGCGAAGCCTGATTTCCCAATCGACACCTCAGGCTTGGAGCAACCTCGCCAAAACACATCAACGAATGGGCGAGCAAGACATGGCCCAGATGGCGCAGGCCGAGATTGCAGTCGCAGCTCAAACGACTTCGATCGCCACTGCTGGAATCCAGTGGATTGATACGCCACAGTTCAACGCGATGGCACCTCTGGAATTTGAACCACGAGTCGCTCAAAAAGCTCCACCGGTTGCGTTACCTCAAACCAAATCCGATCAAACCCAAGAAGACGAGAAACCGGAAGCTTCGATCGCGCAGCGAATCAAAAACTGGTTCTAGAAAATTGATTTAAATAACTGTTCTAAAAACTGGCTTCCACTAACTATTTCGAACGATTGCCATGAATATAACTCTACCCGTGAAAATTGTTGTCTGTGGGATTCTATTTGTCTCAACCGCGTGGTTTGCGACTCAAAGCAATTCAATTCCACAAACGAAGTTGACCCAATCCGACGTTGCTCACGTCACGCCTGAGCGTCTGGACGGACAAGTCGTTCACTCCGACTACCGAGCCGACCTGAACGAAGGCAACCACATTCAACTTTGTCAGGCGGTCCAGTATGTCGACAACTGCGGCGGTTGCGCTGGTGGTTGCAACTCCTGTGGAGCAGGAGTGATGGCCCCCGGATTCGGCTACGGCGCTTCATCGGACGCTTCGATGTCATCAAAATATTTTGGTGGTGTTGACCAGAACACTCAGTTTCCGTTTGGGGAAGCCAAATGGCGACATCGGTCCAACATTCCGTTTGAGCAGTATGCATACGGCGAGTATCTCGGCCCACATCGAACACCTCATGTTCCTGAGTACCGGCTTCGAGTCAACGACGAATTGGAATTCGTTTACCTGCGTACGCGTGAAAAATCGCTTGAGCCATACCAGCTCTACGTTGGTGACCAAATTCGAATTTCGTCGACGATTGATCCTTCGCTTGATCAACCAGGAAGTTCATCTCAAGTGCCTGGTTTGACAGTTCGCTCTGATGGCATGGTGTCCTTGTCGTTGATCGGTCAGGTCCGTGCTGCGGGGAAAACAGTTGAAGACCTGCAACGTGAACTAAACGATCGGTATGTCAAGTTTGTGAAGAACCCTGCGATTGTGGTTCAGGTGATTCAGGGCAACACTCCGCTTCAAGATCTTGTTGATTCGGTTGATGCCCGAGCCGGTGCTGGTGGTCAAGCGCGTGCCGTCACCGTTTCACCTGATGGTACAGTCCAGCTGCCGGGAATCGGCAGCGTTCCTGCGATCGGTTTGACACTCAATGAAATTGCCCGTGAAGTCAACGCCCGATATCGGTTGAGGCAGGGCGGGATCGAAGTAACTCCGATCCTGATCGAACGAGCTCCTCGATTCATTTATGTCCTTGGAGAAGTCTCTCAGCCTGGGCAATTTGAATTGGTCGGACCTACATCGGTTCTTCAGGCGCTTGCACTGGCCGAGGGAGACCTTAACAGTGGTAACCTTCGGCAAGTAATCGTTTTCCGTCGCGACCAAAACTGGCGTCTGACTGCAACCCGGCTTGACCTCAACGGTGCGGTACTCGGAAAGCGACCCTTTCCGTCGGATGAAATTTGGCTGCGTGACTCTGATATCGTGCTGGTTCCCAAGAAACCGATCCAGCGATTTTCTGATGCGGTGAATTTGTACTTGGCACAAACGCTCTACTCTATTTTTCCACAGCAAGGTGTCGCGTTTAACTTTGACGACTTCTCGTCGCTGTAGAAATTGCTTGGCCAGCGTATCCGCGCGAGACGTCGGATCGAGTGCTTTCGCTGCAACTGGACAATCAAGAAACAGCCGGCTGATTCAAACTCAGTCGGCTTTTTTTGCAGACATTGGCAGCAAAGTTACGCAGTTACGCTAGGGATCGACATTCGCAGTTACCAGAATACTGGTAGAGAGCATTTCCTGAATCAATAATCTCAGTTCGTGATCGGGTTTGGACGTTGTCGTTGGCAATCGTTGCGAATTGCCCATTTTAGCAAACCGACATGGTGCGGTATTTCGCTGACTGGCTAACAAGCCGATAGTTTGGCGAAATAAGAAATTTGCATCCTTTGCCAAGCAACCCCATAATGGGCCGATTCGGTTCCGTCCCAAACCTTGCAATTGTGTTGCTACTTATGGATCTTGGTCAACTACGTTACTTCAGTAAGATCGTCGAACACCGAAGCTTCACCCGAGCCGCGCAGGATTGCTCGGTATCTCAACCGGCACTGAGCCAGCAGATCGCCAAGCTGGAGAAAGAACTTGGTCAACCGCTTTTTGAGCGTCAGGGGCGTTCAATCCGGTTAACACCAGCCGGACAACTTCTTCAAACACAAGCCGACAAGATCCTGCAGTTGGTCGATGATGCAAAGCGGCAGATTACCGATGATGGTCAAACTGGCCGAATTGGTATCTCCGCAATTCCGACAATCGCGCCATACTTGATTCCGAAGCTTCTGTCGGATGTCGGAGTTCAATTCCCTCAAGCAAGTTTCGTGATCGGCGAAGACACGACCGACACCCTGCTCAAGCGTTGTTCCAACGGCGATGTCGATGTCGGAATCATCGCCCTGCCTGCTTCCGCCAAATATCTGACGATTGAGCCACTATTTGAAGAAGAGCTATTGCTCGCGTTGCCGGCAGATCATCCGCTGTGTGAACGGACGAGAATCACCAGTAAAGACATTGCCGACGAACCGTTTGTGTTGCTAGGCGACACGCATTGCTTGGTCGATGCGATCGAGTCATTTTGCAATCAAAAGAATTTTCAACCAGTGACGACATCTCGAATAGAACAATTGACAACCATCCAGAATTTGGTTGCTTTGGGGTTGGGCGTTTCCTTTGTGCCCAAAATTGCCACCAACGACGACTTGGGAGGCAAGGTTGTTTATCGCTCGATCAGTGGTGACAAACCAACGCGTCAAATCGCGATTTGCTGGAATCCCTATCGTTATCAAAGCCAGTTGCTTTCCAACTTTATCAAAGCGTTGCTGGAATTCAGTGGCTCCGATTTCATCGCTTCGATCGACATCGGAAAATCGGGCAAATCGAAATCACCCAAGCCGCCCAAAATTCGACCGGCTAAAACAAATCAATCGTCTACTTAATTCGAATTGATTACGCTCAACGAACACCTTGGCAGTCAATAGGAAACAAAAGAGGTTCTAGTGGTTCGTCCAAGCTGATCCAGAAATCTTCGGCTGATTAGGAACTCTGACGAAGCCCACCACAAGTCAATTCAGGCCTGACAAACCACTGACAATGCATCTGCTTTTGATGAACTATTGCCCCACTAGGAAATCGAGCTGAGTTTCGATTTCGTCCGCAGGAACATTGATATCAGCGACCCGACCATCTTTCTTAACAAGCAACAGTCGAGGCACGATCTCTGAAGGACACTGATCGAGTATTTCGTTTGAGTAATTACTACCGGCGTCGCCGAACAAAAACTGCACGCTCGACACCGCTTTGACGACGCCCTGAATCAAATCCATATTCCACTTTCGGTCGATGTTAACCGCAAGAATTCTGATCCCCCGTTGGTTCCATAACTTGCCGGACTTCGAAAGCTTCAGAAGCACCGCAGATGATGTGGGCTCAAAAGCCGACCAGAACACGACTAACACAACCTTGCCTTCGTACTCTTGGCCCCCCATTTTTTCGCCATTCAACTCGAAACCGGAGAGATCTATCTTTTCTCCGACAATCCTTGATCGTTGAATTCCGTCTTGGGCTCTTTTTTTCGCCTGAGCGGCTACTTCGGGGCTTTGGTAGGTATCAACTGAGCGCAAAACTTCTTCGTAAATTGCAACAGCGTTTTCGTATTGATCGTCCTGTTCGAACCAATGGGCAACACTGTCAACCGATTTTACAAGCAGCATGCCGGAACTGGGCTCTGCCGCTAATTGCTTTGTCGTTTTGAGCAACTCGCGCTGTCCTCCAGGGAGCCAGCGATTGTCAAACAGCTGAGTGTACTTCGCGTCACTCAACAACGCTTGGTCTGAAAAGTCCTTGATCAACTGCGATACTTTATCCGAAGAAAACTCATCTTTCTTGGCTTCAAGTCCCATAGTAACTTTTCGCGCGACGTTCCGGTCAACCTTTTGACGGTAGTACTCGACAATCATGTTTACCGTCGCCAGAACGGAATCGTCATCGGGAAAAGATTTGAGCAACTTGGTGATTTCGCCAACTAATTGTCTAGGGGCTGGCTCATTGCCATCCTTGGTCATCTCGAATGCATTGACCTTGAACAGACTGAGTTTGGCCAGTTTTTGAATATCTTTATCGGGACTATCAAGGTAAGTGTTCGAAGTATCGCGAAGCGACTCTGCCACGTTGGGAACACCACTTGAAATCAAACTGAACCCGTAAACAGTGGTCAGCGCGTTTAGCTTGGACGTAATCGCAAGCCTACGTTGATCATTGTCCAGTTTTTTGGTCAGCAAATGATTGGCTACATTAATTCTTCGCTGGTTCGCCGTTATACTTTTTTCGGCACCATCTTTGGCAGACCAAGCATTCAAACCTGTGAGAATGTTAGTTAGCTGAGTGACATCGGCCCCCTCTAACAGCTCATCAAACTCCTCAGCGTTGGTCGCATTGACCTCTTTAGTCGGATCACCTGACTTGGCCGCCTCAGCCGCCCGGGCAGCTTTGGGAGTTTGAGAATAAACGCCGTAAACGAGCAAAAACATCATCAACGTCGTGATCATCCCCATGAGCAGGAAAAAAAAGTCGACACCGGTCGCCTCGTCGCCTCTGGCTTGATCTTTTTGCTCGGCGAACCGCTCAAGACTGGTCTTTTTTTTCGAGCTTTGACTGCGCCGTTTTCCGCGTTTTGAATTGCTCATGGAGGATATCTGACCTAGAAAGCGTCTGTCCGACTGGGCTCAAGCCTATGGGAAGGAATTTAAGAGAAACATCAAACCGATGTATCGCCGAAAATTAAAACCTGCGACAAATTTTACGACAGTGCCGGGAAACTAGGGAAGCTCAATGCTGGATTTTTTCTCTGGCTCGGGTTGGGCTGGAGCTTTCTCTGCCAAAGCGACAAATGCCATTCGCAACTGGTGCAACGCATCGCGAAGATGAGCTGACTCTTCTTCGGTCAGATTACCCTTGGTTTTCTCTTGAAGCATCGCCAGCGTATCGATAAAGTGCTTGGCCATCGGTCGATTGACATTTGGCTCTCCGCTCGTGGGGTCGGCGATCATACCCATCGACGCCATCGCCTGAGTCGCCAGTGTCGACATCAACACCAGGAAACTAGCCGGCGGCATTTCAAACGATCCCGGCGCGCCAGCGTCCCCACCGGATTTACTTGCAGTCGCGCCGGCCGCCTTGTCTGCCGAGCCTTGCGTCTCCTGCTTCAAAGCCTCTTTTTCTTTTTCGACCTGAGCCTTCCAATCGTCATCGACAACAATGTCGGGCTTTGAGGATTTCGAATCGTCAGTCATTTCCAACTCCCAGTCCAGCGAACATTTGCCTGAATTTTGTTTTTTTAATTTTGTTTTAAAGTTTGTCGTGAAGTTTTATCACAACTGATTTCGCAACCAAACTCAGTTAGATTTCCACTTCCTGTTTTGAGCCATTGCTCGAACGTCGAACAGCCGCCTGAACAAAACCCGAAAACAGCGGATGCGCCGACGTTGGTTTTGATTTGAATTCGGGATGGAACTGAACCGCTACAAACCACGGATGATCCGCGATCTCGACAATCTCAACCAGCGTATCGTTTTCGCTGGTCGCCGCGATCGTCAACCCGTGAGCCTCAAGCTGGCTTCGAAACGTATTGTTGAATTCGTAGCGATGTCGGTGACGTTCGGAGATTTGTTTCTCACCGTAACACTCAACCGATCGAGTCGAGTCTTGGACCTCCGATACCTGGGCGCCAAGCCGCATCGTTCCACCCTTGTCCGTGATATTGTTCTGCTCGTCCAGCAAACAGATCACCGGGTAAGCGGTGTCTTTGTCAAACTCGGTCGAGTTGGCTCCCTCGAGCCCCGCCACATTTCTGGCAAATTCGATTACGGCACATTGCATTCCCAGGCAGATACCCAAGAAAGGAATCTTCTTCTCTCGAGCCCAGCGAATCGCATCAACCTTGCCTTCGGTCCCACGCTCGCCGAATCCACCTGGAATCAAGATCCCATCGTATCCCGACAACAATCGCTCGGGGCCTTCGCGCTCGAGTTCTTCGCTTTGAATTCGGGCGATCCGAATTTGAGCATGGTTATCAATCCCGGCGTGGTCGATCGACTCGTAAATTGACTTATAAGCGTCTTTGTGCTCGGCATACTTTCCCACGACCGCAATGCTGATTTCGGTTTCCGGATTACGGAGCCGATGAAGCAAGTCCCGCCAGTTGTCCAGATCCAGAGAGTTTCTGGGGAGGCTTAGTTTATCGACAATCAACTCATCGAGCCCGTGATCAACCAAGCTCAACGGCACCTCGTAAATCGAAAAGTCCTTGTCCCGCTCCTCAATGACCGCTTTGTAGGGAACATTGCAAAACAGCGCAATCTTTTCTTTATCCGACGTCGCCATCTCACGCTCAGTGCGACAAATCAAAATGTCAGGCTGGATACCAATTTCACGAAGCTGACCAACGGAATGCTGCGTCGGTTTGGTCTTCAGTTCAGCGGCGGCTTTTAGATACGGAACCAACGTCAGATGGATATACAGACAGTTCTCTTTTCCGACATCGAGCGAGAACTGACGAATTGCTTCGAGAAACGGCTGACTCTCGATATCACCGACAGTGCCACCGATCTCAGTAATCACCACATCGACATCGTCGCTGGCGAGCTTGGAAATGCAACGTTTGATCTCATTGGTAATATGCGGAATCACCTGAACCGTCTTGCCAAGGAACTCACCTCGACGCTCTTTCTCAATCACGCTGAGATAAATCTGACCAGTCGTGTAGTTGCAATCTCGGGTCAACGGAGCATGCGTGAACCGTTCGTAGTGCCCCAGATCCAGATCAGTCTCACTGCCATCATCGAGGACGTAGACTTCGCCGTGTTGATAAGGGCTCATCGTACCTGGATCAACGTTGATGTACGGATCAAGCTTTTGCATCCGGACGGTCAAACCGCGTTGCTCAAGGATCATTCCGACCGAAGCGCTGGTCAGACCTTTACCTAATGAGCTGACAACTCCGCCGGTTACAAAAATATGCTTCGTCATACGTTCTCTATTCCTTGGTCAAACAACTGATACAACTGATTCGAACAATCAGGTTGCGGAATCTATCACATGAAAAATAACAGCTCCAAAGCTGTTTTGCAGCCGAGTTTGAATCTCGAACCCGACCAACAAAAGGGCGCAATCCAAGCCTAAAAAACTCAGGAATTGCGCCGACGATGATCGAGATAAGGCCTCCATGGCCCGTCTCTACATCTTAACGATTGGCGACTCGATTTACAAACGCCGCATAGTCTTGGGCGGTGTCGATTCCGGTAATTGGATGTTCGATCAGACCAACGGAAATCGGATAACCGTTGTGCAAAACTCTGAGCTGCTCCAACGACTCGATTCGCTCCATTGGAGGGACAGCCAGGGAAGGAATCTTCAGCAGGAATTCCCGACGGTATCCGTAGAGTCCAACGTGTTGGAGAAAGTTTGCCGGTTGCACCGCCTGTCTCAAGGGCGATGTCGTATTGGTATTGATATCCATCCAATCGTCGCTCCAGTTTCGCGGACAGGGAATGGCGGAACGACTGAAATACATCGCGCGTCCATTGGCATCAACAACGACTTTGACACAGTTAGGATCTTCTAGTTGGTCGCGACTACGAATCGGGGTAGCAAGCGTAGACATCAGAACCGGCTCTGCCTCTCCATCCCCTTCAAGGATTTCGATCGCCAAGTCGATTGCCTGGGCCGAAATTTCCGGTTCGTCGCCTTGAACGTTGATGAACAAATCGTAATCGGTCAACTCAATCGCAACCTCTGCGATTCTATCCGTCCCACAGGTATGAGACGGGTCGGTCAACATTGCCGTACCGCCGAAGGACTCGACTTCGGCCACGAGCTCAGGATCATCGGCGGCGACGATAACGCGTTGGGCTTTGGTACTTTTTGCCGCCGACTCGCAAGTGTGCCGTAACAGTGACTTTCCGGTCTGATCTAGAAGTAGCTTTCGCGGCAGTCGCGTTGAGCCAAGACGGGCTGGGATGACGATTACAGATTTCACGTAAGACGTTTTGTCCTTTGGCGATTAGTTTACAGATCGACGAATTGTGTTTCGGATGAATTGTACCCGAAAACCTCGAATTCACGTTGGCTCACCACAAGTACTTTAGGAGAAACGAACGGTGCCACTCGAACTTTTACTTTTAAAAGGTTGTGTTTTATTAGCCGTTTTGGCGATAGCCACGGATAGCCACGCTTGAACAGCGGTTAACCGAGGCTATCGCCAAAACGGCTGATGTTGCTGATTCAGTTTCCTGGAAAATCTCAATCTATCCGACTCAGGCCCAGCCGGAAAAAATGATGTTGTGCCAAACAGGAATGAGACCGATCGGATTTGACCTTGGATTTAGCCGTTTTTTATTCGGTTGCGATCCTGATGCTTTGACGGTTGTTTTTGGATTGCCGGTTCAATCACTCTGAGCGACCATCAAACATTGACTTACTGAGCAACTGTCATTCAGCAAAACAGGAAAACTCGATATAATCGTCGAGTATCGGTCACAACATTTGCCCGACCGGCTCCGCGATGCCTTGGCATCAGAGACCAGAATCCGACTCGACATTTCACCAGCCGAATTCCGGCAAACCGTTCTTGAAAAACAATGAATCGACTTCAAGCGTTATACGCCACGACGATTGGCAAAAAATTTATCGCTGCAATTACCGGAATCATCCTGTTTGGATTCATTCTGGGTCACGTGGCCGGTAACCTGAAAGTCTTTACCGGCGCTACTGCTGATGGAATTCCGCACATCGACGAATACGCGCACTTCCTGAAAATTGCGGGCGCCCCGCTGGTGCCCGAGCAGTTCGTACTTTGGTCTGCACGTAGCGTGCTGCTGATCAGCTTGATTCTGCACATGACGGTCGTAATTCAATTGGCGTTGATCAGCGCAGAAGCCCGCCCAATCAGCTACGTCAAAAGTAAAAAAAGAGCTGCGTCACTTCCGGCGCTTTGGATGATGTTCTCCGGTTTGCTAATTCTCGGCTTTGTCATCTTTCACATCTTGCATTTTACAACTGGAACAATCGTCATTGGCGAGTTCAATCATGGTTTTGTTTACAACAACTTGGAAAGCTCGTTTTCCAATCCGCTGGTAGGGATTGGTTACATCCTGGTGATGTTGGTACTCGGTTTCCACTTGAACCACGGCATTTGGAGTTTGTTTCAAACACTCGGATTGGATAACCCCGATCGAAACAAGTTCCTTCGTCTGACCGCAACTGGTCTAACAATCGCGATCATCGCCGGCTTCATCTCGATTCCGCTCGCATTCATGACAGGAGCAATGCCCGATCCAGTTAGTTATCCTCACGAGTTGTTGACGGGCCATAGATAGTTCAAGTCATCAATAGTTCAAGCCATCGTTAGACGGTTTTATTCAGACATTCGTAACATTGAAGTAATCAAGTAAAGCTCTCATGCTCACGCTCGACTCAAAACTGCCAAGCGGACCGATCCAGGACGCTTGGACAAATCATAAAAACAACCTTCGATTGGTCGGACCAAAAAATCGACCGAAGTACAAGATCATTGTTATCGGCAGCGGACTTGCTGGCGCTTCGGCAGCCGCTTCGATGGGTGCGATGGGCTACAACGTCGAGTGTTTTTGCTTTCAAGATTCGCCGCGTCGAGCACACAGCATCGCCGCTCAGGGTGGCATCAACGCCTCGAAGAATTATCGCAACGACGGAGATTCGACTTGGCGCTTGTTCTACGACACTCAAAAGGGCGGTGACTATCGTGCCCGGGAGCAAAACGTTTACCGGCTGGCAGAGCTAAGTACCGCGATTATTGACCAAGCCGTTTCTCAAGGCGTTCCCTTTGCCCGCGAGTACGGTGGGAAACTTGCCAATCGTTCATTCGGTGGAGTTCTGGTTGAGCGTACGTTTTATTGTCGCGGGGAGACAGGACAACAGTTGTTGCTGGGCGCCTACTCAGCCCTCGAAGAACAAATCGCCGCAAAAACCGTCAAGATGCACACCCGTACCGAAATGATGGACGTTGTTGTCGTCGACGGAAAAGTCCGTGGGATCGTGGTTCGAAATCTTGAAACGGGAGAAATCAGCTCACACGCGGCCGACGCAGTTGTCTTGGCCAGTGGTGGATATGGCAACGTCTTCTATCTTTCAACCAATGCAAAAGGCTGCAACGTAACCGCCAACTTCCGGGCATACCGACGCGGAGCAGGTTTTGCCAATCCGTGTTTCACTCAGATTCATCCAACGTCAATTCCCGCTTCCGGCCAGTACCAGTCCAAGCTAACGCTGATGAGTGAGTCATTGCGAAACGACGGGCGAATCTGGGTTCCGCGCGACGCGAATGAGAAACGAGCGCCTGCCGACATTCCCGAATCCGAGCGTTATTACTACCTCGAGGAACGTTATCCGAGGTTTGGCAACCTGGTGCCTCGGGATGTAGCGGCTCGAAATGCAAAGGATGTTTGTGACAAGGGACTGGGCGTTGGGCCAACTGGTTACGGCGTCTACCTCGATTTTGCTGCCGCGATTGAGGAAAAAGGAGCCGCAGCAGTTAAGGCAAAATACGCCAACCTGTTCGAGATGTACCAGCGCATCACTGCGGACGATCCCGTTGAGACACCAATGCGAATCTATCCTGCGGTTCACTACACGATGGGTGGGCTTTGGGTTGATTACAACTTGATGACAAATGTTGATGGGCTCTACTCGATCGGCGAATCCAACTTTGCTGACCACGGAGCCAATCGTTTGGGTGCCAGTTCGCTGATGCAATGCCTAGCTGACGGGTACTTTATTATTCCTGTTACAATCGGGGATTTTCTCAGTCGTAATGATCCCGGCGAGGTCACAACAGACCATCCAAATTTCGCTCAGGCCGAAAACGAAGTCAAAGAACAGATCAATCGTCTGTTTGCCGTCGGTGGCACTCGATCGAGCCAATCGTTTCATCGTGAGCTTGGCAAGATCATGTGGGAGCACTGCGGCATTTCACGAAGCGAGTCGTCGCTGAAGGAAGGCTTGCAAAAGATCCCCGAACTGCGTGAGCAGTTTTGGAAAAACCTCAAGTTGCCCGGCAAAGCCAACGAATTCAACCAGTCGCTTGAACACGCCGGAAGGATGATTGACTTTCTTGATTTTGGCGAGCTGATGTGTCACGACGCATTGACTCGAGATGAATCGTGCGGCTGTCACTTGAGAGAAGAACACCAAACACCCGAAGGCGAAGCCAAACGGGACGATGACAATTTTGCTTTTGTTTCCGTGTTTGAATACGCGGGCGAGGGCAAAAAACCAGAGCTTAATAAAGAACCGTTGGCCTTCGATGCGCTACCGCTTGCCAAGAGAAATTACAAATCATGAAAATCAGTCTGCACGTTTGGCGTCAAAGTTCCAGAGATGACCGGGGCGGTATGAAAGAATACCAGCTCGACGATATCTCTCCAGAAATGTCGTTTCTGGAAATGATGGATTGCCTGAACGAACAACTCACTCAAAACGGTGAAGAGCCCGTAGCGTTTGACCATGACTGCCGCGAAGGCGTGTGTGGCATGTGCTCGATGGTGATCAATGGTGAAGCACACGGCCCAAAGGCTGAAACGACGACTTGCCAGTTGTACATGCGTCACTTTGAAGACGGCGCTCAGATTTATATCGAACCGTGGCGCTCCTCTGCGTTTCCCGTGATTAAGGATTTGGTAGTCGATCGCTCAGCGTTTGATCGAATCATTCAAGCCGGTGGGTTCATCAGCAATCACTCGGGGCCCAAACCTGAACCCAATTCAATTCCGATCGAGCCGGAAATTGCCGAACAGGCACTCGATGCTGCGACTTGCATTGGCTGTGGCGCCTGCGTTGCAGCGTGCCCTAACGGTTCGGCGATGTTGTTTACTGCGGCCAAAGCATCCCATCTGGGTTTGCTTCCACAGGGTCAGACGGAACGCTATTCCAGAGCCAAGACGATGGTCAACCAAATGGAAGAGGAGGGTTTCGGGTCGTGCCGCAACTATGCCGAATGCGAAGCCCAATGCCCCAAAGGTATTTCGATCGCGTTCATTGGTCAGTTGAACTCGGACTATCTCAAGGCCTCATTGGTCGAACCGGTTGACCGGCGCGGCGAAATGCATTCGCAGTAGATCGTCCAACAGAAACTCGTTTTGTTTCCTCACCTAGCCGGACAAACTGAGCCAATGCAGCGGGGCATTGTTAAGTTCTTTCTTGCTCGACTCGAGGTCTTCAGAATTGAGATGAAAGTTGAAGACAGGATTTACATGGTTAACAAGATGTCGTGATCCTGTCCGAAACCACTCTGCCGCTACCGTTTCGCGGTTAAAACAGCCCCAAGCTCTGATCGGCTCGAACCACCTGTTCTGTAAACTCGTTCAACGACCGTACCGACGGCATCGAACAGCCTCGACGTGAACACAATTTGTCTCCAACATCAACGGTCGATCGTCTTCAGACTGGTGCTTGGGATGATCACTGAACCGGTTGCCTTTTCATTCCGCTCTCTGGCCAGCCGCTCGTATTCACTATCTCTGGGATATGCACCACGCACAATCAGCGGCGATTTGCCGACTTTGATCCTGGCAATCGCGCCACCAAGACTGCTTGTTCCGGGATATGGAATAGCGGTCATTCGCAACATTGGCTCTCGATCAGTTGGTTGATTGGTTGTCGACTCGACCACATTGACCCCACGGCTTTCTACCTTCGTCGACTTGTCCTCAATCGTAGGTTTGCGAGGCGGTAGCTCCTGTAGGTGCTTGACTGGCGGCATTGGTTCTGGGCTTCGCTCGAAACTGACCGGCCGAGGACGCGTGCCCTTGTGAACCGGCGGAAGCTCGGCGAAATGAACACTGCTGTCAATTGGCAAACCGTATGAATCAGTTCGATTGGTGGCAATCGCATCTCCAGGTCGAAGCACTCCCTGATTGTTGACCCTGTGATTCATCACAGGTCTGGCTTTGAGAACGACCATTTGATCTGATTCGGGCTGCGGTTGGGGCTTGCTGGAGTTGGCTTTGGTTGGAACCAAAATGGAATCAAAGCCTGAATCCCCCAAACCCTCTTCTGACAGATCATCTGCAGGCTCCGACAGCACTTGCGGAGAAAGGAATCCTGTTTCGGCATCGAGTTCGGGAACCGCAACTCCGTCGATTTGCGGCTGGGCGGGTGGAGCGGTTTCCAATTTTGGCTCAACGTACGGAGTGGCTTCGCTGCTAGGTGGAGGTTCGGTTAGCAGTTCCGGAGCACTTTCGAAGCTCCCCGCGTCACTATTGATATTTAATTTCGGCTCTGCAGACTCGGCAGCTGCAGGAGGTGCGACCGATTCAACTGGGTTTTGCTGATCAGCAGAAAAGATCTGTGCAATTGGGAGATACTGCCCTGACTGCTCAGTGGACTGATATGGCACCAAGTTATCTTGAGAAACTAGGCCGCTTTGAACGGGAATCTCTTGGGTATAACCAGGAAGCTGTGAATAGGTTGGCGAATACCCGGATTGCGACTGCTGATTGCAACCGCACTCTTGACCAGCAACCGCGGCACCGCAATTGCAGCCCAGCTCTTGATGTTGAATCGGAGCGGGATGCTGGCGAACCAGAGGCGGTGGCGCACCAGTAGTTCTGACCGCAGCACAGTACTCACATCCACATTGTCGGTCATCGATTGCAGACCTAGGTGATCGCGATTTTACTCTACAAACGCTTCCCATTACGGCTCGCGAGGAATTCCAGGCTTTCGAAAGCAATGGAAAAGACGGCTTGCTGGCGCTAGAAGCGCAACCACTTGTTACAATAACAAGACTCAAAAGTGCGTTGAGGTAGAAGAATCGCATGACAAATCTCATGGTTGGGATGCTCACGGTCGCCGTGGACTTACCGACGCAACCGTTACAGGGCAATGTATCTGTCTGAGAACATCGACCTGTGCAATCCAACCCGCCGTTTTTTCTGCGCAGGAAGAAAGAGCTTCGCCAATCGGCGTGATACCAAATAGAGTTACGACCGGCGGTTAAATCAGAACCATTACAGCCGGAATAACCCGCACCGGGTTAGGCAAGCAGCGCAGAGTTTGAGCCCTGTTTTCCCATGCAATCACGAGGGCAAAGACACCGAGATAGTGAAGAAGAATGTAGAAGACAGGATTTACATGATCATTAAGATGTTGTGCCATCATCTCAATCATGTCCATCCTGCCCCAAACCAATACTTTATTCGAGGAATGGACGTTTCTGCATTAAGCCGACTGACGGTTGCGACATCCGCGCCTACTATGCGAAACCACTAGACCGGCAGCTCGTCGATTTTCGCGGCCAAAATAAAATCGTTTTCGCTTAGCCCGCCGATCGCGTGGGTCCAGATTTCGATTGAGACGTTTTTGTAGCCCACCAAGTGCAGATCCGGATGGTGCGCTTCAGCTTCCGCCAGTTCACCAACTCGGTTGAAGAAATCGAGACCGGTCATGAAATTCTTGACCTCCCAATCTTTGCGAATTCGCTGGTTTTCGTTGGTCAAATACCAACCGGACAATTTCCCAAGCTGCTGATTGGAGAAATCAAGTGCGCAAGGTTCAACTCCGCCTTCACATGGGACACAAGTCTTGGCAACGAGTTGCTCTGGGTTCTGAACGTCCATCAAGTGGATCCTGTTCTGTTTGAGATTGATTATTACTGACTCTGCCGGAGCTTAATCTTCTTCTTGATCATCCTTGTTGTCGTCGGAATCTTCGTCGTCGGAGTCCTTCTCGTTGTCATCCTTTTCTTTGTCATCCTTTTCTTTGTTGTCCTTTTCTTTGTTGTCCTTGTCGCCATCCTTGGTCTTCTTTTTCTCAGAAGCTTTCTCGGCTTCGACGTCCTGCAACTCACGCCATGGCTTTTTCTCTTTGTAGCTGTCGAATTCCTTTTGAAGACTTTCGCGTTGCTCTTTGGTTCGCTCTTCACCGACCGAACCGTTCTCGCCATTCTCCTGGTTAACCTCGATTGCCTTTTCGATCCATTTAATCGCTTCTTCGAAGTTCCCTTCTTCGGCGTACGCAGACGCCAGAGTGCTGAGAATGTAAGCTTCCTTGAACTCGGATTGCTCGGCGGCTTGGGTTGCCAGCTCAATCGCGCGTTTTCCGTCCCGCACTGAATCTTTGGGAGACGTCGAGAGAACCCAAGCGAGATTGTTTAGTATGCCGTTGTCCGGCAAAGTCAGATCTTCTTTCCCTTCGGCTTCTTCGATATCAAAAATCCGATCGGTGATTTCAAGGGCTTCGGTGTAGTTCTCGACGGCATTCTTGTGATCGCCAGTCGACAACCGCGCATCCGCAGCGCCACGCAAAGCCGCCATTCGCTGACGCAAAATCAAAAGCTGCTCTGACATGGATCTGCCATCGAGTCCGCTCAGAGAGTTTTGCTTAATCAGATTCTTGTAGATCCGAATCGCACGAGACGGTTGATCGTCGGCGTTGTAAAGCACTGCCAATTGGCGTTGATAAAACTGATTTGAGCGATCATTCTCGGCCAACAACTTGAAATCCTGAATGGCTTTAGGCAGATTTCGCTGCTGCGAGTGGATAATGCCTCGAAGCTGAATTCCCTCGACGTGATAAGGAACAATTCCAAGCACTTCCTCAACGTCCTCAAGTGCCGATGCCAGATCTTTCTCAGCCTGGTCTTCACTGCGACCGTCGCTTCCGGCGAGCTCTGAAAACACGGAAGCCCGAATCATCAACGCTCCGACATTCTTCCGGTCAAGCTTAATGGCTCGACTGGCGTCGGAAATCGCATCTTCGGGTTTGTCTGCAATCAAATTCAACTGCGCTCGCAACGTGTGGCAAGCCGCGTTGTCGGGTTCCAGTTCGATCGCCGTGTCCACGATATCAATCGCTTCGCCTTGGATCGTCTCATCGAATTTGTCTCCCATGCGAATCAAACTTGTGGCCACGACGATATGGTTCTGAACATTCTTGGGATCGGAGTCGAGCCACTTTTTAAGATCCGGAAGCGCTTCCGCCGGATTCCGCTTGTTCAGGTGGTAGTTGGCTCGGCGTTTGATGGCATCGATGTTCTCAGGATTGATTTTGATCGCTTGATTCAAATCGGCGATTCGAGTTTCTTCGTCATCGGTCAACTTGGCACGAAGAAACAGCGCGTTGGAGAGTTGCTCGTTATCGTCTCCGGCCAACTCAACGGCTTTTTCAATCGCTTCGAGTGCCTCTTCCTGATCACCTGCGGGCAACCCATTTAGTTTGGCGATCATCAAATAGGCTTCCGCCATTTCTGGCTGGAACTCAACAACTTTTCGAAGCCGCAAAAGCGCCTGCGAACGATAGATTCGCCAGCGGGCATCCTGACCCTGGGACGCAAAAATTCGTTGGCCGAGCTGCTCAGCGTGTTCAAAAAGTGCAGAGCCAGCGAGAGTTTTGGCGGTTTGCTCGCCTTCTTTATCAAGGCCCTTCTCAAGTGCCGATTCGCAAAGCTTGACAACTGCGTCAAGATCTTTGGTAGATGTAGCATTGAGCTTGGCATCAAACGCTTTATCCAAATCTGCGCTGCCTCCCTCGTCCTGCCCCCAAGCGTTGCTGCTCAAGAGGAGGCCAAGCAGAAGGAAAAACACAGCGGCAATTTTTTGTGTAGAGAGAATCCAACCGGTGGATTGCATCGCATCGACTCCGTTTTTGATAATTTTTGAGAACTAGTCGTCCTCAGATTCTATTTGATTTTTCGTGCTTGGAAAACAAGCAAAAACCGAGTTCCATCCCCCGGAACGGCCACTGTACCGGATTCGGCATCCTGATCTTGTGAGATCCTTCTCAATGAGAGCGACAAAGCACTCCCACTGGCTGCTCAAGCAAGTTGGTCGTTTGAAGGTCTCCCTCAACAGTTGCGGGGCGATTTAAGTTGCTCACCTGAATTATCTATCCAAGTCTGACTGACTTTCGAACTCGCAGCCGCGTCTGATCGTCCAATCGATAAGAGGCGAGGCCATTGATAGTTTGAGCAAAACTCCGAACGTCCTACACAATCTTTGGGATTATTTCTAAACCGGACTTCTCCGATTCCTGCAAACTCAGTTTAATGACGGCTCACGTAAACAACAAAGAAAATATCCCAACCCCAACAAACCGATAAAGGCGAACTTAATGTCGACGTCGTTCCGACTCAAACCCACATGCGTCGCTCTGGCTGCCGCTTTTTTGCTTTTCACCCTTTTTTGCGTCAGCGACTCAATGGCGGGTCTTCAGGAGCCCACAAGTGGCGGTGCTGAGCCTAACTCTGTTGAGCTTGCCCCTGAGCCAGAAACAAAAGTAATTGCCGATGCTACCACTTCGACATCGACCGCAGCTAAGGCCAACCAAGCCTCTGAACCTGTCTCTCGTGGACCGCTGTTTCACATCGTTACTTACCTAGTTCCGTTGCTAGGAATCATTGGACTGGCATTCACCTACTGGAAGTCAACCTGGGTTTCGGCTCAAGAAGTCGGCACGGACAAGATGGCGGGAATCGCCACGTACATCTCGCAAGGAGCGATGTCGTTTTTGAAAGCCGAGTATAGCGTGCTGATTTTCTTTGTCGCTGCGGTTGCAGTTTTGCTTGGCTGGGCCGGAGGAAACCAACCCAACTCCTCGTCTTATATCGCACTCTCGTTTGTCCTAGGGGCGTTTTGCTCGGCGCTGGCTGGATTCATCGGAATGCGAGTGGCAACCAAAGCCAACGTGCGCACAACTCACGCTGCCCGAACCGGGTTAGGTCAAGCACTCGAAGTCGCGTTCGCCGGTGGCAGCGTGATGGGCATGGGCGTCGTCGGACTTGGAGTCCTAGGACTCAGCGGACTATTTTTGGTTTACTCGAACATGTTTGGGCTTAACAGCGAAACTGATGTCTTACGAGTCATCACCATTTTGACTGGCTTCTCGTTTGGAGCTTCGTCGATCGCGTTGTTCGCCAGGGTCGGTGGTGGCATTTACACCAAGGCCGCAGATGTCGGAGCCGATTTGGTCGGAAAAGTCGAAGCCGGAATCCCGGAAGACCATCCGCTTAACCCCGCCACGATCGCAGATAATGTTGGCGACAACGTGGGTGACGTGGCTGGTATGGGCGCCGACCTGTTTGAATCCTACGTCGGCTCAATTATCGGCACGATGGTTTTAGGCGCTGCGTTCTTTAGTCTTGAGGTATTTCAAGCCGACGGGATGGGCGGTTTGTCGGCGGTAATGTTGCCGCTGGTTCTAGCTGGCGTGGGAATTCTGACTTCGATCGTCGGTACATTTTTTGTCAAAGTCAAAGACGGCGGGGATCCGCATCACGCGTTAAACATTGGCGAGTTCGGTTCAGCAGGGATTCTGCTGGTCATCACATTCGCCATCATCATGGTAATGTTGCCAGGCGAGTGGACCCTGGACGGGCAAGACTATTCGAACTTGGGAGTATTCTGGGCGATCCTGATCGGATTGGCTTCCGGTTTGGCGATTGGAAAAATCACCGAGTTCTATACCGGAACAGGAACCGGACCCGTCAAGTCGATTGTTCGCCAGTCGGCGACTGGTTCAGCCACCAACATCATTGCCGGTCTGGGCGTGGGAATGATGTCGACGGCGCTTCCGATCATCGTGATCGCGTGTGCGATCGTTGGGGCGTTCCATTTTGCTGGTCTGTACGGAATTGCGATCGCGGCAGTAGGAATGCTTTCCAACACCGGGATTCAGTTGGCCGTTGATGCCTATGGCCCCATCTCAGACAACGCAGGTGGAATTGCTCAAATGGCCGAGCTGCCACCTGAAGTCCGCGAACGAACTGATCGACTCGATGCCGTTGGAAACACGACTGCTGCGATCGGCAAAGGATTCGCAATTGGTTCAGCTGCGTTGACGGCGCTGGCACTTTTTGCCGCATTCATTGCGGCTTACAACGTCAGCCACCCGGGTAAAGAGATCGAACATATCTCGATCAATAACCCGTTCGTGATGGCTTCACTGTTCATCGGCGCGATGTTGCCATTCCTGTTTTCTGCGCTTTCAATGAACGCGGTCGGACGAGCCGCGATGGCGATGATTCAGGAAGTTCGCCGTCAGTTCGCAGACATTCCCGAACTGAAGAAGGCTTTGAATGTGCTCAACAAGAACGAAGGCAAGAGCTTCGATTCGTGGAGCAAATCTGATCAAGAGACCTTTGAAGCGGCAGACGGAAAAGCCGAATACGCCAAGTGCGTGGCGATTTCGACTCGGGCTTCGATCCGCGAAATGATCGTGCCGGGCCTAGTTGCTGTCCTGGTCCCTGTTTGTTTTGGCTTTGTGCCTCGCCTGATCGAAGGCTGGGAAACAGCCGGCAACACTAACGCTTTGATGCTGGGCGGATTGCTGGCTGGAGTAACCGTCAGTGGCGTTTTGTTGGCTTTGTTTCAATCCAACGCTGGTGGTGCTTGGGACAACGCCAAAAAGATGATCGAAGAAGGCTACGAAGTCGAAGGCTTGGAATTGGGCAAAGGATCCGAAGCCCACAAAGCCTCAGTCGTCGGCGATACCGTGGGCGACCCGTTTAAAGACACCTCTGGACCATCGCTCAACATTCTGTTGAAACTGATGAGCGTTGTGGCCCTGGTGATCGCAACTCTGATTTAAAATCAGCGGCGATGGACCCGGGAGGGCGAAGCTCCTGCTGAGCCAGCGTCATCTGGCAC
>CALJOA010000071.1 GCA_937981585.1 uncultured Pirellulaceae bacterium | reverse complement strand
ATATCCGTGGCCAAGAAGGCACCAAGCCAGATGAGGACGATGGAAATTTCCGTGTGTCCTGACAATCGTGGCCGTTACGACTTCAGTCGTGGCCACGATTAATGAACCTACCGGCTTCTAGCCGGTAGTCCGCGCTCAGTCTTGTACATTTCCTACTTCAAGCGGATTGGAAGAAACGTCGGATCCAAAAAAATTGTTGAAAGCACCAATGCGGCCACGTTGATCTGCATCATTTCAACCGTTGTCGCCATCATTTCAACGATCGTCATGGTGGTCCTTGCCTCGGTCCTACGCGACCAGCCCCGGTCGCTTCAGATCGCCAGAGATGTCTCATTTGGCATCAATATGTTATTGGGGTTTGGCACGTTGGCCTGCATGATCGCCATGACAAATACGACACTTGATGCGCTCCAGAGAAGGTAGGTTGAGCGGAAGCCGCTATTGCGAATTGACTGAAAGGCCGAGTCGACCAAAACACTATCCGAAAACCGATTCGTACATTTCTTCGTTGAATCCAACGATCAGTTTCTTCCCAACTCGCAGTGTGGGAGCACGAAGGTTGTCCGTTGGACCAAGGATCAGCTTGAGCATCTCTTCCTGAGTCGGTTTGTCTTTTTTCAAATTCAACTCGACAACTTTCTTGCCTTTGGCTACCAGCAAGTGATCAACTTCTTTGAGGATCTTGATGGCATCGGCTTTTTGATGCGTTTCTTTCTTCGCGTTGACTTCGGTTTTGGCTTCAACATCGACTGACGCAAGAAACTCCTGCGTTTTGGTGCAGGACTTTCAGCCCTTGCGGTGGTAGCTCCAATCAAGCTTTGGCATCGTCAGTTTTCCTTTTGATAATTCTTGATGGTTTTAGGTTTTGGTTTTTTCAGCGAGACAGCGAATGTCACATACCGCTAATTTTCGTTTAAGATAACTATACTGTCAAAAATCTGGCGGAGAGTCGTCAATTACAGCAAAGGGATGGTAATGCGAAAGTGTTTCAGTTGGTCGATCGCTCGGACGTTCTTGACATTGGCGTTGGCCTTTCTGGCTCCAAATTTACTCGGGAACTTTGAATGTCAGGCTGCCGAGAAGAATATCATCTTCTTTATTACCGACGACGAAGGCCAGACGCTCGGTTGCTACGGGGACGATGTTGCCGTCACGCCAAACGTTGATGCACTCGCCAAAGACGGTGTGCTGTTCAAAAATGCGTTTGCAACGACTGCCAGTTGCAGTGCCAGCCGATCAGTGGTGATGTCAGGATTGCACAATCACAAGAATGGGCAGTACGGGCACCAGCATCACTTTCACAAGTTCGCTTCCTATCACAACGTTGTTTCGCTGTCGTTGCCTCGAGTATTGGCCACTGCTGGATATCGAACTGGTCACATTGGAAAATACCACGTTGGACCCGAAGCCGTTTATCGGTTTGGAACGTATATGAAAGGCAACGCCCGCAGCCCAGTCGAAATGGCTGAGATTTGCCGCGAGTTCATTACCGAGCAAAGTGATAAACCGTTTTTTCTCTACTTTGGGACCTCCGACCCGCATCGTGGAGGTGGCGTCGATAAGACTTCGCCGTTGGAACTCAAGGCGGACCTGTTCGGTAACAAGCTCAATCGCGGATCTTATCCCGGTATCAAAGAAGTCTTCTACGATCCGGCTAACGTCAAGATTCCTGAGTTTCTGTCTGATTCGTCGGAGACTCGCGCCGAGATAGCTCAGTACTATCAATCGGTTGCGCGAATTGACCAGGGACTTGGTCGGCTGATTGAAATTCTCAAAGAGGAAGGGCTTTACGACAAAACCATGATTGTCTTTACCGCCGATCACGGAATGGCGTTCGCGGGTGCCAAGACAACGGTTTACGATCCCGGTTTGCGTGTGCCGTTCGTCGTTCGCAATCCATACGAAACCAAGCGTGGTTTTCACTCTGAGGCAATGCTCAGCCACATCGATATAACGCCGACGCTGCTGGATTTTGCTGGCGGGCTGGACCACAAAGTCAACGGCCCCAAAGATTGGACCGACCCAAACAAGTTTTGGAATGAGAAGAATCTGTTTGCCAAAGACAATCGTAACGGTGGCAATGAGTTCCGAAGCTACCATGGCAGGTCATGGTTGCCAGCGCTGGCTGATCCCGGTGTTGAGCATTGGGATGCGATTTTCGCATCTCATACGTTCCATGAAATTCAGATGTACTACCCGATGCGAGTCTATCAAGACAGAAAGTACAAACTCATTTGGAACATCGCCCACAAGTTGGACTATCCGTTTGCCTCGGATCTGTGGGCGGCGTCGAGTTGGCAGGCTCAGTTTGTCAAAGGCGAAGACGCGCCGTACGGCAAGAAAACGGTTGGGCAGTATGTCCATCGGGCCGAGTTCGAATTGTTCGACCTGGCAAGCGATCCCTACGAAGCCAACAATCTAGCGGGCAAGGCGGAGCACGCGCAGTTGCTCAAGTCGTATCAAAACAAAATGAAGACGATGCAAGATCAGCTTGAAGATCCCTGGAAGATCAAGTGGAAGTACGAGTGACCACCAACCAGTTTCCAGCGGACGTTTCCAAAGAATGAATCCTGGCTTTGCCAACCCTTCGTTGTTTGTTCGGAGTCTTTTGGTAAGCGGTTATGCCGATTCTAACGCTTGACAGAAACGAATCGATTTAGATCTCAAATTTCAACAGCGATTCAATTTCTTTTAGGAATTAGTCTTTCCCTCCCGAGTATGAAACTACATTTCGGTAACCCGCTGAGCAATGTGCCGTCCTTACGCACAGCTCACAAATCTTCCAGTTATCGAATTTTACCAACCTCGGTCCAACCATGAAAACCAAGCACGGGTGGCTAGTAGTCATTCTGATTTCATCGGTACAACTTGCCTTGCTGCTGATTGCAGTGATGCTGTTGTTCTCGTGGTTTTCCAATAAGACCGAGGACACGGTTCAGAAACAAGTTTGCAGTGACAATCGGGTAATTGCTCAACACATTCTTAACGCAGCAGAAACTGCCAATATTCGGGATGTCAAAGATCAAAACTCGAAAGACGTCAAGCGTCTTTGCATGATCGCTCAAACAGTCGAAATGCCCAACAACGGCTTTATCAGTATTGTCGATGCGCGAACTGGAATGACGATCTGTCCAAAGAAGGGCGAAACCAACTACACCGACGTCGAAATGAGCAAGGTCCTGCTTCACCCGTTCGGATCAGATCAGGGTGATGCCGTTCCAGCAATTCTGACTGACAGTATCTCAAACAAGTCGGATCAGCGTGAGGCCACTGGCCACATTGACGTTGATGGAAGCAAGTACTTTGTCAGCGCCGACTATATTCCTCAATTGAATTCCATTCTGGTTGTTGGCCAACAGCGAAACAAACTAATTGCCAGTACGGTTCAGGCGATGGATTACGTCAAGCGGATTGCGTTTGGCACAACGTTGCTCGCTGGGCTTGCTTGCTTGGGGATGTTTCTGTCGATTCTCAACCGTCAGCAGGTCGAGTCTCGAACTGTCGAGCAAGGTCTGAAGAAAGAAGTCTCCAAGCGAGAGAGAGAATTAGTTCAGACCCAAAACGCCGTTATCTTCGGCTTGGCGAAGCTTGCCGAATCGCGCGATAACGATACTGGTGAACATCTCGATCGAATCCGTACTTACGTGACGATGTTGTCGGAGGACCTGTCCAACCATATCGACGAAATTGATGAAGCGTTCATTCACAACCTCGCTCTTGCGTCTTCGCTTCACGACATCGGAAAAGTTGGAATTCCTGATTCAATCCTGCTCAAGCCAGGTCGGTTGACCCCGGAAGAGCGCGAGGTCATGGAACTCCACGCCCTGATTGGTGGTGAGTGCCTCGAAGCGATTCAAGCTCGTCTTGGAAACAACAGTGTCTTCATGCACACCGCAAAACAAGTCGCCTACTATCATCACGAGCGTTGGGATGGCGACGGATATCCCCACGGATTATCGTCCGATCAGATTCCATTGGTTGCCCGGATCGTTGCCGTTGCTGATGTCTACGATGCGTTGACGTCCAAGCGGCCTTACAAGAAACCGATGAGCCATCTTGAAAGTCGGACCATCATTGTGGCCGGCTCCGGTTCGCACTTTGATCCCGAAGTCGTCAGCTCGTTCCTTCGTCTGGAAGACCGATTTGAAGTGGTTTCACGCAGCCAGTTGGATTTGACTGATGAAGACGTGCGTAACGAATTTCAAGTTTTGTGCGAACGCGTCAAGCCAAAATCTGATTCGGCTTCAACGTCATAAGCCAGTTTTCATTGCGTTTTCCTTCTGCCTGCTCATGGCATTGGGCTAGCGCTCAATGGCCCTTACTTCGCCTGCAAAACTGTAGCGTTTGGGCGCGAGCCCTCCGGTTTCTCAGAGTTCCGCTTGAATAAAACCGGGGAGCTTGCGCTCCACCGCTACAAAGTGAGTGCCGTAGGGCTTGCGCCCCATCGCTATAAATTCGGTGCAGATTGACTTTAGAATGCTGTAGCCGCGATTAGATTGTGGCTTGGAGGCTTGACCACCGATAAACAACAGTGGAGGTTGGCTCGAAAGTGCACATCCAGCAGGTAGTAAAGCATGCACAACATCTTCATTGAAAAGCCGTACAGTTTCGTCCCGCCATACACCTGGCATTGGCCGCAACGTTTTCTGACCAAGATCGGAAAGTTCAAGGGCTTGCTACGAAAGCAACATGGCGTCGTCGATCACGAATGTAGAAATCTCGATCGATTGAGAGAAACGATCAAAGCCGGACATGGGATCGTGTTGGCGCCCAACCATCCGCGAACTGCCGATCCGATCGCAATGTACCACCTCTGTCGTGAAACACCCGTTTCGTTGTACACGATGGCCAGTTGGCATCTTTTCAACCAATCAGCTTTCGAGACTTTTATTGTTCGCTTGATGGGAGCCTTCAGTGTCAACCGGGAAGGTTTGGATCGTAAAGCCGTCGACTACGCGATCGACGTGCTCGTCAAAGCCGAACGTCCGTTGTTGATCTTTCCTGCTGGCTCAACCAGTCGCACCAACGATCGCTTGATGGCGTTCATGGAAGGTCCAGCGTTCATCGCTCGAACCGCGGCCAAGCGACGGGCCAAGCAAGACGGCGGAAAAGTCATCGCCCATCCGGTTTGCATCAAGTACTTTTATCAAGGCGATATCGAAAAGGTCGCCAACGATGTCCTGACGAAAATCGAATCGCAGCTTAGCTGGACGCCCGATTCGAGTATTCCGTTGATCGACCGGATCGTCAAAGTCGGCGATGCAATGCTGACGCTCAAGGAGCTTGAGTTCAACGTGCGAGCGGCGCCCGGAACGTCGCTGCGTGAACGCCAGACCAATATGGTCAATAATTTGCTTGGCCCGCTCGAAGAGGAATGGCTCGGCGCGGTCGCAGACGGCGGGATCCAGACTCGGGTTAAAAACCTGCGCATGAAAATCTTTCCGGAAATGAGTCGAAACGAAGTCGATCGAACCGAAAGAGCTCGGCGCTGGAAACATCTTGAGCGAACGTACCTTGCTCAGCAAATCGACTGCTACCCCGAGCAGTATGTTACGGATTACAAGTCCGTTGACCGCATTCTTGAGACGATTGAAAAGTTCGAAGAGGATTTGTTCGAGCACTGCCGGATCCACGGTAATCTCAAAGTCGTCATTGACGTTGGCGAAGGCATTGAAGTCCCAACCAAACGTGATCGCGGCGCAGAGTTCGATCCCTTGATGGCCGAGATTCGAGAACGCATCGACGTCATGCTGACGGAGCTGCAAAAGGAATCGCGAATGTACGAAGGCCCAGTCGGCAAGTATTAAGACAAGATTAAGCAATGCAAGTTTAAGCAACGCAAAGTTGAGCAATACGCGTTCCTTGGTAACCCGAACCGTAAGCGAGGGAAAGTCCCTTGCTTACGCTTCTAGGATGTGATTTTATTAGCCGTTTGGGCGATAGCCCCGGTTGAACTGCCTTTAACCGGGGCTATCGCCCAAACGGCTGATGTTGTT
>CALJOA010000070.1 GCA_937981585.1 uncultured Pirellulaceae bacterium | reverse complement strand
GTGCCAGTGAGCTCGAAACGTCCCAGTACTGATTCGCAAGCCACTGAAGATCAAAATAAGACTGGTGCGACCGCTAAAGCCAATCCATACAGCTTTTCTGGCGACAACAAAGATGAACCGGGCGGACGACTTCCACTTAGTCGTTACGCCCTGTTTTTTTTGCCGCTATTGATTGGTGTTACCGCTGACTTGGTAACCAAGTGGTACATGTTCACCCACTACTTTGATCCGCTTCGCGCCGATCCGCACTCTCCAGCCTACGCGGCACAGTTTCCTCACTGGTGGATCGATGGAGTATTCGGGATTCAGACTTCTACCAACCCAGGTGCTCTGTTCGGGATGGGTAGTGGATACTCCTGGTTGTTTGCATCGTTTTCGGTTGTGGCAATCGTCGGGATCTTGATTTGGGTTTTTGCATTCGGCGCGATTCGAGATCGTTGGCTGACGTTTTCATTGGGGATGATCAGCGGTGGGATCCTTGGCAACCTTTACGACCGGGTTGGTCTGGGAGCGCTGCCAAACTATCCCGAGGCGATTCGAGACAACGTTCGCGACTGGATCCTGTTTCGTCTCGAAGGGGTTGCGTGGTTTGATCCGTGGCCGAACTTTAACATCGCCGATAGTTTATTGGTTACCGGAGCGATCATGCTGTTCGTGCACGCTTTGGTTTATGCGGAACCTGAAAAAACGGCTCAAGATAAAGTCGAAGACAACGAGAGTTGATGGGAAGTTGAAATGCCTGATTCCAATTTGCAAAAACGACTGGAACTCGCCAAGGTCATCGCAAAATCGGCTGGCCAGCTAACGCTGAATTATTTCCAGACCGATCGGTTCGACGTAATTAAAAAGGGCGATGGTTCCCCGTTGACGATTGCTGATCAGGAAGCCGAAACGTTCCTCCGTGGCGCGATCCAGGATGCCTTTCCTGAAGACTCGATCGTTGGAGAAGAGTTTGGCGAAACCCAAGGTCAGAATTCCGAGCAATCCGAGTTCACGTGGATTCTTGATCCCATTGATGGCACAAAATCTTTCATCAGCGGAGTTCCGTTGTATGGAACAATGGTCGCTGTTGAAAAGGCGACCGATGAAAACTCGGCTCGTCAGTCGGTGATTGGTTCCGTCTATTTTCCCGGCCTGGATATCGGGATCTACGCCAGCCAAGGCAAGGGCGCATGGTCATTTGAGGGCGACGGCCAACCAGTGGCCGCCAAAGTATCTCAAACCAGTTCGCTTGCCGACGCCGTGATGGTGACGTCAGAAGTTGAAACGTTTAGCGAGCGTTCAGCGGCTGATATCTATCAGCAGTTGAGCCAAGCGGTCTATTTCAGTCGAACCTGGGGCGACGTTTACGGATACTACCTTGTCGCGACGGGGAAGGTCGAACTCATGATCGACCCGATTTTGAATATCTGGGATGCGGCGGCAGTACAACCGATTATCGAAGAAGCCGGCGGTCGGTTTACCGACTGGTCCGGAGCCAGTCGAATCGACGCAGGTGAATCGGTTGGAACCAACGGACTGGTTCACGATGCTGTAATCGCGTTGACCAAGAAGGTCGCGGGCAAGTTTTAATTTCTGCGATTGGTTGGCATAGTAGCACGGCTGTCCCAGCCGTGAAGAGTCTGCAAGAAACGGCTAGTTGGCTACTCAACCTGAGCGATTGTCGGTCGGGCATTCTTTCTTTCCCGACTCGAGTTTTACAGCATGTTTTAACTGGCAAGAGTAAGAGTGCCCGTTCTACAGAATTACCCGTTCTACAGAATTACCTTAACGGGGCCAACCGAATTCTCCGATTCGATTTCCAATTGAGTCCAGCTCACTCAATGTTTGGTATCCGGCTGTTCGAACCGATCCCGCTTCCACTTCCACTTCCGATTCCATATACACGATGTTTTGCATCCCATCGTCGTGGTAGTGCATCGGAGAACCCGTTTGGGCCATCAGGGCAGCTTGTTTGCTTTCACCAAGACAGCCGTACGGATCAGAGCCAGCTCCGCAGAACGCGTTGTCAGTACGCTTGTAATCGCAGAGTTTTAGTTTCGAAAGGTTATCGAGTTTGTCGACACAACGGTCTTCCTGACATGGCGCGTAACGAGCAGCTGCCTTTTCCGGGTGTCGCTCATCAAATAGCGCCGAAAAAGGTCGCGGCCAATGAACTGAAAACATCGGACGGGAGGTGGGCTTTTTCTTTTGGCATGTGCAACCTCCCGGTTCGGTTTCGGTGTAGGGGCGCCCTCGGTTGCCGCGCAGTTTTCCGCCGCAACCGCCGCAACTCTGATTGAGTGGCCCTACGCAGGGGCTGCATGGTTTTCGAGGATCGATTGGATACACGTTTCGGTCTCGATGGATTGAGTAGTCGACGCCGTAATGTGAATCAATCTTCTTGGCCTCTTTTTTGGCTTTTGAGCCTTCCATGTTTTTCCCGACGTCCTTTTTGGTACTTGAACCTTTACTAGTTGAACCTTTACTCGTCGGTTGCTTGGTTGTTGGCTTTTTCGTTGACGGCTTGGGCGTTAGGGGGTTCTGGACCTTGGGGGTTGTCGTCGTCGGTTTGGGCGCTACTTCGGAATTGAATTTGCTGTTAATCCTGGAAGCTGGATCTACTTTGTCGTTAACATTACCCAGGTGGTATCTTGGGATATATTGCGGGACCGAATTGACCGGGGATCGATTGACTGACCACGACTGACCGAAAGCCGTTTGGGTATCTTGAAAGCAAACCAGCATGCTGGTCACCATTGTTATCAAGGCCAGAGCCAGTGAACTGCGGGCTGAGCTTCGCCAGGAGTTCTGCGAGATCGGGAAAAGGGATTTCAGTCTCATAAATTGTGCTTCGAAAACGGTCGATTCAGTTTGTGACAATCGCACGACTGGGCAATCAAATTACGTATCTGGAGAATCGGCTACTATCGGAGCATCCATTGCAATCGGGGGATTCGTTTCCTTTTAGTTAAACTGAGTCGGCTATGACGATTCGTCTGTGGGATTCGAGCTGGCGATGTAATTGAGAAAGCTCCCATCGCAAAATCATTGCAAAAACGTTGAGGATTCGACGGTCCAAGGGCTTTGAATTCGAGCGGTGATAAGTTTTACTAGTTAGGTTAACTTTGATTGATGCTCAAACGATTGAGCGTCAATTGGATTGGCTTTGCCAAAATCAGGTGAGTCGTATTTGCGGCTGGCCGTTTTTCGTATGTGAATGGACAAAATAGAAATGCCACGATTTTTTGAAAAGACGTTTCTCGCGCTTTTGTTAAGTTTCTCCGTGCTGGCAATCGGCTGCGAAACCACCGACTACCAGCCGTTGATCATGAAGAAGAAGTTGAAGGAGATGCAAGCCGAAATTGATGCACTTAAAGAAGAGGTTTCCGAGCTGAAGAAATCTGGAGTTTCAGCAGCGCCCAAAACTTCGGATTCATCCACCACTGTCGCCAGCGATGCCGAGGGAAGCAATGCTGCGAGTGTCGCAGTCGCCGCGGCGAGTAGTCTATCGGTTGAGGATGAAGCCGAGGCCCGTGAGGCCCCCGGAAAATGGATGCCTATTTCAGCCCGCCCAACAACCGTTCAACATAGGTCTTGAATCCCTTCATGTCGTCGGGCGGATCTCGCGGTCCGATTACCAATGGGCCTGAATCGGAATCGGTCAACAGTCCGTGACTACCTTTGACGAGCGAGGCATCGAGCGGAATGACATCCATTTTGTAACGGAATCCGAGTTTTTTTTGAGCGAGTCGCATTATCGCTTTTGCCTTGGAAGTAATGAATAGCTCACAAGGGTCGTAGCCAGGTTTGCGATGAATGTCCACGGTCCGGGCAAAGTCCGGTGCGTTCGAGTTCTCGAGCCAGTAGTAGTATGTGAACCACGCGTCAGGTTTTGAGAGCGCGACCAGCTCACCACTTCGCGGGTGATCCAGTTCAATATCTCCCGGTTCTACAACGACGTCGATTCCGTCTACTGATTCGAGCAGCTTGGCGACTTCCGTGATTCGCTCGGGCCGTCGAACGTAGATGTGAGCGATTTGATGATCGGCAACAGCGAAGGCTTCCGACTCTCCCGGGATCAATGTTTCACCGAACGGACCATTGCGAATATGTAACAGGCCGGCCTCACGCAGCACGCGGTTGATGTGAACTGGTTGGCTGACTGGAACCAAACCATACTCGGAAACGACGACCACCTGAGCGCCGATTTCCTCAGCCGCGTCTATGATTTGTCCGGCGCAACGATCGACCTCGGCAACTCGAGCAGGTTCGTCGGGCGTGAACCGTTGAAAATCGTAATCGAGATGTGGCAGGTAAGCGAGCGTAAGTTGCGGTTTCTTGTCGCGCATGACAGTCGCTGTTGCCGCTGCGATCCATTTGGAGCTTGGTAGACCGGCGCTGGGTCCCCAAAAACTGAAGAAAGGAAAGCTGCCAAGTTTCCGGGTCAAATCGCAGCCGGTGAAATCCAAGATGTCAAAAATTTTCGAACCGTCACAGCCGTAATGCGGTTTAGGAGTCACGCTGTATTTGACACCTGACGATTGATTGAACCACCAAAACATCTTGGCTGTTTCGTACTTGTCGTACAGTTTCTCTCCTTCGATCAAGGAGTTGGCCTGTTGCCAGAAACGAATTTCCTGTGTGTCGCGAAAGTACCAGCCGTTCCCAACGACACCGTGGTCGCTGGGTTTGAGTCCGGTCAGCATCGTTGCTTGAGTCGTCGTTGTGACCGCAGGAAGCGGGCTTTGCCACGCAACAACGGTTCCCACGTCAGAGAGTCGGGGCGCATGTGGGAGCAGTTTCGGCGTTAGCCCAACTACATTGATAACACAGACTCGAGACGACACGGTAACTCCCGATCAATTGGTACTCAGTTGGTAGCTAGCGCTTCTTCAATAATCGGCGCGAGGAAATCGTACGATTCCTTGACGATTCGGGCGGCGTCGTGACTGTGGCGGCTAAGCTCGATATGTACGCCGCGTTGATAGCCGACATCGCGAAGCGCTTCAATCACGGGTGGAAAGTAGATCTGGCCCTGGCCAAACATCAAGTGCTCGTGGACACCGGACTTCATGTCTTCGATATGAATGTTGACCAGATAGTTGGCCCACTTTTCAATGTAATTTCGAATCGGAATTTCGCCTAGGCAAAAAAGATGACCGATATCCAACGTCATTTTTAGTCGCGGTGAATCGATTAGGTGTAACAACCGATCGAATCGGCCGGTGTTGTCGATTAACATTCCCGGTTCGGGTTCAAATCCAATGTCGATGCCACGTTGTTCAGCATAGGCAACGACGGGCTTGAGGTTCTTGACCAACCGATCAATTGCAGCATTGAACGAGATGTCCGATGGCTTGATACCCGACCAAATTGAGACGCAATCGCTTCCCAATTCCACACCGACATCGATGCAGTACTTCAAAAATTCGATCCGTTTTTTGGCTTCGGAATCTCTGGGGTTTAGCAACGTTGGCGAGTGTTTCGAATCGGGGTCGAGCAAAAACCTGGCCCCGGTTTCGATCACGCTGGACCACCGTTGGGTTTGAAGGAAGTGCTTGAATTGCTGAACCTGTGTATCTGAGTCGGGGTCGCGCGGGCTGAGCCAGCCGTGATCGATTGTGATCGCCACACTTCGATAGCCGGTTTTAGCAAGCAATGCCAAACCGTCTTCGGCACAATGGTTGGAAAGTCCGTTAGTGTTGTAACCGATGATCATTCGTAGCCTGTGTAACGTCGCCCGATGGAAGGCTGGAATTAGGTTAGCATGAACGGTTTCCCCGAAAAAGCAATGTAGCAAGTCAGTTTATAGTTTTGCCGCGGGATTAGCCCCAAACGTCGAGGCGAGTTTGAAAAATTCTAGGTTGGTCAGAAAACCTGAATCGGCGAAAAAAAAAACAGCGTCAGCAAGTGCTGTGACACTTGAAGACGCTGCTTGAATCATCACGCTAGCCAAGTTTATAGGAAATCGACTTTTCCCGAATCGAGGTTGTAGTACGCCGGAACAACTTGCAGTTTACCGTCTCTGACGGCATCGCCGATGATGGCCGATCGCCCTTCCAGCTCTTTTGCCGTTACCTTTGCGTTTTCTTTCACGACCGAGTTGACATCGTCGCTACCACATGAGGCAATCGCCGGTTGCACGTGCGCCAGCAAATGGTTCAAGTTGTATCCGTTGCTGCCACCTGCAAGCGCCGCCGTCACCGCACCACAACTTTCGTGTCCCATGACGACAATCACCTCACATCCCAAGTGGGCAACGGCATATTCCATACTGGCAATCGAAGACGTATTGGCAATGTTTCCAGCGACACGGACGACGAACAATTCGCCCAAACCGGTATCAAATGCCAGCTCGGGAACCACACGGCTGTCCGCGCAACTAAGGATGATCGCATAGGGTTCTTGACCGCCTGTCAAACTGCCTCGGCGGCTACTGTCTTGCAACTTGCCGTCGAGTTTGTCTTCAGCGAATCGGGCGTTTCCGTCTTTAAGACGTTGTATAACTTCATTGCTATTCATGAGTAGCTCCTTAACTTTTCTTTTGTGTCCAAAACCTAGTTCATTGTCTTTGTGGATTGCGAATTTGCATCCACAGGAAATGGGATCAAGACCCGCCTTCGATTTTGTCAGATTCAGACTTCGCCCCATCGAGCGATGTTTCTGAATCCTGACGTTTTGAATCGGATTTGAAACCAATTTTCTCAATTTCAATATTGTTGAATTGAGCGTTTGTCTCGAAGTCATCCAGCAAGTCTACAACGTCCTGATCGATGTAGATGCTTTTGGTTGCATCGATGACCACTTTGGAGTCAGGCTCCAACTCAGCAAGCTGCGTCTGAACATAACCCTTGCTGATAAAGAAAAGTCGTTCTGGTAGGAGCATTTTGTAGACTTTTTTTCCGTTTACTTCGCTCGATTCAACCCATTCTTCTTTTAGTCCAGAAAGAATCGAAGATCCGCCCAAATTATTTTTGAGAACGAAGAAAACCGAAGCTACAAGTCCGATTCCAATTCCAATCAAAAGGTCCGTCGCCAGAATCGCAACGATGGTAATAATGAACGGAAGGAACTGGGTCCAACCGTGCTTGAACATCGTCGCAAATTTCTTTGGATGGGCAAGTTTATATCCAACAACGAACAGAATCGCGGCAAGGCTCGCCAACGGAATCATGTTCAGATACATCGGAATGGCCGCTACGCAAACGATCAAAAGGAAGCCATGGAAGAACGACGCCAGCCGGGTTTTTCCGCCAGACTGGATGTTGGTCGAACTACGCACGATCACCTGCGTGACTGGCAAGCCACCTACCATCCCCGAAACAATATTTCCAATCCCCTGGGCTTTGAGTTCCTGATTGAGGTCAGTTTGGCGACGCTGTGGATCAAGTTTGTCGGTGGCTTCGGCACACAGTAGTGATTCGATACTTGCCACGATGGCCAGCGTTAACGCTGTAACATAGATCGCTGAATTCCCGATCATCTCCAAGCTTGGAAACTTAATTTGATCCAGCAATTTTTCGGTTGGCAACGTGACCAAGTGGTCTTCGCTGATCATCAGGCTTGTTTCCTTGAACGCAAGATTCAGCCCGATGCCGGCAAGGACAGCAACTAAAGGTCCCTGAATTATATTGCTCCACGAAAATCGAGAGATCAGTTTGGTTTGCCAGACGATGAGGATCGCAAGACAAACCAGGGTTACGATCAGCGGGCCCATCGAAAAATGTTGAACGGCGTCCAGGATCTCGGTAAAAGTGTTATGACCGTCGTGTTGTTCGAACGCTAGGTCGCCTTCGTAGTCTTGGTCGTCCCCCAACGCATGGGGAATCTGCTTGAGAAAAATGATCAAACCGATTGCTACCAGCATTCCTTTGATAACCGCTGTTGGAAAGTAGTAGCCGATTGTGCCCGCGCGAAGGAAACCCAAGACCAGTTGAATCACTCCCGACAGAACGACGGCCAACAAAAAGTTCTCAAAACCTAGCTTGGTGATCGCAGGGGCGACAATCGCGACCAAACCAGCCGCTGGCCCACTGACACCTAGTGAAGAGTTACTGAACAGCGTGACGATCAATCCGCCCGCGATGCCAGCAATAATGCCTGACAGGGCTGAGCCGCCAGACGCCAAGGCGATTCCTAAACACAAAGGAATCGCTACCAGGAAAACGACTAATCCTGAGGGAAGGTCAGACTTCCAGTGTTTTAATTCGATCATTTATCTAATCTCGGATATTGTTTTTTTACTGATAGAAGAAAATCTCGTGGTCTGGCGCGAGTAGTCGAACAATTTAACTTCGAATGTCTACTCAGACATTGGAGCCAAGTCGACGAAATACGCCAATAAAAATTTGAACAACGTACCGGAATTTTTTTGAGGGAATTCCTGGTAGAGCGCTCAACCGAGACTTCAGGTTCTCTCAAATTGTTAAGAAAACTGAAGCGGCAAGCGATAACGACTAGGACTCAGTCGTAGGCTACGTGCGCAAGTATCCACCGATGCCGTTGAGTTGATCACGCTCGGTGGAAGGGCGGAAAAAGCAAAGTCTGACTTGGTACAGAAACCGAGAGGTCAAGATTTTCGAAGGAAGATAAATCGGCCCTTTTAAACGGAACCTAGACTCTCGCTTCCTTTGTCGCTGAGCAAAAGCGGTGCACTCTTCGAGGTCGAATTCGACGACCTCTTTTGTCTGATTGTCCGCAGAAACATGATTGATCGAGACAGCATCCAAAGCAAATACTGCGGCCATCAGGCAGGCCAATGCAGAGATCAGTCTAAATTTTCCAGGCAGACGCTTCATTGCTTTAACACATGAATTAACGTGCGAAATTATTGGTCAAATGGTCAGTTACTTGAAACACAACCATGACGGTCAGGGACCGCAAGAATCTGATTCTCGCAACAGATTTTCGGGATAATTTTGGCAGAACTTTAGAATACTCGTTCCTCCGCCCCGATGCGACCCCTGGCCTACCAGCTATCCTGCAAACCAGAGAGCAACTTGGATTGTTAAATCGCCAACTGAATAATCGCCAACTGAATAACTGGGTAAAAGATGCCGCGAATTTGACAGGACTGTCGGGACTGTCGATACAAAAACGCCTAAGTCGACGCGAAATACCGACCGAGCAAAAACGTCGGAATCAGTAGAGACAAAACGACTAGGGCGTAGGAGATCTGATGTGGAGCTGCGAGGTAACAAACGGCTGCATCCAAAATGATCAGGCTTCTGAGTACCGAAACCACGCCGAGCTGAATTGCTTTTGGCTTCAGTGTTGCAACTGCGGCGAATACTCGACGCAAAATCGTCAACGACATGAACCCGATGAACATTAGGAAAATGGTTCTTTGAGTTTCGGAGATTTGTAAGGCTTCAGCGGCGGGCGAAGTTGGGCAGTAAACCGAAAGCGCCAGCCCGGTGAGACTGGCCAACACGATTACACCCGCCAGGATCATCGGACCTCGGGGCTGTTCTTGGGCGGCTTCTTTTTTCCCAAGTAAAGTCGCGCCTGAAATCAGACCTCCAATCGCAATTGCGACCCACCAGACAAGTAGCGGTAGCCCGAGGAATTCGTTGTGGGGCAATAGAGGCGGCGAAGCTTGTGCGATGTCGTTCGCTGCGAGTGAAACGAATGTACTAGCTCCCATCAGAATATTGAGCGTCCGGCATCCTCCCATCACAAACGGCGCCAATATTGTTCTTTTGAGTGGACCGTCGTAAAGCAAGATACAACTGGCCAGCAAAATGGCGAAAAAACCCGTGAGCCAAGTCCCGGCAACTGCCCCGCACAGGCTTGCAACAATGACTCCAGCAATCAGCAGGGTGAAACCGACCAAGGTTGCCTGAGATTTTGAGATCGCCCCCGAAGTCAGTGGACGACTAGGCCGCTCTTGAAGATCAACTTCATAATCAAAAACGTCGTTGAGGATCATTCCCGCCAGATACATCATCGCCGATGCCACAATCAACGGCAGCAGAGTGGTGACTGGCGTCCAGCTTTGATTGACCAACAGGTAAGCCATCAAAATGTTCGAGATCGCCGAAGGCAAATTCGGGATCCGGAGCAAACGTAGCCAAGGCATTATCATAGACGGCTTTGTAGATGGCATCGGTTTGATCTGGGTTACGGGAACTGGGTTACGGGAGCTGGGTTGTGATGATCTGCGTTGCAGGGAAACAAGCGAAGCTGACAGTGCCAAAGATACTTCAACCAATGCTAGCTGGACAACTCGCTTTGTTCTGGCTTTTGTCCAAACCAAGCATCACTTTCAAAGTAGCAATCACTCACATGAAAGACCGCTTGTTTTGACGGGCAAGAGTGAGTGCGCGCTCTACAAGATCACTTTCTTGGCCCTAAACAAATAAACGCGCGCAAAAAGAAACCCGGCGACCGAGGTCAAACCGGGCTTCACCCCCCTGGGATAGCCAATTGTGAGGGTACAGATGTCTTCACAAACGTTATCGTCCAAGACCTCACCGATCTTTGGCGAAAACCGTCCAAGTTTGCGGGTTCGCGAAAAAAGGTTGTGGTTTCCGAAAAATTGCCCATTAATGAAGACATAAGCTGTTCCAGCTACGACGAAATTTCCGATTAGATAGAGGTTGATGTGGCCACGTTACGTTTGCTGCGCCGCAATGCGTTCAGAGTTTGTACCTTGAATTGAGCACTTCGTAGTTAGTTTTAACCGACCTATCAATCACACAGATTACAAGGAAGTCAGTGAGACGTTCGTCAAGTTGGATTGCAGTACTGCCATCGCTGGTGATTCCAGTTTGCCTCGGGCTAATAATGTATCTGGGGTTGGCCTACTCGATCGACCAAGGCCATATCACAAACGATACCGTGCTGAGATACCTGACCGGCCATCCGGTTTCCAAAGTCACGGTTGGAATGTTCTTTATCGGACTGGCGTCGCTATTGTTGATTGCCAACAACGTTTTTGAGCAGTTCGGTGGTGAGGAGAAGATTACGCTCGATGATCTTTCGGGCGATCAACTGGCTGACGGCGCCGAGGATCAAGAGCAGTCGGCTTCGCAGCAGTCGAAATCCCGATCGCTTGCCAAAGGTTCCGCTGCTATGACAACGACGGCCAGCGAGAACCTGACTGTCTCGGAGCATGCGACTCGTTTAGGGGAGCGTCTTTCGGCTCTGCCCAAGTGGCTTCACCACCATTATCTGTGGCAGCGTTTGCAAAGCGGGCTGCAGTTTGCCTATCGGACCGATTCCACCGAAGATATCGAAGACGAACTGAAGTACCTCGCCGATCTTGATCTCGACCAACAACAGCAACGCTATTCACTGGTTCAGATTTTGATCTGGGCCACTCCGATGTTGGGTTTTCTCGGTACTGTGTTGGGGATTTCTCAGGCGCTGGGTGGCATCGATGTCGGCCCCGACAATAACTTGCAAACGATGATGGATGGGCTTCGCGGCAATCTCTACATCGCCTTTGATACAACTGCTTTGGCGCTTACTTTGTCGATGCTTTTGATGTTCGGTCAGTTTTTGGTCGACCGTTTCGAAACCCAATTGCTATTACTTGTTGACCAGCGAGCCCAGGGCGAACTAAATCGGCATTTTTCATTCGCCGGAGGCGGTCGCAAAGGTCCCTATCAAGAGTTGGCTCAACACATCGCCGAAACGAATCGAGAATCCACCGAGCAGCAAACCGAAATTTGGAAGAAGACAATCCGCTCGGCCGAGCAAGCCTGGGCTTCGACGCTGACCGATACCAATCTTCAGGTTCAAGACAATATGTCGGCCGCATTGGATGAGAACGTCACCAATTTGGCGCACTATCTTGGGGAAGCAATCGACAAAGCTGACGAGGCGATGGCGCATCGGTGGCAGCAGTGGCAAGTCACTTTGTCAGACAACGCGCGTCAACTGGAGGCGCAGCAGGGCCAGCTTTCTGAGCAAACCAAATTGCTTAAGCAGTTTGTGTCCGAGCAAAAACGAGAACTTTCCCGCTCGATTGAACCAGTGGAATCTATCGCGGCATCTCCTGATCCCCCCGAACAGCAACAACAGAAGTCACCCGAGCAACAACCGGGTTCAACCGAAAGATCATCAGAATCTCCCGAGCGAGTGGAATCGCCCAGTGTTTACCAAGCCCCACTTGAGCCCATAAATCAAGATGCCGTTGCCCAAGAGGGGCAATCAGCTCCGATTTCGATTTGGCGATCCAGGTTGGTCGAATCTATGCAACAAGAGCCAGAACCGACAACTGAGCCAGAGGTTTCATTCGAATCGCCTCGCGTTGTCAACTTCCAATCCTATTTGGATGATGTACTCAGTCGTTCGGTCGACCCTGCGGCCAAGCCGGATTCACAGCTTGGCCAACGTGGGGCACGAGACGAAATCGTGTTGCCGTTCCGATTCCTCAGCCCCGATGATTCGGCAGCTTCGGAAGGCCAGCGATCCGACGATGCGGCATGAGGCGTAAGCAAAAAAAACGATCCCAATCGCGGCGCAACAAGCTGAGCGTTTCCCTGTTCCCGTTTCTCGCAGTATTGATCTGCACGCTGGGCATACTAATCATGATGCTCGTCATGGCTGTCAAAGCCGCTGATGATCAGGCCCGTCAGGTTCAAAATGAGTCCGACGCAGATCAACAGGCCGAGATCGACGCGTTGGAATCGATTCGGGACGTTCGCTTGGCTCAGATCGAAGGGCTTTCGATGGTGCGCCCTGAAGCGCTTGATCGGCTGAGCGACTCGCGCGCCAATCGTAGCCACATTGAAGAGCAGATCAGGAAACTCAAACGGGATTTCCGAAGCCTCGGCGACGAACTGCTCCAACTCGACGCCGAGTCAAAAAAAATCGCCGCCATGAAAGATCCTGAGGCACCGGTTCTGCCCGAGGTTCCCTTGATGGTCGAAATAGTCCAGCCGGACGATTCAGAGAATCAACAAGCGATCGCGGAACTGCAAAACCTTGAAAAAGAAATTGAGCTGGCAGAAAAACAGTTGGATGCTAAACGGGACTCGGCTGATACAAGCGGTCCTGCGCGGTTCGTAATTGTGCCACACAAGGGCGGCGGAGGTACGTTTCGGCGACCAATTTTTATGGAATGCACCGCCGATGCGATCACGCTCCAGCCATCGGGAATTCGATTGGCGAAGTCGGAGTTCGTTCCACCGTTGGAACCGGGCAACATGCTCGATTCGGCTTTGCTGACCATCCGCGAATACTGGCGGCGTTATGATTTAGCGGGAGAGGAAGGAAGCCCTTACCCTTTGATCGTCATTCGGCCCGGCGGCGCCGAAACATTTACGCTGGCCCGTCACGCGATGAAAAGTTGGGACGACGAGTTCGGTTATGAGTTGGTTGAAGCCGACAAAATGCTGGAGTTCGGCTCCAAGGATGAACAACTGGAAGCCGAAATCCAAGAGGCGATCAAAGAAGCACGCGTTCGACAACAGCAGCGGTTAGCCCAATCGCGATACCGTCAATCGAAGTTGGCGCAAGCTGGAACAGGCGCCGGCCCGATTGGCAGCAGGCGGAAACGCGGTTCACGAAACTACCGCCCTGGTTTAATAACGGCAGGCTCCGGAGGAGGTTTCGTTTCCAATGCAGGCCAAACCAATGGTTATTCAGAAGTAGGCCAGTCGATTCAACAGCAGGGAGAAGAGAATGAAGAGTCTTTCGTGGCGGCGGCCTCGGGAGAGTCGGATGAAATGGCCACGAGCGATTTCGAAAGTAACGTGGAACTCGATTCGAGCTCATCGACATCACAGGATCAGATGCTTGCTCAATCTCACGGGCAAACTGGCACGTATGAAGCAACAACAAACTCTGGCCCTGAGAGTTCGGCTGTTTCCTCAAATCCAAACAGCAGTCAGTCGGGCGACCAGCAACTCCAGAATCCTTACGCTGACACAGCGCTTGCCAAGGAACGCGGCAGCGATTGGGCCTTGCCGACCCAGACGCCCGGCGCGACTGGATACGTGCGCCCGATTCGAGTCGTTTGCAGCCACGATGCGCTTGAAGTCTATTCCGGCCGATCTTCGAAACGAATTCCAATAACGGGAAAGACTTCCGATTCGATCGATGCTTTGGTTGACCAAGTTTGGGATCAAATCGACGACTGGGGTGTTCCGGGGCCAAACGCTTACTGGAAGCCGCAGCTTCGGTTTTCAATTCTCGACGGCGGACGGCAACGGTTTCTCGAACTCAAAGGCTTGCTCTACAAAAGTGGACTGTCGCTCACTTCGCAGAATTCTCCATCTTCGAAAAACGGCGAATTTGAATCCTCCAGTCGAGGGCAGCGATGAGTATCAAACGAATCACAACTGGTCAGGACTCGTTCCTTGATATCGTTGCCAATCTGGTTGGCATTCTGATTATCCTTGTCGTTGTTGTAAGCGCCCAAGCTGGCTCGGCGAAAAAGAATCCTCATGCCAATGTCGATCTTGAATCGAAAATCTCTGAGCTGAAACAAGAACTTTCTCAGCAATCCGACACAGCAACAAAACTTCATCGCGACAACCATCAACTTGAAAACCGTATCCTTGAGGAGAACCGACTGGCCGCCACCTTGACTCAGAAGCGACATCAAATGTTGGTTCAGCTGGGAATTGTTAAAAAGCAGATTGCCAAACAGCGAGTTGAAAACAAACGAGCCCTGTCGCTGAGAAAACGACAAGAGGAATTTGCCCAGCAACAACGCGAGATTGTTTTGGCGACTCATCAGGCCGCGATTGCCGAGCAAGCTGCGATTAAAGAGGCCAATGAGAAGGCGATTGAGAAGGCGATTGAAAACCAGATTGAGTTAGAGGCAGCCAAACGCGATCTGAAAAGCCGGCTTGATGAGATTCACCGTGAG
>CALJOA010000069.1 GCA_937981585.1 uncultured Pirellulaceae bacterium | reverse complement strand
AAAAGATTGAGCCCAACGGCAAAAAAAGACATCAAATCTGTCCACAAACAAACGCCAAAAAACAGACATCAAAAAACTGAGACGCTCGGTTATCAATAATTCGCAATTCAAGAAAATGTCGGGCGCATCACTCTTGCCCGTTGAAACATGCGTCTTGTTCCTGTTTGGGAATGTCGAAAATCCAACGAACAAATCAATGGTTTCGGACGGGATAAACATGATTGACATCAGCGCACCACATCTTGTTGAACAGGTAAACCCTATCTTGAACTTTCATTGCAATTCTACAGAACTCGAGTCGGGCAAGAGTGCCCGAAGTGTCCGACCTACAATCGCTCAATCTGAGCAGCCACTCATACATCACTGGCTCCCCTCTCCCCCGTGGGGGAGAGCGACTGGGGGTGAGGGGTTCCCACGAGCAAACAGAACGTTCTGGGTTGTTCAATGAAGCTATACAAGTTTCGTGCGTACATTTCGCTGGCGTGCAGTGGGGCTCGGCGACACCGAAACAAAGACCGGCGACCCTCAGCGCGCCCCGCTCGGCTCCTCTCCGTATTTGCTTCGCATCTTGTACTCCGCCCCCTCATCCGCCCTTCGGGCACCTTCTCCCCCAAGGGGGAGAAGGGATAGACTTTTAAATTAACGGATTCAATGGCGCTAACTTCAATAGCACTAACTCCAATGACATTAACTCCAATTCAACTCGAAGTCCTTTGGAACCGACTGCTCTCGGTTGCCAATGAACAGCAGACCACGCTGATTCGAACCGCGTTTAGCACCATCGTGCGCGAGTCGCTCGATTTGGCGTGTGGGATATTCGATACCCGCGGGCTGATGATCGCCCAATCGTTGACCGGCACTCCCGGGCATATCAACCCGATGGCGACCGGTGCGATCCACTTGCTCAACGCTTATCCTCCGAGCACGCTTGTTCCCGGCGACGTCTTGGTCACCAACGACCCTTGGCTAACGGCCGGACAAGTCAACGACTTCACAGTTTTGACACCAGTGTTTCGGAACGAAAATGGCAGACAAAAGATCGTGGCCTACTTCTCCAACTGTTGTCACTCGCCCGATGTGGGCGGTCGCATCCTCTCTGCCGAGGCCCGCGAAGTTTTCGAAGAAGGATTGCAGGTTCCAATCACCAAGCTCTTCAATGCTGGCGAACCAAACGAGGAGTTATTCAAGATCATCCGAGGCAACGTTCGCACTCCAGACGCAACCGTTGGTGATTTATACGCGCAAGCCAGTTCCAATGCGGTAGGCGCCAAAAGCCTCTTGCAGATGATGGACGAATTTGGCTTGGACACGATCGATCCGCTGGCCGACGAAATCATTTCGCGATCCGAATCGGCGATGCGCGCGGGTATCAAGGCCATTCCCAACGGTCGATACGAAAACGAGACCTGGAGCGACGGGTTCGAAGAACCATTGTGCATCAAAGTCGCGGTGACCGTCGAAGACGAAGACATGCAAATCGACTTTGACGGTTCGTCGCCGCAATCGTCACGCGGAATCAATGTCGTGTTGAACTACACCAAAGGTTACGCTTCGTTCGCGATCAAAGCCGCGATCAGTCCGGAGGTCCCCCACAACGAAGGCGCCTTTCGACCGGTTCACATTACCGCTCCCGAAGGTTGCATTCTCAATTGCAAACGACCCGCCGCCGTTGCGTCGCGCCATCTGGTGGGTCACTTTTTGCCCACCGCGATTTTCGGTGCGATTAGTCAAGCGATTCCCGATCGCGTGATGGCCGGAAGTGCTGATCCAATCTGGATGAGCATCTGGCGAGCCAAATGGCCTCAGGCGAATTTGGATCAAACACGTTCCCAACGATCACATTCGGATCAAACTCAAAAGCAATCCAATTTGACTTTGTTTTCTCTCGGAGGCACGGGAGCCCGACCGACAAAGGATGGGCTCAGTGCCACAGGTTTTCCAAGCGGTGTTGGCGGCGTCCCGACCGAGGTCGCCGAAACCCAAGCTCCGATCATCCAGTCCCATCGCGAGCTGCGATCCGATTCAGGTGGCCCGGGAAAGTTCCGAGGCGGGCTTGGCCAAAGCATTTCAGTGGCGCAGTTGGGGACTGAGCCGTGGAGCGTTTCTGGAATGGTTGATCGCACCAGGTTCGCTGCCGATGGTTTGCAAGGTGGACAGGCCGGAGCACTCGGTGCATTCGAACTGGACGGTGAACCGGCTGAACCCAAAACAGTTTTATGGCTAGAACCCGATTCAGTGATCAAAATGAATCTGCCTGGCGGCGGAGGATACGGAAATCCGTTTGAACGTGATCCCGACCAAGTCCTCAACGATGTCGTCAATCAATACGTTTCAATCGAACAAGCCGAATCAGATTACGGCGTCGTGATTCGCTTCACCGGAAGCGAGGATGATTTGGTTCGGCTTCCCTCCAGCTATTGCATCGACTTGGAGGCAACTTCGGCAACCAGACGTCTTCAATAGTCGATTGGCATTTCGGCGACAACGAAGATACGATGGACGTCCGACTTGGAAATCTCAACCTCAAGTAATCTCAAGAAAAGTTCGTCAAATGAACCGTTCAGAATCACAGCGCAGTTTTCACCGCAGCCCTTTTTCAGTTCGCCAACTCAAAGGTTTGATCAATACTATTGCGACCCTTTCGATCCTTGTGATCTTGGGTTGGTCCAGCACCATCGCAAACGCGGACGTTCGGTTGCCTGGCTTTTTTGGCAACCACATGGTGCTTCAACAAAAACAACCGATCCAAGTTTGGGGTTGGGCGGACGCCAATGAGTCGATTACGGCGACGATCGGCTCAAGCTCCGCCAGCACAACGGCTGGCGCCGATGGTAAATGGAGACTTGAATTGCCTGCGATGCCTGCCAGCAATGACGCGGTCACACTGACGATCAAAGGCAACAACACCGTTGAGTTGACCGATGTCTTGATCGGCGAAGTCTGGTTGTGCTCGGGCCAATCAAACATGGAATGGACGGTTTCGCGATCATCCGATTCAAAAAATGAAATCGCAGCGGCCAAGTATCCACTGATTCGCCACATCAAGGTTGCCAAATCACCTTCGGCATTGCCGGTCGATGATATTGAATCGAAATGGGAAATCTGCTCACCCGATACGGCCGGAAACTTCACCGCTTGCGGATATTTCATGGCGAGAAAACTGCACTCAGAACTCAACGTTCCAATCGGTTTGTTGAATTCAACATGGGGAGGAACAAGAGTCGAACCCTGGACTCCGCCCAACGGATTCAAAAACGTTCCGGCAACCAACGACATTTATCAGTCTGTCATCGGTCGCACACCAGGCAGTCCGGCTTATAAAGCCAAATTGAATCAACACATCGCGGCGACTGAGCAGTGGCTGGCCAAAGCGAAGACTGCTGTCGATACGCTTGAGCCAGTGACTGCTTCTCCGGCTTTTCCCAGCTCCCTGATTCCTTTTACAAAACGTAAAGATCCGACGACGCTGTACAACGGAATGATTCACGCAATGGTTGGATTCCCGATTCGCGGAGCGATTTGGTATCAAGGCGAATCGAATCATCGGGAAGGCATGATGTATTTCGAGAAAAAGAAAGCGTTGATCCAAGGTTGGCGTGAGCTTTGGGGGCAAGGCGATTTCCCGTTCTACTTTGTGCAGATCGCGCCGTTCAAGTACGGCGATGAAGACCCAACGATTTTGGCCGATTTTTGGGAAGCCCAAACGGCTGTCACGACGCTTCCCAACACCGGTATGGTTGTCACCAACGATATCGCAACAATCGGCAACATTCATCCGCCCAACAAGCAAGACGTTGGCTTGAGGCTGGCCTATCTGGCGCTCAAAAACGACTATGGAAAATCTGGTGTCGTTGCCAACAGCCCCCAGCTCGACTCGTTTGAAGTCTCCGGAAGCAAACTTAAAATCAAATTCAAAAACGTTGGCGGCGGATTGAAAACTCGCGACGGAAAGTCGCCTTCGCATTTCGAAATTATTGGCGCAGGCTCGGAAGGATTCCAACCCGCAGCGGCGACTATCGACAGCGACTCCGTCATCCTATCATCTGACGCAGTTGAATCCCCGTCGGCATTTCGCTACGCATGGAACAAGACCGCCGAGCCAAACCTCTGCGGCGGAACCGGATTACCTGTCAGCGCGTTCCGGGGAGGCGAGATTCCCTAGTTCAGCGATACCCTTCCGCGTGGTGATAGATACAAACTTATATGTGAACTCGACAAGTCTAAACTTGGTTCAAAGATCAACACCAAAAACGTCGATAAAACAAGGATAATAGCCGTGCCAAGGTATCGACAAGCCTCTTTGTTGTATCGAGAATCTATAGGTAGTAATTTTTTGTCGCAGTCTTTTCTTTATTCCAGTCGGAATTTATGCGCTCCACTTTTTTGGAAATCCTAAAACAAACTTTTCGAATCGCGTTGTCGTTGTTCGTAGTGTTGGTGATTGGCAATCCGGTTTTCGCTCAGGATGCGCCCACCAAAATCGACTTCAGCCGCGACATACAACCGATCCTCAGTGAGAACTGTTATTACTGTCACGGGCAGGACGGTGACGAGCGAAAGGCCGACTTGCGGCTCGATGTCGAAGAGGATGCACAAGCCGTCTTTGTTGCCGGTGATGCCCAGAACAGCGATCTATACCTGCGAATCATTTCTGATGATCCAGACGAATTGATGCCACCGCACGATTCCAATCGGAGTCTCAGCAAAGAACAAATCGAACTGATCAAGCGTTGGATCAATGAAGGCGGCCGGTGGGCACAGCACTGGGCGTACGCTCCGATCAAGCGTGAAAAAGTTGACAGCGCCAAACACGAATCGGCAATCGATTTCTTTGTTGAGAGAAAGCTAAAACAAAACGGCTTGGATTTTTCTCCCGAGGCCGAACCTGAAACGCTGATCCGCCGGGTAAGCCTTGACCTGACGGGGCTTCCACCAACACCCGAGCAGGTTGACCAGTACATCAATGATCAATCGGTCGATGCCTATGAGAAAATGGTCGACCGATTTCTTGATTCACCAGCCTACGGCGAACGCATGGCATGGACTTGGCTCGACGCTGCCCGCTACGCAGACTCCAATGGCTATCAAGGCGACAAGGAACGCACGATGTGGCCATGGCGCGATTGGGTCGTCAAAGCCTACAACCAAAACATGCCGTTCGACCAGTTTTCAACCTGGCAACTCGCAGGAGATCTGCTTCCCAACGCGACGCAAGAACAAAAACTTGCTACTGGATTCAACCGAAACCATCCCATCAACGGCGAAGGCGGAAGGATCGCCGAAGAGAACCGAATCGACTATGTGATGGACATGGCCGAAACAACTGGTACCGTATGGATCGGTCTGACGTTCAATTGTTGTCGCTGCCACGATCACAAATATGACCAACTGACGCAGGAAGACTACTACAGCCTGTTCGCTTTCTTCAATCAGACTCCGATCACTGGTGGCGGTGGGAACGCGCAAACACCTCCGGTAATCTCGGTGCCGAGCGAAGATCAATTGAAACAAATTGGCCCGATCAAAAAGCAGATTGCGGCAGTGGACCAGCAGATGTCGGCCCGCGCCCGGGAAATTGAACCGGAGTTATCCAACTGGGAAGCCGCACAGATCGAGGCGTTGAACGCCCGAACCAACTGGAACGTGCTTGAGCCTGCAACTTTTTATGCGACCGGTTCAAAGCTACAAAAGCTTGATGATCAGTCGATCTTGAGCGAGGGCTCCAATCCTGACAAAGATGTCTACAGCATCACGGCCAAACCGAAACTCAAAACCATCAGCGGCGTGCGAGTCGAAGCCCTCAATCACAAGTCGATGACAAAGCAGGGGCTCGCGCGATCCAACAGTTCCAACTTTGTGCTTACGGATTTTGCGGTCTTCCTAATTGAACCTGGCTCGGAGCCCAACGAGCAAGAGCTGAAGTTCGTCTCAGCGGTCGCCGACTACGAGCAGCGCAATTTTCCCGCCGCCCATTCAATCGACGATGATCCCCAAACCGGCTGGGCGATCCTTAGCAAAGGCAACGAACGAAAAGAGCGCGAAGCCGTCTTTACTCTTGCAAAAGCCATCGATATCCCTGCCGATGCCGAATTGAAAATCGTCCTTAAGCACGAGTCGGCACACAAGAATCACAATATCGGGCGGTTCAGAATCTCGCTGACCGATCAAGTTCGGCCGCAACTACAGGGCACAAGCAACATACTGGCCAAGAATCTCAAGATCCCACCCAAGTCCCGTTCGAAGCAGCAAACCAGCGCAATCGTTGATGCTTTCAACCAGCAGGACAAAGAGTATGCCGCGCTTGCGAAAAAGAAACTCGAGCAGGATCAGCAACTGGCAAAAATTTATCGTGACGTTGCCAAAGTCATGGTGATGGAAGACATGTCAAAACCTCGAAAATCATTCCGGCTTAACCGCGGCTCGTATCAGGAACCGCTTAATGAAGTCAGCGCTCGCGTCCCGTCGATGTTCGCTGATTCGATTGACGATCAACCGGAGACCGATGCAAAAAAGAGTTCGCCTCCGAAAAACCGATTGGCGCTCGCCCAGTGGCTGTTCGAGAAATCCAACCCGTTAACACCTCGCGTCACGGTGAATCGAATTTGGGTTCAATTCTTTGGTACCGGGATCGTCAAAACGACCGAGGACTTTGGCGTTCAAGGCGAACCGCCGAGCCACCCTGCCTTGCTTGATTGGCTGGCGACTGAATATCGAGACGGTGGAGAATCTGGCTGGGACACAAAACACATCATTCGCTCGATCGTCAACAGTCGCACTTACAAACAATCCTCCAAAACCAACCCGCAGTTGCAGGAACTCGATCCCAAGAATCGGTTGCTCGCGCGGGCCAGCCGATTCCGCATGCCGGCTTGGATGTTGCGCGACAACGCACTTGCCGCCAGCGGACGACTGGTTACTACCGTTGGTGGAAAGCCAGTCAACTCCTACCAGCCAGCCGGCGTCTGGGAAGAAGCCAGCTTTGGCAAGAAAAAGTTCAAACTCGACTCCGGTGATTCGCTTTACCGTCGCAGCATCTACACGTTCTGGAGGCGAATCGCAGCTCCGACGATGTTCTTCGACAACGCCGATCGGATGACGTGCTCGGTCAAGACGTTCCACACCAACACGCCGTTGCACGCACTTGGCACACTCAATGACGTAACGTTTGTCGAAGCTGCTCGCTTGTTGGCGACCGACGTTTTGAACTCTCAATTGCAGTCCGATGAAGACAAATTGAAAGTTGTTTATCGCCGTGTGCTGGCTCGACAACCTGATAAATCAGAGACTTCGATTTTGATTAGCGCTTTGAACCGCACCAGAACGCAGTATCGCAAAAATAAAAAATCGGCAGAGCTGTTTGTTGCCAGCGGCGAGTCGGCAGTCGATGGTCAACTCGACGTAAGTGAATTGGCGAGCTGGACGAGCTTGTGTTTGGCTGTCTTTAATCTAGACGAAACTTTGACGCGCCAGTAGCTGTCAGTAGCACGGCTCTCCGAGGTTGTGATTTTATTAGCCGTTTGGGCGATAGCCCCGGTTGAACTGCCTTTAACCGTGGCTATCGCCAAAACGGCTGATGTTGTTAAGCAATGTTTTGAAAAAATCACAGCCTCTCCGAGCCGTGAAGTG
>CALJOA010000068.1 GCA_937981585.1 uncultured Pirellulaceae bacterium | reverse complement strand
TGGCGCGAGATTCAAGAACTCCGGACATTCTAGGTCTGGCAACATCCACGTCATGGTTTCCGCAATTGAAGGTCTTCGTATCTTCATCTTCGGCACTCAAAGTTTGCGCAGTCCATGTTTTCGGCCGTCCTGACCTAAACTTTCAAGACAACAAGCAACCTCACGGTCAATTCAATTTCCCGGGGCGTGGGACCTGTCAAATTCTTGGGGGCGACAATCGGACAGAATAGCAGGGCGCTATCGACGCTTGAATTCCGATCAGCAGCAAAGAGATCGCCGAGGTATTCAGATGAATTAACTTTCTCAATGCGGACGTCAGGCCAATTGGTACTGCGTTTACTGTTAGATCGCTGCCGAGTTGCTATCTTTAACCGGTCAAGCCACAGGTCTTTCTTTGGGGGAGCGAAACATGCATCGGCGAGTGCTATTTCTGGTGATTGGTTACTGCCTCATGTCCGGAGGATTTTTGTCCGGACAGACTTCCAAAATAGCGCATGACAGCATCAAACTGCTTGACGAAAAGAACAAGCCAGAACGGATTCATGCTCATGCGTTCTCGCCTGACGGTCGCCTGCTGGCATTGAGGGTGAGTGACTTTGTGCTGAGAGTCATAGACTTGGAAAATCGAAAACTCAAAGCGTCATATGCAGATATGGATATTGGCGCCATTGCCTTTTCGAGTGACTCGAAACATCTAGTCGGAATCGGCGAATTCTCCGATGTTGTGCGCATCGACGTCGAGAATGGAGACACTGAAAAGATTAGAGAGACGCCGTGGAAGTTGGACTATTCCGATCCAGCGCCGACTAAGGTCGATATTGAAATCTCGAAATCAGATGGCAAACTGATCGTTTCTTCAATCGGCGAGACATTGAAATCGACGGATGTGGAACTCGGCGACGAATTGATTGCCATCAAGAACAAAATAAAACCTGGACGAGGCAAAAATAAGAAGGGTTGGAGTACGCTGTTAGGTCGAGGGAGCGAGGGATTCCCCATTCATCTGAAAGGAAGGGCGAATACGTGGTTTCAACTTCGATTCCGGCGTGAAGGGAGAGCTGAGCCGATTGAAATTGAGCTGCAACGAATAGCGACGGATGAGCAAGAGGCGCTTCCAAAGTCGGAAGGCAGCATCGCGCTCGGCAGAATTGGCCGATCGTTCGTTTTCTATTCAGGGGACAGTGCCGCAGAATGTATGGCACTAACGCTTCGGGATACTATGCAAAAAGGCCAAGGGACTATCGCACCCAACGGCAAGTACTTTGGGTGGGTGGCCGTGCTCCAAGATGGTTGGGATGTGTGTGCCGAAGTCTATTCATTGGAAAGCGGTCGAGTCGTTGCCAGCAACGTCGTGAAATCACGCAGAATTCAGCGAGTGAGGTTTTCCGCTGATTCCAAGCATTTGCTTGTGGGTACACCCAGCTCCGTCGAGGTCTTGGACATTGCGAGTGGCTCGTGGAAAGGAGCTGTGAAGTTGCCGGAAGGACCGGAAATTGATCGCGTCGTGAAACGCTCTGTCCCGTTGGGGTTGGGAGGTTTGCCAGGCATGCGTTCTTCTTACAAGGAAACGGTGAAGTCGAAGGCCGACCCACTAAGCGATTTTGATTTCTCACCAGCAAGCATCCTTGCCGTCGGTTCAGCTGCTGGGGACTTAACCCTTGTTTATAAGAAGCGCGGCGAAACACAATTCCTCAAGCTTGACGACAGAATGCTGAATTCGAGAGCTGAATTCGTTAGATTCAACCCAACTGGTGATCGGTTGGTTGCCTACGCGAAAGGCAATCTGCATATTGTCAATATCGACGACGAGTTTCGTAATTCGCATCTCAAGTAATGGTGTCTTAGCGGAAGGCTATGCGGCTTTGCTGAGGCTCGGTGAACTGATGACGCCCAAGCGATCGGCATAAAGTTCGAGGACTCGCAGGGCATCGTTGCCGTCACCGAGGGCTAATCGACGTCGGATTTCCAACACAGGTTCTGGAAACAACAGTGCCCAGATCAGAACGCAGTTGGGATGGCTAACGCGTACGATGCTTCGGAATGAATCAGAAGGCGGTGTTCCGTCCTCCTTTACAAGCGCTCTCAGCCCGTAGCGGTCGATTAGTGCTAAATAGGGATCAATCATTGTCTTTCAATAGCACGACTTGGCACGTTGTACCAACGATTGTTGCTAATTTATTTTTCCGTTGTTGAGGTAATGACGGACTTCTTCGAGGGCTTGGCTTAGTGCCAGCTCGACCTCATGGTAGTTCACTTTCTTTGAAGCCGTAACAAGTACCTTGACGTCATTCTCGCCGAAAAACGTCTGGTTGAATCCCCGCGTTGCTGGCGGTTTGCGTCCACGTTTCTGGCGGACGGCAGCAGCGACTTTCTTCGCGGTGGGTTCGGTGGTTGAGGCGACGACTTGTTGCAATTCGGTATTTTCAAGCTTTGTGATTTCGTAAGCTGCTCGGGCTCCGAGTTCCCCGTTGTTCACGCGTTCCTGAATTTGTGGCGACAAATCAAGCAAAGCCAAAGCCCGACTGACAGTTGATGGAGAGACATTGAGCGACTCGGCAACTTGCTTGCCAGTCCATCCATTGAGTTCCATGAGAGATGAGAAGCCCTTGGCCTGCTCCATCGGCTTGAGGTCTTCTCGCAATAGATTTTCGATCAATTGCTGCTCTAAAATGTCTGATGAATCAAACTCACCTTCCTGGAAGAAACAATCAATGGTCGTTAGTTTGGCTGCCAGAGAAGCGCGATATCTTCGTTCGCCCGAAATAATCAGCCACTTTCCGCGCTCTTCGGACCAGCGAACACGAATGGGGTGGAGCTGTCCTTTTGCAGCGATGCTTTTGGCAAGCCGGTCAATCGAGTCCTTCGAGAATTCAGTTCGTGGTTGATCAGGATCAGGTTCGACCAAGTCGATGGCGACGCGTCCAAAGTCGCGAAGCGGTCGCCGACCAACATCTTTTTCTAAAGCCGCTGGGCTGAGCGGTGTCACTGTGGCTTGACTGCGTATGCCAACCGACTCTTCCAAATTCAGTTCTATGTCTTTTAGTGCCGCACGCGTTGTCATTCCTAGGCTACGCTCCTCAATTTCGTTTTCATACTAATGCGGTCGAGAATCTCACGTGAGAGCGTTCGTGTCAAACTGGCTGCCACCGACGACGGTTGATAGTGTTCCACGGGCTGGCGGCAGGCCGTAGCGACCTTAAACGCAGACGCTTCAGGAATGACCGTCGAGAAGACCAAGTCCGCGTAAGCATCTCGCAACTTCGTTTCGTACGATCTGTGAATCAGTAATCGGCGGTCCGAACGCGTAATGACATGGCCCAGCCTTCTTAGCTCGGGATTGAGCTTCCGGGCATTCAGTACAGCTTGATGTACGGCCCGCAAGCCTTGTGTTCCAAAGTCTTCCGGCGGAACCGGAATCACTACATAATCGGCGGCGACCATCGAATTCCAGCTGCAGCGATAGAGATTCGGCGGGCAGTCGATAAGCACAATATCGACATTCGTTTGTTTGGCAACGAAATCACGCATTGCAAACTGATCCATTCCAGTTTGCTCCGGGCAGGGAGTATTGAACCGACTTAGATGCTGGTTCGCCGGGGCCAACCAGATTCGGTCGAACTTCGTCTCTTGGATGATCTTCGACAAGTCGCCAAAGAAGTTCCTTTCATCGAAGAGACCCGCGGTCGTTTGTTCCATCGGTAGATTCTCGACAGCGGCAGAGCCCAGTAATCCTTGACTGAGTGAGCCCTGAGGATCGGCGTCGATCAGCAGCACGCGCATACCGCTACCCGCGAATGCGCCCGCCAAGTGAAGGCACGTTGAGCTTTTTCCGCATCCTCCTTTTTGATTTATGAGACAGATTGAGTCGGCCATAGGTCCATTGTGTTGAAATTGCCCGTGGCAATTCTGGTTAAGTCGTTGAACTTCCTCGGCAAATCGCCACTCCTCTGTGCGAAGGTTGGTGAATCGGCCGCGTCGATGCAAGGATCGCACGGCTTTCGTCGAAACGTCAATCAATATTCTCTTGGCTTGGATTCGCAATAAAGACAAGAAAGCGTTTGCCAGATGCTGACATAAACTCGTAGTGTTGGTTCAAGTCACTTAAACCGAGAAATGAACGATGAACCGCAATACGCCAAATGACGCAGACACCATTCGCCAAGTGAGACAGGCTTTCTACGCCAAGCGACGCAGAGTTCCTACGCCAAACGAGACAGCGTCGATGCGACAAACGAAACAGAGTTCTCAACAGCAAGTCGCCGGAATCATTGCATTTTTTCGGCGCGTACTTTTGTACTCCAGTACTCATGTACAGGGAGGATTGTGAATAGAAACAACCAAAAGGTGTCAACAGGGCGAAAGAACTTTGAGCAATTTCGAGATGGCCGCGATGAAATGAACCTGATCGAATTCCCGATCGCAACACTCTCCGAACGTAGTAATGGCAGCAACGTGTTGGAATTTCAAAAGCAGTGTTACGACCGCACCTTGGGAAAACCAGTCGTTCGGAAACTGACCGTCACAGGGGACGCCAAACATGGATTGCCGACGGCGAAAGACGAAGAGGTATACCTCGGACTCATTCAATTGACCAAGGTTAAGAACGACTTCCAGGATGCGGCCGTCATGTTCACACGTAGCGAACTCATCAAACTCCTTGGCTGGAAGAACCGCGACTGGTCCTACCATCGGATTAACAAGGCCTTTTGCCGACTCACGGGCGTCCGTCTTTTCTATGAGAACGCCTGGCGTGACAACTCGAAGAAGAGCTTCTGCAACCAAGGCGGGTTTGCCTTGCTTGATTCGTTCCAAATCCGCGATGGACGGCGCCGCTCAATTGTCAGGGATGAATCAGAACGGCTCTCAGAATTCCGCTGGAATCATGTCTTGTTCGATAGCTTCCAATCCGGATACCTCAAGAAGCTGGACTACTCCAAGGTTCGCCAACTGAGTGCAATTGCACGAAGGGCGTACCGTTATCTGGACAAACACTTCTACCCGCCACATCGCCCTTCCCTTTCGTACGACTTGAAGACGTTCGCATTCGAGCACATCGGCATCAGTCGCCGTAACGACTCGGCACAAATCCGCAGGTCGCTGGCGAAGCCGATCGAGGAACTGGAACGAATTGGTTTTCTCGCACCAGAGCCCAAGCGATTTAGCAAAGTCGCACATCAACGAGGAGTCTGGGAGGTACGGTTCACCATGGGCGGCTACCGAAAGAAAAGCCCGACACGCAGCAATCGTCCAGCAACGAAGCAACATCGTCCAGAACGAAGAACTCAGCCCGATTTCATCGACCGACGAATTCAAGAACTCAGTCCTGGAGAGCTTCATTCATTGGAAATCGAAGCTCTGTCGCAGGCGAGTGATTTTCAAAAGGACATCGTGGAGAGGAATGGTCCGTTGGCAAAAGAGTGTCGCAGGCAGCTGGTCCGAGCAGTTCTCTTGCAGCGACAAAAGAAGCGTAGTTGATAGACGTGCGGCTAAGCCGCTTTCCGCGACTGAACTGCGACCATCGCTCGATACAACTGGACGGTCGCCCGAACATCGGCCAGTGCATCGTGAGCCTCATCTTCCGTCAGTTTCACACCAAAATACTGACACAACGTCCCAAGCTTGAAGTCGCTGGGCGGCGTGAGCGCCTTATCCTCCTCGAACAGCCACAAAGCCTTCTGCTTCGTGCAAAGAGCCATGTAGCGAGCCGGAAAGTATATGCCGAGTCGCTCGTACCACGCATGTAGAAATGGGGCATCAAATCGCTCGGCATTGTGCCCTGCCAATTGAGCCAGTCGATACGGTCGCCCACTACCGGAAACCATATCGAATGTAGCGTGCCGTCGCAGAAACGCGGAAAACTTACGTGCAGCCGCCGGAGCTGGCAACGCTTCATCCTTCCAGACGGATACATCGAATTTGTTCTTGTTGATCGCCCGTGGATCGGCTTCCTTCCGATTGAACCAGACCTTCAGCTCAATCGACTCTCGCACTTCATACGCCTCGTCTACCGCGACTGCAGCGAGCTGAATGATTGGGCGAGTAAATTCCAGGCCACCTGTTTCGATATCAACGAAGCAAATGGTCTCACCTTGCTTTGTGGTTGCCACTGACATTCTTGATGACTTAGCACGGAAATCGGGCTTTTGTCCAGCAACAAGGGCAGAATTGTTTCTGATCGAATCGTACGGTAATGAGTTATCAACATTGGAACTCCACCAATGTCTGAGTTGTCACAACGTGTAAAACGTGGATCGTGGAAACCGTACAGTAATGGTGCGAATAAGCGATCCGAACTGACGTTACTCAGTTGAGGCTCATCACCCGAGAATGCTTGGTGCCTACCAAGTTGAAAGGGTGTGGGGTTAGCCTCCCACAACGATGAGATTCGGTAG
>CALJOA010000067.1 GCA_937981585.1 uncultured Pirellulaceae bacterium | reverse complement strand
TGTCGTAAGAACGCTGATCATCGACTCCATTTGTTCGACTACCAACGAATGTGTGTATGCCAGGCTCTTGAGTACTTCCCTGATCTCTTCCTGCTTCGTCGACCCCATCGAGAACTCCTTTGTGAAACGTGAAAACTTCACCAAGGAAATCGAACGAATTGACAGGTTAAGTTGCGTCCTGAGTGGGGGCACGAGCAGCAGCGCCCGCTTCACGGATCCTTTGCAGTTAGCTTCAACCAAGCCTTGGCTGCTTCAAATCAGGTTGTTACCTCTTGCATCGCCTAGCAAACACTGTGGTCAAAAAGGCGGGAAGTTGAAACAAGGCCCCTTTTTGTCGTTGGGAGAGCATGGCTTCCCCACGAACGTCGCTGCTTTCTTTCACCCTCAACGTTTGGTAAGGTTTGCACTTCGGTTATTTCGGATAACAGGAGTATCAAATGGCCAAGCTTGATTCTTACTTGACGGTTGCGGAAGCCGCTGAGTATCTCGGCGTTTCACCCAATACGATTCGCAACTGGGGACGGGATGGAAAAATCAAAGAGCACCGTCACCCCATCAATAACTACCGCCTGTTCAAAGCGGTTGACCTCGAACGGATTCTGAAAAAAGTGGATAAGCCGAAAAAGGCGTCCAAGCCCCGTTGAGTTCGCAACCCTCCTTCTCGTTCTACTCCCCATGCTTCTAGATAACAAATCACAAGGCAAAGTTGGCGACGTCATCGGCAAAGCCCTGGACGACAGTTCGGAAATGGCTGTGTTGACCAGTTTGTTCTCCATCTACGGCTTCGCAAAGCTTAACCAGGAACTGTCGAAAGTGCAGAACCTTCGGCTGGCGATCGGCAAGTCAACAAATGGCACGTCACCGACCAGCGTTAGTCTGACCGGGACGGAGTCCGATCGGCAATTCCGCAATGGTCTCAACATGGCCCGGGTTGCCAAGGCTTGCGCGTCCTGGATCAATAAAAAGGCGGACGTTCGAGATGTCGCAACGCCCGTGATGCAGAACTTGTTTCACATCAAAAGCGGCGAAGATACGACCGCTATCTCTGGCAGTTCGCCGTTCACATCATCTGGGCTAGGATTCACGCCGTCAGTGGCTCACGAGATGAACACCTGCTTCAAAAATGGGCCGGAGTGTGAAAGTTTGCTGGGCTGGTTTGATTCTATCTGGAACAACAAAGACACGACCAAAGACATCAAAGCCCACCTGCTGAAACAGTTGCAGCAAATCTACTGTGACAAATCACCTGAGCTTATTTATTACAAAACCCTCTTCAGCGTCTTCCACGACTCATTGGAAGAAATCACCGAAGACAAGATCATCAAAACCAAGACCGGTATCAAAGAGACCGTCGTTTGGAACAAGCTCTATCAATTCCAACGGGACGGAGTTCTCGGTGCGATTAACAAGCTGGAGCGGTACAACGGCTGTATCATCGCGGACAGCGTCGGGCTTGGAAAAACGTTTGAGGCACTGGCGGTCATTAAATACCACGAACTTCGCAATGATCGTGTGCTGGTGCTCTGCCCGAAAAAGCTACGCGAAAACTGGACGCTTTATACGGTCAACGACAAGCGAAACTTGTTGGTCGAAGACCGCTTCAACTACGACGTGCTCAATCACACCGACTTGTCGCGGACAAAAGGAATGTCCGGCGAGGTCAACCTGCAGTCATTGAACTGGGGCAACTACGACCTGATCGTGATCGACGAGTCGCACAACTTCCGCAACAACACGCCGCGCAAGGATGGAGTCACCCGATACGGTCGTCTTATGCAGGAAGTCATTCAGTCCGGCGTAAAAACCAAAGTCCTGATGCTATCGGCGACGCCTGTGAACAACCGGATGAACGACCTCAAGAACCAGGTCGCATTCATTACCGAGGGCGTCGACACGGCCTTGTCCGAAACTGGCATCACGAGCGTCGAGCAAACCCTCAAGAAGGCGCAAACACGCTTCAACGAATGGCTCAAACGTGACGCTGCCGACCGAACAACGGCATCGCTGATGGAGAGTCTCAACTTTGACTACTTCAAGCTGCTCGATACGCTGACGATCGCCCGTTCTCGAAAGCACGTCGAAAAATACTACGACATGAGCGAGATTGGCAAGTTTCCTACACGGCTCAAACCAATCAACATCAAGGCTGACATCGACGCCAGCAGCATGTTTTCGGAGCTAAAGGAAGTCAACAAAGACATTCGCCGCATGAACCTCGCTGCGTTTGCTCCACTTCGGTACATCCTTCCTGAAAAGCGTGAAGAGTACAGCCGCAAGTACGACATGGAACTGGGAGATGGAACCAAGTTCCGCCAGCTCGACCGCGAGGAAAGTCTGATTCACCTGATGAGAGTCAACCTGCTTAAACGCATGGAAAGCTCCATCCATTCTTTTGGACTAACCGTCGAACGCATGCTGGCTGGAGTGCGCGGTCTACTCGCTCGCATTGACGATCACGAGCAATCGGATGTCGAAGAACTCAGCATCGAAGATATCGAGATTGATGATCAGGAATTCGAGCCGTTTCTCGTCGGCAACAAAGTCAAAGTGCTGCTGCATGATGTTGACCGAATTCGTTGGCGGCAGGAGCTGGAAGAAGACCAGAAACTATTGGCTCAGTTGCTCCGGGATGCCCAAGAGATCGACCCCTCGCGCGACGACAAGCTGCTCAAGCTCAAGAAGCTCATCCAAGGCAAAATTGAAAACCCGATCAACGACAGCAACAAAAAGATCATCGTCTTCACCGCTTTCGCTGACACGGCCAACTACCTTTACGAGAATATCGCTTCCTGGGCAAAAACCGGACTTGGCGTTAATGCAGCCCGTGTCTCTGGATCTGCAGGCTGTCAGACCAACATGGACGGTATCCGCAAAGACCTAAGCTCCATCATCACTTCGTTTTCGCCGATCTCCAAAGAACGCGACAAGATCAGCCCGGAACTGACTCAGGAAATCGACTTGCTAATTGCGACCGACTGTATCTCCGAAGGCCAGAACCTTCAGGACTGTGATTACCTGGTCAATTACGACATTCACTGGAACCCTGTCCGGATCATCCAGCGTTTTGGTCGTGTCGATCGTCTTGGATCCCGCAACGATCAAATTCAGCTGGTGAACTTCTGGCCCAACATGGAGCTGGACGAGTACATCAACTTGGAAGCACGCGTCTCTGGTCGCATGGTGTTGCTCGACATCTCCGCTACCGGCGAAGAGAACGTGATCAACGAAGATGCCGGCAAGAAGATGAACGATCTTGAGTATCGCCGGAAACAGCTGGAGCAGCTTCAGAACGAAGTCGTCGACATGGAAGACCTGGGGGGCGGCATCTCCATCACGGACATGACGCTCAACGACTTCCGGATGAACCTCGGCGACTACATCAAGCAAAACAAGGCGCAGTTAGACGAAATGCCGATCGGCATCTACTCCGTAACCGATGCTCAAGAGCCAATCGACGGACACGACGTTCAGCCGGGAGCCATCTTCTGTCTGAGAAGTGAATCCGACAAGATCCGTGTCGACAGCTCGTATGCGTTAGCCCCCCACTTCTTGGTCTACGTCAACAACGCCGGTGAAGTCCTGTTGAACTTCACTCAAGCCCGCCGCATTCTCGACCTCGTGAAGAAGCTCTCCATCGGCCAGCAACAACCGATCGAACCCGCGATTGCAACGTTCAACACGACCACCAGGAACGGGCGTGACATGGCCCGATATCGAAAAATGCTCTCTGCCGCGGTGACGTCCATTACCGGCAAAGCCGAAGAGAAAGGCGTTGAAAGTCTCTTCCAGCGTGGCGGAACAGTTTTGAGCAAGAACGCGTTTCGAGGCATCGAGGATTTTGAAGTCGTTTCCTACCTGGTGATTGTCGAGGCGAACGGCGAGGCAGACGGAGGTGCGGCTTGAGCGACTCAAATCCAAACTCCATCGACGATGAACAGGACAACGGCGAAGCAGCCAACAGTGGGCCAGACCAGCTGTATGCCGCCATGGGCGTTCCCGCCAGTTGCCGGCTGAACAAGCGCATCTTCAAAAAGCTGTTTCATGAAAACAGTCAGTTGGGCACTACCGACAAGAAAGCGTTCAAAGACGACATCGACAAGGTGATCTGGATGTTCAAGCTTGAACCGAACAGCGTTTCAATCCCTGCGTTTACTGATGATGAACGTGAATATCTGGAAGTCGCCATCCTTCAGATAGATTGCAAAACCAAAAAGCGCAGCGCGCGAATTGCTCAGATCATTCATCGAGCCATTCCCTATCCATCAGTGTTGGTTTTCTCGTATGAGTCCTCGGTGCTCATTAGCGTGGCTCACAAACGTTTCAGCCAGTCCGAGAAAGGTGCCATTGTCGCTGATGAGTTCTTCAATTCCGAGTGGATTGACCTAAGGTGTCCCAGCGAAGTGCAAACATCGTTTTTCAAAAGTCTGAAACTCGGCAGACTTCCGCACACGAACCTGTTTGCTTTTTACTCGGCACTTGTCGATCGCATGACCAGCTTGGATTGCGCCCGTCTTACTGGGGCGTTTTCCGTTCACGAGAACAAGCAGGACTACGCGTTTCGTCGAGAAAGCCTTGCGAAATGTCATCAGCTCGAAGTCGAAATCAATCAGCTGAAGCTAGAGATCAAGAAGGAAGAACAATTTAATCGGCGCGTTGAATTAAACATGAAAATCAAAGAACTTGAAAAACAGCTGGCCGAAATATCTGAAAAACTATGAGCAAAACAAAAACAGACCCTATTCCAAAACTTGTTACCAAAACCAACGGTTATTCGCTGGATGTTCTTGGACAGAATATCGACGTGATGCGCGCATTGTTTCCAGATGTCTTCACTGAAGGCTCTGATGAACAACAGCCGCGTTGGAGAGTCGACCTAGAGGCACTTGGCGAGTTGCTGGGCGAATACGTCGAGGACAAACAGGAACGTTACAGTTTTAATTGGTATGGCAAAGCACGTGCCAAGCGGATTGCGCAGACTCCGTCAACGGGGACACTGCGTCCATGCCCGGAGGATTCGGTCAACTGGGATACGACAAAGAACATCTTCATTGAAGGTGATAACTTGGAAGTCTTGAAGCTGTTGCAAAAGTCGTATCACCGTAAAGTCAAAATGATCTATATGGATCCACCATACAACACAGGAAATGAGTTCATTTACCCCGACAAGTTTCAAGACAATCTTGATACCTATCTGAAATACACAGGCCAAGTTGGCGAGGACGGCCTGAAGATTTCAGCCAACAGTGAAACCGGAGGGCGCTACCACACCAATTGGCTCAACATGATGTATCCGCGCCTGAAACTAGCAAGGAATTTGCTTGCCAATGATGGAGTCATGTTGATTTCTATCGACGACATTGAAGTCGCGAACCTTCGCAAACTATGCGATGAGATTTTTGGGGAAGAGAATTTCCTGGCTCAATTCGTCTGGAAATGCCGTCAGTTTACTGATTCCCGATCCAAACGCCAGATTTCCACTGATCATGAGTATGTTTTGGCTTATGGAAAATCTGAAGACGTCGTATTTCGCGGGCAGCCACGCGACGAGAGTAAGTACAAGAATCCAGATAACGATCCACGTGGAGATTGGATGAGCAGGAGTATGCTTGGCTTGGCGACTGCGGACCAGCGCCCCAACTTACACTATCAAATCACGGACCCAAAAACTGGAAACACGTTTTCTCCACCAGAAACAACGGGTTGGCGATATTCGCGCGAGCGAATGGAAAACATGATCGAGGAAGGTTGCGTTCTTTTCCCGTCAAAGGTGGATGGGAGACCAAGAGAGAAGAAGTTTCGAAAAGACCTACAAAGTCAATTCACCAGCTTTCCAACAGTAATTGATGGCGTACACACCTCGCATGGCACGGCCGCAATCCGCTCCTTATTTGACGACACGCAAGTATTTGACTTTCCCAAGCCTACAGAACTACTGCAGAAATTCGTCGAGCAAACAGTAGGCGACAATGAAATTTGCATGGATTTGTTTGCAGGCTCCTGTGCGACCGCCCATGCCGTTTTGGACCAGAACAAAGAGGATGGCTTCCAGCGTCGCTTCATTATGGTTCAGCTTCCTGAACCGGTGGACCCAAAATCGCAAGCCGCGAAAAAAGGAATGAAGACGATTTCGCACTTGGGTAGCGAACGAATTAAGCGAGTGATTCAGGAATTTAATCAAGACGTCAGAGACTTGCTCGACGCCAAATCTGATGAAGAATCAGGTTTTCGGTACTTTAACCTTCGAGCTTCAGTTTTTACTGTTTGGTCTTCCCATCAGGCTCATGAACAACACGGGCTAGAACAACAATTGGAGTTGCAAGTCGACAACATCTTGCCAGATGCCACTACGGACGACGTGCTTTTCGAATTACTATTAAAAGTAGGGCTTGATCTTTCTTCAGAAATTGTAACGTACGAAGTTTCCGGCACTAAACTCTATTCGATTGCCTCGGGTTCTTTAATCGTTTGCATGGACAAATCCATTTCACGTGAGGTCGTAGATGAAGTCGTACGACTGCGTCCACTTCAGTTTATTTGCTTGGATAGCTCTTTCTCTGGCGATGACACACTCAAAGTCAACGTTGCTCAGACTCTCCAATCTGCGACTGACGACCTTTCCAACTCGCAGCCAATTGTGTTCAAGACAGTGTAGGCAAAAAGATGAACCGATTATTGACCGGCGATACATGGCGAGAACTCGCAGTGGTAGCCAATGCAAGCACCGCAAAACGAGCAGCAATTGCCTACGTGACAACGGAACTTATTGAGTTTGGTGCCGGAGACACTTTGATTGTCGACGCGAGTGATTCAGCAATTGCGAACGGTAATACAGACGCGGTTACACTCGAAAACGCCCTCAACCGAGGTGCAAGCCTCTACTCACTAGCGCATCTTCACGCCAAAATCCTTGTAATGGACTCTGCAACCAGTATTGGTTCAGCAAACATGTCTGAATCCTCTCAGACTAGATTAGTTGAGGCGAATTGGCTTTCGGATGAGGAATCACTCAATTCATCTGCCAATGAGTTTATCGACTCATTGCTACCAATGGCTCAAACTGTTGATGCCGGGTTTATTGAACGAATCAAACAGATCGAAGTCAGACGCTCTGGCTCAAACAGATACCGGCGTCAACGATCACACCCCACACTCCTTTACTTTCAGGAAGTTCTGCCGGGTGACATAGAAAAGTACCGAACGACCTCTGCATCGTCTGGAACTGGAGGTGGCGCACGTGATTTGCGGATTTCTCCTCAAGAGATATATCTACCCGTTGTACAGCGGATGTTCCCAAATCCAGCAGAGGAAGGAGCGACCTCGGGGACGATTGTATGGGAGCAAAATGGCGTGGACCATCGCAAGATAATGAATCTTCATCTTCCCACGGAATCCCGCTCGAATGAGCTTCGAATTGGGCGTTTTTATGATATTGGGGGCTGGGAGATTGACCGAGACCAGTACTTAGCGGAACGAGACGCCGGTTTGATTTGGTTTTACGTTCTTGAAATGGGAAGTAGCGGACTGGTTTCAGCCCGCCTGCTACAAATGCAGCACTTGGATCTTGAAGATCCCTTGGTCGTCGAACATATCAACCGTCAACACGCTGAAGCGAGGGTAGACCACGCTACCAGAGGCGCTGTTGACCTTCAAAACAGAACTTGCGTGCCAGCGCAAGCCTAGATGACAGAAATAATTCCCAAACTCAGCCTGAAGGCGAATAACTTAACTAATGCCAACTAGCCCCGTGGCGAACCGAGGGAAACTATGAGAATCAAATTCGACCCCAACCAAGACTTTCAACTAGAAGCAATTCGCTCGGTTGCCGATATCTTTGAAGGTCAGGAAACCTGCCAAACAAACTTTACCGTGGCGACGGTGCAGGAAGATCGTCCGCTTTTTGAAGGCGACGAGCAAAGCGATCTAGGCGTTGGAAACCGGCTAAAGCTGCTGCCCGAAGATATCCTTGCCAACGTCAATAAGATCCAATTACATAATGGACTGGCTCAATCTGAATCGCTCGACAGCATGGACTTTACTGTCGAGATGGAAACGGGCACCGGCAAGACGTACGTCTACCTGCGCAGTATCTTTGAAATGCACCAGAAGTACGGCTTTACCAAGTTCATCATCGTCGTGCCCTCGATTGCGATTAAAGAAGGCGTCTACAAATCACTGCAAATCACCGGGCAGCATTTTGCAGGCCTGTATGACAACGTCCAGTGCGATTACTTCGTCTATGACTCGCAGAAACTGGGGCAAGTGCGGAACTTTGCCACCAGCGACTATATCCAGATCATGGTGATCAACATCGACGCCTTCCGCAAAAGCTTTACCGATCCTGAAAAGGAAGACAAAGCTAACATCATCCACCGGCCACACGATCGCATGACCGGCAGTAAGCCGATCGAATTCATCCAGGCGACCAACCCGATTGTGATCATCGACGAACCTCAAAGCGTTGACACGACGAAGAAGAGTAAGGAAGCGATCGCCTCGCTCAACCCACTGTGTACGCTTCGTTACTCCGCCACCCATCGTGAGGACGCGAAGTACAACAGGATGTATCGGCTCGATCCGGTGGACGCCTATGACCGCAAACTTGTCAAGCAGATCGAAGTTGCCGGTATCGAAGTTGCCGACAGCCACAACAAGGCCTACATCAAGCTGATCAAGGTCAGCAACAAGAACAATCGCTTTACGGCTCAGGTCGAGATGGACATCGTCAACAAGAGCACGGGAGCAGTCGACCGGAAAAAGAAAACGATCAAGCCCGGCACGGATCTGCTGGAGGCGTCCAACGGCCGTGATGTCTATGACGGCTACATCGTAAATGATATTCACTGCGAGGAAGGTAATGAGTACATCGACTTCACCAGCAAGCCAGACATCATCAAGACCGGCCAAGTGATCGGCGAAGTAGACGATTCGCAATACAAGCGTTTACAGATTAAGAAGACGATCGAGGAGCATCTAGAGAAAGAGCTGCAGCTACGGCCCCAAGGGATCAAGGTGCTAAGCCTGTTCTTTATCGACCGCGTGGCGAACTATCGAGCCTATGACGAAGATGGCAATCAGGTCAAAGGCAAGTACGCCCAGATGTTTGAGGAGGAGTACGCGGCTGCCATCAAAAAGCCGAAGTACAACATCCTGTTCGAGGGTGCCGACCTGGAGTCGTTGCCCGCCGAAGTCCACAACGGCTACTTTGCGATCGACAAGAAGAAGGACAGCAAAGGCGAGAGCCAGTTCAAGGAGTCCCGGGGCGAAGGGAATACTCAAGCAGACGAAGGGGCATATCAGCTGATCATGAAGGATAAAGAGCGTTTGCTAAGCCTCGACACGAAACTGAAGTTCATCTTCTCTCACTCGGCCCTACGTGAAGGCTGGGATAATCCCAACGTCTTCCAGATTTGCACGCTCAACGAAACAACCTCGACGATGAAGAAGCGGCAGGAGATCGGCCGTGGATTGCGTATTTGTGTCAATCAAGACGGAGAACGAGTCCACGGGTTTGAAACGAACCGCCTGACGATCATGGCCAACGAGTCCTACGCGGACTACGCCAATCAGCTGCAAAAAGAGTTCGAGAAGGATACTGGCATCCGTTTCGGCATCGTCGAAGAGCATTTGTTCGCCAACATCCCCGTGCTCGACGCAAACGGTGAAACAACCATGTTCGGACTGGAGGCATCCAAGAAGGTCTACGCTCACCTGAAGGAAAAGGGTTACATCGACAGCAAAGGCAAGGTTCAAGATGACTTGCGGACGGCATTGAAGGACGAGACGGTCGATCTGCCCGAAGACGTCGCTGACCAGGCGGCTCAGATTGCCGCGACACTGCGAAAAGTCGCTGGCGGTTTGAACATCCGCAACAAAGATGATCGTGCCAGGGTCAATCTGAACAAGGAGGTGTTCTTGAGTCCCGAGTTCAAGGATCTTTGGGATCGGGTGAAGTACAAATCAACGTTCCGTGTTGATTTTGATTGCGAGGCATTGGTTGCGAAGTGTGCCGAGGAGATCAAGAAGAAGATGGTCGTTGGCACGGCCCGGTTCCACTACCGTAAAGCTGACATCGTGATCGACCGGGGCGGCGTAGAGGCTGACGAAGATAACGTGCGCGAAAGCACGTCGACCTACGAAGCCAAAGACTTTCCGCTGCCAGACATTGTTTCTTACTTGCAGAACGCCACGAATCTAACTCGTCGCTCGATCGTCAAGATTCTGATCGACAGTGACCGGCTGGACGATTTTAAGAAGAACCCTCAGAAGTTCATCGAGCAGGCGACCCGATTGATCCGAGATCAGATGTCGTTGTTTATCGTTAGCGGGATCAAGTACCAAAAGATTGGTGACCAGGACTACTACGCTCAAGAGCTGTTTGAATCTCACGAACTGTATGGCTATCTGAAAAAGAACATGCTGGAAAGCCAAAAGTCGGTTTATCAGCACGTTGTCTATGATTCGGACATTGAGCGAAACCTGGCCTCTAAATTTGAAAGCCATGACGAGGTGAAGCTTTTCGCAAAACTTCCCACCGAGTTCAAGATCCAAACACCGCTTGGGCCTTACAGCCCTGACTGGGTGGTACTGATCGAAGCCAACGGCGAGGACAAGTTGTACTTCGTCGTTGAATCCAAGGGCGGCATGTTCGCCAACACACTCCGCCCAACCGAACAAGGGAAGATTGATTGTGCGAAAGAGCACTTCAAAGCCGTTGGCGATGGTGTGAAGTGTTTTGCCGCTGACAACTACAACGAAGTAACCAAACATTTTTGAAATGGCGCGATTTTGTGATGAACAATCTTGAGATCAACTTAGAGAAGAAATTCCCGAACTTGCCCAACGCTCCGATAGTTGAAGCGGTTGTGCATTGGCAGGCACCTGCAACTGTTGCTCTCGCGGAAGCTACGCTGAAGTCGCAATTGCAAGAATGCTTTACTAATTACCAAACCAAGCTTCAGTACAACGAAGAGGTTGGCCTAAGGGGTAACGCCGATGGCTTTGAATTAAAACAGAGCCGGAACTGGCAAGGGGCACGGCTTAGCACACCCAGTGAAAACCAACCGAATTTTGTTTGTCAGTTTCTGAAGAACGGGATCGTCTTCAGCAAGCTCGCTCCCTACATTGGCTGGGATAATTTCTCTTCTGAAGCCAACAAATTTTGGACAAAGTACGTTGAGTTTACGAAACCCACCAACGTGTCGCAGTTAAGCGTTCGCTACATCTCACAGATCCCTATACAAAAACTCGATCAAGTTGGAGGGTTTATCGAAGATGTTTGCGCTCCATTGGGCAGGCTCAGCCTTTCCGCTGGTCACTTTTTCCACCAGGACACGATCCTTTTGGATAATCATCCGTATAAAATAAACCTTGTACGGGCGGTTCAGCCGGCAACAGGGTCGTCAAACACCCTCATTGTCGATATTTCAGTATCGACAACGACGATTCTGGAGGATTTGGGGCAAGTTGACGATAAGTTGAACGAACTTAGGTTTATCAAGAACGAAGTGTTCTTTACACTTATGAAGGAAGCCGAAACAAAGTTTGGAGCTGCGAAGTGATAACGATTGAACGAAAACTGGGAGTCAGCGACGCTGCACAGACGGTCAACCAATTCGCAAAGTCAATCCAGGAATACAACAACCAGACCGTGACGTTCTCAGACCATTCTTTGGTCGATCAGCTCATTGATACTTTCAGTGAAGCTTCGGTTCATGGTTGGGATGGTGAGGGTTCGATTGGAGTTGAACTTGAAACACTCCAAGTAACGCGTGAACTGGTTGAGAGTTTGCCAACCGAGTATCGAACTCCTGAAATCTCTGCAGAGCCAGACGGGCATGTCGAATTGATTTGGCGAGTCAACAGCCGCCGAATTCTAAGCGTAAGCATCGACTCCACCGGGTTGATGCACTGGGCAGCGTTGATTGGCCAAGAAGACCCACGCGGGACGTGTAGCTTTGAAGGGCAAACGCCACCAACATTGCTTTACTGGCTCGGACGAGTCTGCGGTCAATGATCGACCCGGAAAATGTGCCGCCAGTAGAGTTGGATGAAACAGTCGCAAGATTTGTTCTTGCCTCAAAGGCGAGTCGGTTAGTTTTTGAGGACGGCAAAGCGAAACCGCAGCTCTTCTATCCGTACAAACACGTCGAACTATCCGTGAATCGCCATTTGAATTGCACGGAAGATGAAATCTGGCAGTTTGGTCGTGGAGTTGTCAGTTTGCAGGTAAAAGCGGCCAGTGTTTGGCGGGTTAAAAGCGGCCACTGAAGGAGCGGTTTTTGTTGTTTTCTCAAGCACGATAGTGCTGGAGGAAACAGCATGTCAAACCGACTTTCGATGGCGAAAATCAACTC
>CALJOA010000066.1 GCA_937981585.1 uncultured Pirellulaceae bacterium | reverse complement strand
TGAAAAGTGTTTGATTCCCATGTCCAGATCCAGCACGTATTGGACTGGAATCCAACCCTTGATGTCACTGAGCATTCGCCACTTTCCCTCGCTCGCAGTGACCGTATGGACATTGCCCTCGAAAACTTTATCGACTTTTTTGTTGGTCACCAGCGTTTCAAAGTTGGCGGTGACGACGACGCGATCTCCGACTTCCTGAGCCCAGGCAGTTGAATTCGAAAACAGAAAAGTTGCGACGCAAACAGCGACAGCAATCAGGAGGCTTCGAGATGGTGTGTTTGGAAAAATGGTAGACATAGGAGTAAGGATCGAATTAATTAAAGGTCAATACTGCTCAAACGATTTGTTATTCCCGCTCGGGCGGAAGCCTAGAGGCATTAGGTAGTCGGCAAACTCTCATGTTCGGGACGAACTGAAAGACGGACATAACATCGGGCTCCTATCAGGTTACGGGCCGTCGCGTTTTTTTGCAAACGCTGTGAGCCAGGTCGATCCGTAGTCCGCTGTAGGCCATTGGTAGACCACTGTTAGATTATTCGGAGTGCGGAGGATCGGGGCTTTTGGGTATTTACTTGCCGATGCAGAATCGGCCGAAAACGAGATCAAGAATATCGTCTGTGTAAACCGTACCAACGACTTGTCCGAGCCCGGCGAGGGACTGGCGAATTTCGGCAGCGACAAGTTCTTCGCCCAGCCTACCGCTGGCTGCTTCGATTGCCAGTTCAACCGAGCGGGTTGCTTCAACAAGGCTTTCCGACGCTCGCAGGACAGTTGAACCAACCACCGACGTTTCTCCTAGTTGAGATTCCATGACAGTTGAGCAAAGCTGTTCACGTAAACGGTCAAGCCCTTCTGAGTTAAGACTGCTGGTTACGACGGTTGGCGCTGATTCAGACAACTCCAGCGGAATCGTGGTTCCCAAATCCGATTTGGTCAGCACGATGATCGTGTTTGGATCGAGGGAGGAAAGCTGGTCGAGTTCCCACTGTTCGGGGGCACGAGATCCATCGATGCAAAACAGTTGCACAAGCGCTTGCTCTTGCTGTTGGAGTCGATGCTGCTGAGATTTCTGCTTTATGTCCTGAGTGGCGGTTTCGAATCCTGCGGTGTCGATCAACTCGACAGTCAAAGCGCCGGATTCGATGGCAAGTGGCAGACTGGCGGACACGAAATCGGTCGTCGTGCCGGCGACTTGAGTCACGATTGCCTGATCGGTTTGAGTGAGCGCATTGAACAAACTGCTCTTGCCCGAGTTTGGCATCCCGTACAGGACGACTTTGACTGTCTCTGCTGTCCAGTCGCGATTCGAGATCTGTTGGCTGATCTTGAGCAGCGAGGTATGGGCATCGGTGAGCTGCGCTGTCAGTTCTTCCTGTGAGATGAACTCGATATCCTCTTCGACAAAATCAAGGCCCGCCTCAAGCTCCGCCAGAATGCTGATTAGATGCTCTCGAATTTCGCCCAGCGGCCCGGCAAGCCCGCCAGCAAGTTGCTTCAGCGCAACGTTCATTTGATCCGTTCCGTCGGCATCGATGACGGCGAGCACGGCTTCGGCTTGCGTCATATCGATGCGACCCGAAAGGAAAGCTCGCAACGTAAATTCGCCCGGATTGGCCAAACGGGCTCCCGATTCACAAATTTTCGAGAGTGCCGTTTGTAAGAGCGGCTTGGACCCGATCGTGTGGAATTCAGCAGTCGGTTGGCGAGTGTAGCTTTTTCGTGTTGGCCAAATTAGCAACTCACCAGGAAGATCAAGTTGATCGCCGATTTTGATGGAGCCTGAAAATGAGTCGGTTGAGGTGCAGTTGGAGATTGAAGTGGAATCGGCTGTCGCAAAGATCGGCTGTAGGCACGCGATTGCGTCCGGGCCGCTGACGCGAATGATTCCGCGCAGGCCGTCGCCGGGCGCCGAGGCGATCGCGACGATCGTGTCTTCGATATCGAAACTCATTGCAAGGACTAATTGGGAGGCGGGAGTGACTAATTGGGGTTTACCGGGAATCCCGTTTCTTCAACCGCTTTTTTCGTTCGGCGTTACGTTGCCGTCGCTCTTCGGCTTCGGCTTCGCGTTTTTCGCGTTCGATTCGCTCAGCCTTTTCGAGTTTGGATTGGGCTTTCAACTCCGCCTTGGTCAGCGAGTCCGACGAGCCGTCAGTGAGTCCGAGTTTATCAGTGTCCAGCACCGGTTTGGGGAGCAGCTTTCGCTCAATGATTCCCCACAGGCTCGAAGTGATGAAGTACAGGCACAAACCCGCTGGAACCTTAAAGAACATCACGCCCATCGCGATCATCATGAACGTCATCATCTTGTGCATCATTTTCTGGTTGTCATCCGTTGGCGGCGGAGTGAACAACTTCTGCTGCGCGATGAACAAGACCATGGTGATCAGTGGAAGGATATTCAAATACGGACCAAGCCAACCCGTCTCGTCGCCCAGCGACGTTGGCATCCAGTCCTTCCAGAACATCAACTTGTCCGGGGCGGCGAGGTTGCTGCACCACTCCATGCCCGGGACCAGCGGTTGATCGCGCAACGCGATATCGACGTTGAGAGCTTTGTAGAGCCCATAGAAAATCGGCAACTGAAAGAACATCATGAAGCAGCCGCCGAACGGATTGAAGTTGTGTTTTTTGTACAACTCCCGCTGGGCCGCTGCCCGCTTTTCCATATCTTCTTTGTACTTTTCGGTGATCTCTTTCATCTGCGGTGCCAAGTGCTGCATCATCTGAGCATTGAGCGCCGCTTTTCGAGAAAATGGAATCATCAGACATCGGACCAGCACGGTCAGCATGATGATCGAAAGCCCGTAGCTCCAACTGCCGGTGATCCAGTAGAAAAAGTGCAGCAGCTTCAGCAGCACCATTGAGCACCAGGAGAACCAGCCAAACGTTCGCGCGTCGCCAAGTCCATACTCCGTCAACAGCTTGATGTCTTTGGGGCCACAGAAGACCTCGAAGGTGTTGGTCGTGCTGCCGTTGGCGGGGATCTCGATTGGTGCAACCATTTGAAAAGTGCAGTCGACGAGTTTTTGCAAACGGGCGTTCTTGGGAATGTTAGGGATGACGCCTTGGCGATTATTCGGATATGCCGTGAGGCTGCTGACCTCGAAGACTTCGTCTTCACCGACCTTGGGTAACAATGAAACGTTGAAGTAATGCGAGTCGACACCGGCAAAGTTGACCTGTCGCTCTACCGGTTCGCTGAGCGGTTTGCAGAGGTAGCTGATCTCAGGTTGGGTCTTCTGAGCGCCTTTGATTAGCTCGGGATTGCCATAAAAAATGTACGAGTTGGAGTTGGTCGATCCGATCACATCGCGAGCACCAGCCATATAAAAAACGGCGGTCTGTCGTCCATGAATCTTGTTGGCATACCACCAAGTTTCTGCCGTCAATCCGGTTGGACCGTCGAGTTCGTAGGCAAATCGTTGAGCGACGTCGGCGTTGTTCTGGACTTCAATTTCAAGTTCGAGATGAAACGATCGGCTGCTGAGGTCGTAAATCTCTTCTTGGGAAAGTGCCGGGATTCGGTAACGTTTCAAAACCGTAATTGGGCCTTTGAATCCCAGAGCGGCCAAACGTTGCTCAGAAAGTTTGAATTCCAGCTCAATCAAGTTGTCGGTTGCTTTGGTGACTTGCCAGTTCGCGTTTCGCATGCCGCCATCGAGATCGGGCCAGGCCTTGTCGACCTCCTGCATCGGCTTAATTAACGAAAGCACGAACGATTCGGGCGCAATAAAATTCTGGTCGATCAGGTCCGATTCAGGACGAATCACCGAAAGTGGTTTTTGTGTTAGCTCAACGTCGAATGACTTTTTGGTTCCATTGCGTTTTACTTCGACTTCGACGGTCGTCTGCGGTTTGGTTTTCTCATTGAGATACTCGTCAAATCCTGCTGCGGTAACCACCGGTTCACCGTTGACGGCGACGATGATGTCACCGGACTCGATACCGGCAATCTGAGCGGGAGTGCCCTTGCCGACCAATGTTGCGCGGCAACCGTCGGGCGTGTCTTCACAAGCCAACGAGCCGAGGTATCCGCCTTTCCAAACTAGGTCGCGATATTTGAATCGGCCGTTGCGCTGATTACGAAAGTTGAGTTCGACTCGATGAATCGTGCCGGCACGTTTATTGATCGTGACGAGATAGCGATCCGAACCATCGTTGGCCAACGATCCCATCTGTACGAATTCGTCTTGTGACTCTCGCTCGACTTCTGGAGCGACGGGGACATCAGGAGTCTGGGCTGTGGGCGCGGAGCCGTGATCAGCGTCCGTGGCAGTTCCCGGAGTGTCAATGGCTGGGGCGCTGTCCTGATCTTTATTTGGCTCTGCCTTGAGCGCGGTGCTCTGGTCGCCATCCTGCTGGACTTCGCCAGCAGGATTGAGTTTGGCTGCATCAAGGTTTTCGGCTGGCGGCCGAGAGAACATTGATTGAATCAATATCGCCGATACAAAAATCGTCGATACGAGCAGAATAAAACTTAGGCCGCTTCCGTTTTTCACGTAATTTGATCCCGAAGCCAAAACTCACTGAGAGTTGGAAGAAGGTAGCGCTTTTGAGAGGAGGTTTGGAGCCTCGACCCTTGTAGAGATTTTCACGCATCCGATCCGTTGGGCGACCTCGATGGTCGGTCCAAGGGATAATCCAAAGGTTGCTATTCTCTGACCATCGTCAAATATTGGAAAGGGGGATTGTTTCTCTTTCGAGAATCTAATGTAGACCGGTTTTTCCGTTTGGCCTGACAGAAGTGGGCACTTGGTTGGCTGTGACGGAGCGAAAACCGTTACTAATTAGTCCATCTCGCCTATCGGCCTTCGAGCAAGCGATCGCCAAGGAAATCATCGATGTCGGGGATGCCAAGAATTTTCTTACGAGTGGATCCGGGGTCATAATCGACACGCCGGAACTCAACGTCTTTTCCGTCGAGCACGACATAGCTACTGCGAGGATCGGAATCGCGAGGTTGCCCGACACTGCCCACGTTGATCATCAGTTTTTGTTCGCCCAGCGTGTAGCGGTTGCCAATTTCACTAGGCGAATAGAAACGGAAATTCTCGGTGAATACTCCTGGGACGTGAGTGTGCCCCTGAAAGCAATACTTTTGAATAAAGCCAAAAATGCGTTCGATTTTCCGCTGGTTGTAAATGTCTTCTGGAAACACGTACTCGTTGAGTGGACTACGTGGTGAGCCGTGAACGAACATGACGTCGTCCATACGATGAGTTCGTGGCAACCCGGCCAGAAAATCCCAGCGGGTTTGGGCGTCTTCTTTGGAGGTGTCTTCAAGTTGGGCTCGTGTCCAGAAAATTGCCCGTTCGGCGCCGCTGCTGAATCCCTCCGGGTCAAATAGTGCGCCGTTGTCATGGTTCCCCAACAGTGTCAATTCAAAATTTCGACAGACGTCGATACACTCTCGGGGGTTGGGGCCGTATCCGATCACGTCGCCTAGGCAGAAGATCCTGTCGATTTGAAGCGAAGCAATATCCGCGAGTACGGATTGGAGGGCTTCTAGGTTGCCATGGATGTCGCTGATAATAGCGATTTTACCCATGAGAATTCCTGACACCCGGTGGCTTTAGATTCGAAAGAGAACGGGTTTTATCCTAAGAGCAAACCATCATTTGGAATATAGCAAATACCTGACTTGGCGGATTTTGGCTTACCTGCCGGTCAGCAAACGATCGCCAAGCATGTTTTCAAGGTCATCAATCGCATAGATTTTCTGACGGGTTTTTTCCCAGTCGTATTTGACTCGATGGTACTCGACAGTTTTTTCTTGGTCATCGAGGACGACAAAACAGGATTTGGGATTGCCGTCACGCGGTTGACCAACGCTGCCCACGTTGAACATGCATTTGCCTTCATTGAGTCGGAAGAAATGCTCTTGCTCTTCGGGCGAGACGAACGCGCCCGCTTCGGTGAACATCCCCGGGATGTGTGTGTGTCCCTGAAAACAGACTTTATCGAACCGGCTCATCAACAACGCCAACAGCTCTTTTTCGTAAACGGTTTCCGGGAAGACGTACTCGTTAGTCGGGTCTCGAGGCGATCCATGCACGAACATGAATTCGCCTTCGTCGTGTTTGCGGGGAAGCTCGCCCAGGAAATCCCATCGTCTGTCAGCTTGTTCGACGTCGCCGTGGTCTTGCTCCAGTTGCTCGCGCGTCCAGAAGATCGCTTTCATCGCAACCGGATTGAAGCCTTCGGGGTCAAAGATCGCCGCCTGATCATGGTTTCCAAGAATCGTCAATTGGCAATTAGACATTACGGTATCTAAGCATTTGATCGGGTCGGGGCCATAGCCAATGATGTCGCCCAGACAAAGGATCTCATCGACCTTGAGCTCTCCGATTGTTTCCATGACAGCCGATAACGCTTCGAAGTTACCGTGGATGTCACTGATGATTGCCCGCTTCACAGAAGAGCCTTTTAACTTGCTGAGTTGTTTAGTTGTGATGAGTTGATGGGATTTGAAAACAAGCGGCTAAAAGAGAGCAACCGCTCATGCTTGGGAGGCCCGATCTGGGTTTCTAGTCGCGTAACGACTTGAGTATTGTTGGGAATGTTAAATTTTCTGCTCAGCAACCCGAGAAAGTGTTTCTCTTGAAACGCTGGTCCAGTAGTTTAGAACCAACAACCAATCCTTGCAATCAGCGATACGGTTTCGACGAATCCACTCGGCTTAATTTAACAGAGAGAGTTTAGTTGCTAATTCTTGCCATCGACACATCTGGACAGACTATTTCAGCCTCACTACTGGAGAACGGAGACTTGATCCTTGAGCTAAACTCAAAGGACGACCAACCCGGAAATTCGGAAGTGAAGTCGGGGCTGAGGGATACCAAGCGTACCACGGGTGGTGCAGGCTCTGACGACGTTTTGCCGGCAGGTTACACCAAAAAGCGTTCCAAAAGGGGCTCAAAGACGTCCCGCATTTTTCCGCCAGGAGCTTCTGTGCTGTTGGCTCCCATGTTGAAGCAGTTGATCCAGCGTTGTGATATTTCATTCGATCAGATTGGCTTGATCGCGTTGCCTACTGGTCCGGGACTGTTCACAGGGATTCGTGTTGGAGTGGTCAGCGCTAAGTCATTGGCTTACTCGACCAAAGCAGATTTGATTGGAGTCAACACACTCCAGGTTGTCGCTGCTCAGACGGCGATCAGCCAGAACTGCTTTGGGAGTCCGATTGCGACCGTATTGAACGCTCAGCGCAGACAGCTTTTCTGTGGACAATACGTCTCTGAATCGCCATGGAAAGTCGAAGAGGTGTCTCCTAACCAGACGTTATCCCAGGAGGCTTGGATGCAGTCCAACGATTGTAAGTTGGTTGCTGGCTCGGGGTTGAAACCGATGGTTGAATCGCTTGCTGAAAATCCGAATCTTGTTGTAGCCGATGAAAGCTGTTGGGAATGTTCGGCAACCAGCGTCGGCAAGTTAGCGTGGCAGCAATACCAAGATGGGCGGCGCGATGATTTCTGGAAACTCGAACCGGTTTACTTCCGTCCCAGTTCGGCCGAGGAGATCCGCAATGCTCGGACACCGAAGTAGGACGCATAGCTCCGATCTTCGAGACTGTGATTTTCGAGACTGTGATTTTTTCAAAACGCCCTAACAAAAAAAACGGCCAACAAAATCACAAGCTCTCCGAGTCGAGGCCAGAAATTGATTTCACGCCTCGGCCGAGCTACTATTGGCAGCCTTAACCTAGAGAGCTGTGCTGCTGACGCCATTCTCTCCTGACAAGTTGGCAACTGACAGGAGCTGTCGATCTGGCGTTTTCATTGTTACGCAAATGCCGTTGATTGCCAAAAGCGTTGTTCGTCAATAGCGTACTCTGATTCACCATCAACGCATTTTTACTCATATTTCAAATGACCCAGACACTCCATATCAAATTCGATAGGAGCTGCGGCTTTTACTTCAGTTGGCATAGCGTTTGCAAAAGATGGGACAGATGGTTTCGGGGCGAGCGACGATCCGACCAATCTGTTTCGAGTCTTGTAAGTGAGTAAGTGTGAATAGACGCTTTAAAAATTCTGATTTTGAGCATGCCAATTTGATCGGTTCTTCGCGACGTTCGGAAGTCCTGCCGGGTACGCTTTTGGTCGCTTCACCAGCCATCCACAACTCTCCCTTTGAGCGGACTGTTATTTTGGTGCTACAGAATTCCAAGGACGGAGTGTTCGGTGTTGTTTTGAACAAGCCTGGCAATCAGCAACTTCGCTCGCAGTGGTCGCAAATGACCGGGACCTCCTTAGGAGAGAATAGTCTGGTTCATGGTGGTCCGATTGGTGGTCCCGTTCTGGCGATCCATCAAGATCAGGGGCTTGCCGAAATGGAAGTTGTGGGAGGGGTTTTCGTTTCTACGGCTTCAGAAGCCGTGGAAGAATTGGCACGGTTGTCACATCTCGAGTACCGCATTGTGTTCGGCGTCGCGGGCTGGGAACATGAACAGCTTGGCAATGAGCTAAACAACGGTTGTTGGTTTCAGATCGGTGGGGGTGCTGAGATTGTCTCTGATGTTGTGTTTGATAATCCCAGTTGGATGTGGGAACGAGCGTTGCGGACCTACAGTGAAAATACAATTTGTGATGTGATCGGTGTTGAGGGTTTGCCGGAGAATCCTCAGCTCAATTGATCGTACCAAACGTCGTAATGGGAAATGTCCAGAGAGAGTTCTGCGAGCCCGGCGATGACTCAGTTCGCGTTATCTGCTCCAAATTCCCTGATTCTCGATCCGAAATTCTGGCGTTCTGAGATACTGGCGAACTATTAACCAAACAGATCGTATGGAGATATGTCGCTTTAGGTGGTTGCTCATCGAAGTAGCAAATCCTATCTTTGAGCGTTCACATTCTCATTTTCTGATTCGAAAACCCTTGGTCTTAATTCCGGAGTCTCAAACATGTCCGTCAAAACCCTTTCAACCTATTTTCTGACTGGATTGGCACTCCTGATGTTTGCTGCGGTTGGTTGTGAGAACCCCGAGGCTGGTAATGGGCACGATCATGAACATGGAGAGCATGACCACGATCATGATGGTCATGGTCATGCGCATGACCATCCTCCTCATGGTCCCAATGGCGGTCATATTTTCCCGCTCGATACCGATGGTTATCAAGCCGAATGGAAGAAGTACTCCGATAACAACATGATCAGAATTTATATTCTGGATGCTGAGGGGAAAAAGGCCATGCCGATCGCGGCGGATAGCTTTACTGTGACACCCAAGGTCGGGGAAGGAGATTTGTCGTTCACATTGCTTCCCGAAAACCCGACGGACGGTTTGTCGCCGGTCTACGCACTTGATGACCGTGACCTCGCAGTTGCGATTCCTCTAGGAGTTGATATCGAGATCAAAATGGGAGACAAGACAATCAAAGGCGAGATAAAGGCTCATCAGCCTCTGGATCATTAAATGCCCCCAAACCGATGGCAGGCGAAAATCCGCTGGTTGCAATTAGGTTAGATTCTTGTCAAATGTTTAGGAGCGTTCGCTCTATCGTTAGACTGTCCCGATCTTAAGTTGTTTTGATGTCCGATCTCCAAGTCAGTGTCTTGATGACCGTCTACAACGGCATGCCGTATTTGGCAAAGTCTGTTGAGTCGGTTCTGAATCAAACACTCAAGGATTTTGACTTCATCATCGTCGACGATGGTTCGACCGATGGTACTGCGGATTATTTGGCATCACTCGATGACCCTCGCATCAAGGTTATTCGCCAGGAGAACGGTGGGACTGCCGACGCGGCCAATCACGGCCTCAAACACGTGCAGACTGAATTGGTCGCGCGAATGGATGCCGACGACATCTCGATTTCCAATCGGCTTGAAAAGCAGCTTGAGTTCATGTCTGCTCACCCAGAAGTCGGGATCGTCGGAGCCCAAGTCGCTCCAGTTGGCGATCAAGGTGTTGGCAAAAGTCTAAACTTGCCTGAAACGCACGACGACATTTTCGAAGCACTGATGACCGGTCATCATGGGTTGGCTCATGGCGTTCTGATGATTCGCACCAAGATTCTCAAGGAGTTGGGTGGATATTGGAAGTTCCGGCTGGTCGATGATTGGGACATGATGCTCAGGATGGGCGAAATCTCCCGTCTGGCGAACCTGCCTGACTTAATGCTGCACTATCGGGTTCACTCGGGCAGCCTCAACGGCCAGTCGATGGTCCGAATGTATCGCAATATCGGTTACGCGATCGAGCGAGCCGAGCGGCGACAATCGAATCGCGACCAGATCTCTTACGAAGAGTTTTTGGAATACAAAGACAGTCAGGCGATGTGGGTACGCTGGCCGGAACGTCTGCACATTTTTGCGATGACCCAGTACCGGCTTGCGACGGCGGAGATTTTTGGGGGGAGAAAATTGCGTGGCTATTCGCGGCTTGCATTTTCGTCGCTGTGCTCGCCTTCACGAACGGTCCATCGGTTGGGACGCATCATACGAGGTAAGTTTAAAAGGACTACTGGATCAAGTAAGTCCAGCATCGACCGAAGTGTCGTTTCGCAGGCGTAGCGTTTCGCGGGCGTACCGTTTCGCAGGCGTAGTTATCTACGCAGTGCGTAGCCGGATTCGTAAGAATTTGGGCGTTGCGAAACAAACGATTCACCCAAGTATTGCTTCGGTTTTCCAGGAACAACCGTAGGTGGGATTAGGCATCTTGCCTGTCAGGGCATCAAGGGAAAATGACAGGCTGGAAGCTCTGGAAGCCTATCCCACCTCAGCCCACCACAAGAACCTACCACCAGACAGAAGCTCAACCGGACGGCTTGCGCCGTTCCGCTAAAGTGAATAGCGATATCGCCACGGTTATTACTCGCCCCGATGTCGATCTAACGTGCCTTCGTGGACTTGTTGGCTAGTTGCAAACATAGCTTCGCAAAACTTCTTGCAGTTCAGTTTCCCGGTTGTAGAATCTTATTGAGACTCAGTCGTCGAATTTTAGACGATTTCCCGATCTTTAATTCGTAGTTTCTCAATAAGACATTCATGTCGATTCCATCTGAACCCAACCCCGACCTCCTTGAGCCCGTCAAAGTCGCTTTGACGCCCCAGCAGCGTTTCAACGATTATCTGCAAAGCCGTTCCATGCGGAACACCGAGCAGCGTCGGTCGGTCCTGGATTGCGTTTTCAAACAGCATGATCACTTTGACGCCGAACAGTTGTTGGAAAGGCTGCCAGCCAAGGGAGAGCCAGGCCATGTCAGCCGTCCGACGGTTTATCGTACCTTGGGCGAGTTCGTCGACGCGGGGCTATTGAGAAAGTTTGTTCTTGATGGGCGAAGCGTCTACGAACATGACTACGGCTATCCACAGCATGATCATCTTTACTGTATCAAGTGTGAAAAGCTAATTGAGTTTCAGAGTGAGGAGTTGCTGAAGCTCCGCGATGAAGTCGCCAATTCGCATCAGTTTCAAGTCCGCTCTCACCGATTGATCATTTCGGGGGTCTGTCAGGATTGCCGCAAAGGTCGACGCCGCGTGCGGCGCAAAGTCGATCTGATTTAGTATTGGATTGGAGGGCGCCTACCGACGCCCGTGTCCAAGAGCAAACTTTCGCTCTTACAGAATCACACCAGGCTTATAGTTGGCTGCTTCGGGAAACGCTTTTTCGTATTGGCTTACGTTGGCAACAAACTGAGCAATTTGGGCGGATGCAGCGCCAACGTTGCTTTTCCCTTGTGCAAGAATTGACTCAAGCTGTTTAGCATCAAGTGACAGCCGATCGTCTTGACTGAGTCGCGTAATCAAATCGTTCTCTGAAACGACGCCATTGCGCAGATCGTTGACCGTAGCGACGGCGTGTTCTTTGATCGCGTGGTGCGCCGTCTCGCGACCTACGCCCGCCTTGACGGCTTCCATCATGATCGTGGTGGTCAAAAGAAATGGAAGGTAGTGATTGTTTTCCGATTCAATGACCGCTGGATAGGCGTCCATTTGTCCTAGAATCGTCAAGAAGGTTTCAAACAAACCGTCGATCGCGAAAAACGCATCGGGCAGCATCACTCGTCGCACGACTGAACACGAAACATCGCCTTCGTTCCACTGGTCACCGGCCAATCCGGCGGCCATCGTTTGATAGCCTTTGAGAATTGTGTGGAAACCGTTGACCCGTTCGCTTGACCGCGAATTCATCTTGTGAGGCATCGCACTGGAACCGGTTTGGCCTTTTGCGAAACCCTCGCTGGCCGATTCATGTCCCGCCATCAAACGAAGCGTCCGACACATCGAACTGGGGCCGCTCGCCAGTTCAGTTAGTACGCTAACGGTGCGAAGATCGAGACTGCGCGGGTAGACTTGGCCCACGTTTTCAAAAGTCTCAGGGATGCCGAGGTTGGCAACTACCAATTTCTCGAGCTCGATGACTTTTTCAACGTCGCCTTCGAACAAGCTCAGTTGATCCATTTGTGTCCCGACGGCTCCCTTGAGTCCGCGAACGGGATAGCTCTGCAACAGCGATTCAAGCGACCTTAAGCTCGTCAGTAATTCCTCACCAAACATGGCCAGACGTTTTCCAAATGTCGTTGGTTGAGCGGCGACATTGTGAGTTCGGGCGGTGATGAACAGGTCATGCCACTGTTGGGCTCGTGTGCTGATTCCGGCGAGGGTCGAAACGGTGCGGTCGCGGACCAATTCCAGCGACCGGTAAACTTGAAGCTGTTCGACGTTCTCGGTCAAATCACGAGACGTCATCCCTTTGTGGATGTGCTCGTGGCCGGCAAGCTCACAAAACTCTTCAATTCTGGCTTTGACGTCGTGGCGGGTGATGCGTTCTCGCTTCATGATCGAATCCAAATCGACTTGCGAGACGACTGATTCATAAGCTTCGATGGCCGCGTCAGGAATGTCCAGCCCCAGCTTCTGCTGGGCTTTCATGACCGAAATCCAAAGCTCGCGCTCAAGGATCACTCGACCTTGGGCGGACCAAATGGACTTCATTTGTTCAGAAGCATAACGCTGAGCAAGGATATTTGGGATCATACTTTACGGCGAGCGGTTGATAATGTGACGGGCTGAATTGATCGGAAAATCCGAATCGTTAAACTACTCCGCGGGGCCCAAAAGCGATAGCCTTACTCAGTGGCAATCAGTGGCAACTTTGCTTCCTACAATTCATAACTCGTACTACTCTTGGTCTTTCCGGATCGAATCAGTACTTAAAGCCAGTTTGAGAAGAAAGACGAATGTCCGACAGTCCATTCAAGAACCCGCAATTTCAAAACAGACAGTTCCAAACTCCTGCCCGCTCGCCCCAAAAATCCCTAAGTAATTCCTGGAAGTGGATTTTGGGAATTGGCGGAGTTGGAATGCTAATGATGATGCTTTGCTGTGGCGGTTTTGTCGGGCTGGCCATTTTCGGGATGGGGATAGTCGCAGAAGACCTCAAGAATGAGTTGCGAGAAACTCGCGAGGTTCGCCAGCATGTTGGGGAAATTCAAAAGTTCGAAACGAATTTCACCAAGAGCGTGGCTGCCGACGGCGACAATACGTTTGTCTACGATGTTGAAGGGACGATCGGCAATGCCGAAATGACGATAGAATCCGAAACCCTTGACGATGGAAGCGAAATGATAATCTCGGCGTCGATGAGATTATCCAACGGCGAAGTGATCGACATCGATGTCGACGGTCTGTAAGCCTAGATTTCTTCCATCATTATCATGGAAGCTGCACTTTGTGATCTGCATCGCTTTGCGTTAAATCGCAAATAGCAGTACCATTAGAGCGGTTAATCCGAGGGGCAAAGCTGTATCGATCAGCTGATTTGGAGTCTTTGAATAACCAAATATGGCCGATAATAGATCAGTGCGACACGAAGTGATGGTTTTCGACCACCATCAGGTTAGTAGATAGAACATCGCTTAAGATAAATTCCGATGGAGAATTTTGTGGTTAGACGGGTTTCCGTAGCTTTCTTGAGCCTCAGCTTCTGCTTTGCAGCTTTGACTTTTTCGTTGGCCCAGGAGCCAGCAGTCGTGGTTCCTCAAATCGTTGAGGTTGGCGAGAAAGACCAGGAGCTGCAGGAGAAGGTTCCCAAGAAAATCCGCAGCGAATACGTGCTGCCTGCATCGACGAAACTTTGGGTCTCAGTACCCGACGCCAAAGAGCTTCAGGCCCAGTTCGACGCGACTCAGTTTGGCGTTTTGGCAAAAGACCCCTCAATCAAACCTTTCGTCGATGGTTTGCGTGATCAAGTAAAAGCGTGGATGAAAGAGCAGAACGTTCGGCTCGGCTTGGATCTGGACGACATCAACGGTGTCCAGACTGGCGAAATTTGTCTGGCCGGTGTGTTGCCTCAAGTCGCTGGTGGCGCGGTGAAGGGTTCGCATGGAATTGTCCTGCTGATCGATGTCTCCAAAACAACCAAAGAAGCCAAGGCGCTTCAAGCCAAGATCAACAAAGGGTTGATCGAAAATGGTGCCAAGCAGGAACAGAAGGTTATCAATGGTGTTGACGTCACTGTTTCGACGCTCAAGCGAAAACGGCTACGCAACAATCAGTCGAACTATCAAGCGATCGTACGGCCGTCAAAGGACAGTTCCTGGTTGTTGGTTTGCGACAACGAGCTAATTTTTCGTGATGTGCTACGACGTTTGGCGGCGCCCGGCGACGTTGCCCGTGAGGGTACGTTGGTTTCCCAAGGAGCGTTCGTCGAGATCATGCGTCGAACGTCGCTGGACAAATACAAGTCTCAGCTTCGCTGGCACATTGATCCATTCGGCTACCTTCAACTGGCTCAGGCGCTGGAGAATGAAAAGCGTGGCGCTCGGACTAAACGCGATGATTGGGCGACGATTTTGAAAGATCAGGGGATGGGAGCTGTCAAAGCTGTCGGTGGAAACATTGGTCTGGCGACTGGCGAGCATGAGATTTTGCACAGGACTTTCTCGTACGCTCCGCGAAGCAACAACGTTAAAAATGCCAAGCGTATGTTTGATCTGTTTGACTTGAGTCCTGTTGAGGGAAAACCGCTCACCCCACCTGCTTGGATTTCCAGTGATTGTGCTGGATACCTGACCGGCAACTGGGAGATGACCAAGGCACTGGGCAGCGTCGGCCACATCTACGATGCATTTGTGGGCGAAGAGGGAAGCTTCAAGCGTTTGCTCAACGACTTCAAAATTGACCCAGACATGCAGCTGGATATTGAGAAGCTCGTGGGGCTGGTAGACAACCGTTTCACGATTGTGTCGGAAACCCTTGACCCGATCAATGAAGCCAGCGAATGTATCGTGCTGGGATTTCCGTTGAAGGCCGAGCCAGATTTTGTTTTTCAAAGCCTCAAGCGAGCGACCGGCGGTGAGGAGATTACACTTGGCGGAGTAAAGGCGATCAAGGTTGAAGCTGAAGAAGAGAGCAAGTCTGACCCGGACGATCCCGGGCCAAGTCCATTTGACTTTCCCGATGAAGATGATGTCGATGACGAAGAAGCGGAAGAGGCTCAATTCTCTTTGTTCGAAGAACGATATTTTGTGGTCAGCAAAGGCCATTTGCTTGTCGCCAACAACAAGAACTACCTCAAGAGGATTCTAAGTCAAAAGGAATCCAAGCTTGCCAAATCCGAGGACTACATTGAGGTCCAGGCCGCGTTGGCGAAGCTGACTGACCCTGGCAAGATCAGCTGGCGTCAGTTCGGTCGGACGGACAAGTCGCTTGAGACGAACTACGAGTTGCTTCGGCGTGGTGAGATGGGAAAATCCCAGACCATCCTTGGCAAGATCGTCAATCAGATCTTCAAAAAGCAGGCTGCCGAAGAAGCCGCCAAAGCAGGTAAGAAAGCTGACGGGGACATCGTGCGCGAGCAAAAGCTTGACGGTTCTAAGTTGCCTGCGGACTTTGACAAGAGCATCGCTCCGTTCTTTGGTCCGATGGGTTGGTTCCTCGAGACTGAGACCGATGGCTGGCGAATTTCAGGTGCTGTGTTAAAAAAAAAGTTAAAGACTGAGGTCGTCAACAAGGTTGAGCCAAAACCAGGCTCTCAGCGATAGTGATTTTGGTTAGATTTTTAACTCTCTACTGATTCCAAGTTGATGGCGGTACTTGGAATGTGGACGTGATATTGGTGAGGGAGAATTGCTTGTCACGGAACTCCCGACGTAGCCTACTGGTCTGGAATCACCACCGGTAGCTTGGCTTTCCAAGCCCCACCGATGTGATCGACCCTGCCCCAGAACGGATGTTCGCGGTCAGCTCGCCGGCGGACATCATTGAGAATCACCTCGCGTGACGGAAAAATCTGTCCTTTGAACGAACCGCGTCCCACAATCACGAATCGTTTCGAGAAATCGACGTATTCGGGTGAAAGCCAAACAGTCGAATCGTTTTTAATCGCCATCGAGAGTGGCTCAATTCGAATCTCGTTCTCGCCCTTGATCTCGCCAAAGAAATTTAACTTGTTGAACTTTTTGGTCGTGTCAAATAGCTCGGGGCGGACCACATTCTTCTCAGGCGTTCCGAACATCTCGTAAAACCAGAAGTAGCTGTCCCACGGACGAAGTGAACCACAGTCGAAC
>CALJOA010000065.1 GCA_937981585.1 uncultured Pirellulaceae bacterium | reverse complement strand
TTCGTTATCCAGACGAAGTGGTACTCTATGCTATAACGCGTATGCGAACCTGTCCGATAGTTTTCCATCAGATCAGCATAACAAAATCCCGAGGGGGTCGCCTGAAGGCGAGGGTTTTAGACCCATCGTCGAAACAATAAGATTGTCCTGCCCAATGTTCCGATCGAGCGACTGGACCTTGAGTCAAAGTGACTCAAGCTTGTGAAAAGTTGCAGTGCGAGCGATATATTTCTCGGTCGCCTCAAGCATCGAGGCACAAGATTCGTGGCGAAACTTGGCTTGCATTCTGCGGGCGTATCCATACGCCACCCACGCCAGGAAATGCTTGGGACGCGAAACGGCATCCAAGCGGTACCAGACTTCGTCGGTCGCAAGATCCCACTCCAACAAAAACCGCTCCTCACCCTGCTCGACATGACCTACAACCGTACCGTAGGTAAATCCAAAGGCTCGTTTGGATTGCTCAGAAGAATCATGGATTTCGATGATCCGAGCCGGATTGAATGCCCAAACGCCCAAGCCTCGAAACAACACACCGACTACCTCACCCGGCGCGATCGCATCTGGCTTAACGACCTCGACAACGCTCGCAGGCATGAACTGCCACTGGTTAAAGGAATCCACCGCCGCGTCCCATGCCAACTGCCCACTACCCAAATAGCAACGTGCACTATCTCGATCAAATCCTCTGGGAGTGTCCCCTCGTTCGATACAACCTTGGCAGAAGTAGATAAGCTCGCCCGATCTCGCACGCTTGAGAAGCACGGAACATTGCTCAGCCGACGGTTTTCTCAAACTCAACAATTCGTCTCTCCAACGCGACAAACACTCCCATGCATCGGGAAATGTTCTGCCTCCCGCTCAACCTTCTAACCGACAATTAGTCCGGCGGTTAACTGGCAGAGCATGAATTGGAACCGGTTCTGCTGACTACCTGAAAAGTCGACCAGCGAAAGCAGTCACTCCAAATGGTCAGCGCAATTCCTACTCCGCAGAAGCGCAAATTTCTCTATCCTTGCAATTTCTCTTTGGAAACCTACGAGCCCCTGTCGCTTGAGCAAAAACTTCGGTGCGACTCTAAAACTCAAATCAAAAATCGAATACACTTTTGGGCTCATGCTAGGCTTGTCTGGAAGCTCGAGTTCAACAGTTTTGGACAAGCCAATGATCGAGACAAACCGTCTCAAAGATTCCAAGACATTTTTCAAAGACTGCGGAGAGACCCATGCGATTTGGTTTGACACATTGTTTCAGGGCGCCAACCCGATGGCTAAACCAGTGGCTTTTGATTGCAACGTTCGGATTCATGGTGGCTGGTAGCGCGATGGCACAGGACGCCACGTTTGAAGATCTAAAGAAACAATGGCAGACGCTCGAAACGAAGCTTGGTGAAAAAGAAGCCGAGCTGGATGTCGAAGGCGCAGACCTCGAAAAGATTCAGAAAGAGTACTCCGGTCTCATTGGCGAAGCTGAAACGCTGATCGAGAAACTTGAATCAGCCGCCTACGCAAAACTGAAAACCGAGCCCACCAATCAGGAATGCGTTCGCACTCTGATGGGCATCTTGCTCAACGACGCGCAAAATGGTCGCGACGCCAAAGTCCTCAGCGCCGGCGATGAACTAATCAAAAGTGGCATTAACTCCCAGTATTTCGAAATCGCATCCAAATCAGATCGACTTTCCATTGCTGCCCGTGAGATTTTCGATGAACTGATCATTCGGCAAACCGAAGCGATCAAGAACGATCTTCCCCGCGTGAAATTCAAAACGACTCAGGGCGATATCGTCCTCGAATTGTTTGAAAACGAAGCTCCCGAAACAGTCGGCAACTTTATCAGCCTTGTCAAATCGGGATGGTATTCAAACAAGCTTTTTCACCGAGTCATCGAAGACTTCATGGCACAGACGGGCGGTTTTGAGCTGGACGAAAATGGCGAACAAATCGGCGGCAAGGGGCCGGGTTACGAAATCGAATGTGAGTGTTACAAACCAGACACTCGCCAGCACTTTACTGGCTCGTTAAGCATGGCCCATCGCGGCAAAGACACCGGCGGCTCGCAATTGTTTTTGACTCTGCAACGAACTGGTTTTCTCGATGGGAAACATACCTGCTTCGGTCGCGTCATCGAGGGATCAAGGACTCTGGAGCTGCTCGCGCGAACTCACACCACCGGTCCCGATGGCCGTGATGTTGAATTGCCTGGAGTCACTAAAGACAAAATTGTTTCGGCCGAAGTGATTCGTAAACGTGATCATCGCTACCGTCCCAACAAGGTAGGCGTCGACGAGGCGGCCGAGGATGCTGCAGCCGAAAAAGCGAAAGCTGAAAAGGCCGCCGCCGAGAAGGCTGAGCGAGAAAAGAAGATGGAAGAAGAAAAAGCTGCCGCAGACGCCAAGAAAAAGGCCGACAAGGAAGCTCCAGAAAAAGAAGCTAAGCAGAACGCCGGTGATGCCAAAGTGGACAAAGCCGACAAACAGGATGGTGAAAGCGACAAAGAATAACCGCCAATGAAAAAATCTGAGCGAGCCGAATTGGTGCTTCATCGGCTGACCGAGCTGTACCCCGATCCGCCGATTCCGCTGGACCATACCAATGAGTTCACGCTGCTCGTTGCAGTTCTCCTGAGCGCACAATGCACCGACAAAAAAGTCAACGAAGTCACACCGGCTTTGTTTCGCTTAGCCTCCACACCACAAAAGATGGCCAAGGTCCCAGTTGCCAAAATCCTGGAGATCATCCGGCCGTGTGGACTTTCACCGCGGAAATCCAAAGCGATCTCCGAGCTTTCAAAAATTATCATCAAACAATTTGATGGCAAAGTTCCGCAGAACTTGGACGACTTGGAATCGCTTCCCGGAGTAGGGCACAAGACCGCAAGCGTCGTCATGGCGCAGGCCTTCGGCGTCCCCGCGTTCCCCGTCGATACGCACATTCATCGCCTGGCTCAACGGTGGGGGCTGACCAACGGCAAAAATGTCAAACAAACCGAAGCCGATCTCAAGAAACTGTTCCCGTCGGAAACATGGAACAAGCTTCACCTCCAAATCATCTTTTATGGACGAGAGTATTGCTCCGCCCGAGGCTGCGACGGAACCAAATGCCAGATCTGCCGGGAGTGTTATCCCAAACGCAAGAAACCTAAGCTCACCATCAAGGCTTAGGCGCATTGGCTAGGCGCATTGGCTACTTGCCTTCATTTTTGGCACACGTTGGTCTAAAATTAAGATTCATTGATCGAGGGTAGAGGCGTACTTTTCAATGGAATTTCAATTTGAATGTCCCGTGTGTGAGCAACGATTCACATTCACTAGGGAATCATCTGCGTCAAACAAAGTCCAATGTCCCGTCTGCTCCCGCAGCTTTCGAGTTCCAGCGGCAATGGATAGAACTCCTGCTCCAATGCCCAAAGCACTGCCGTTGGCAAAACCAATCGCGCCCTCGGCGGAGCAGCCCATCGAAATCGTAAATCAAGCAACGGTAAGAACCGGAAAGCCTTCCGCGATTGCGAATGCCGCCGCCAGACAAAAGCGTAAAAAACAAAAGATGATCCGTGGCATCGCCACCATTGTCGGCTTGGCGACGATCGTAGGGATCCTCGCTGGGTTGCTGGTAATGCGTCTGCAACAACAGGCCAATCGCAAAAAAGGGGAGTCCGAAACTATCGCTGCTGCTACTAATCAAAACACAGAGGCGATCGAACAGAACGACACCAACCCTGACACTCTTGGAAAATCTCCAACAACCAGCCAAAGGGATCCCGAGCAGGAACCTCCAGAGAAACAGGAAGCCGCCAGCAAACAGGTACCCGCAAAGCAAGAAAAACAAATTCGACATGAAGAGCTGCCTCCGCAAGAACTTTTCTTTCACGATGCCAAAAAGGTCGCGGAATGCTGGGATCTGATTCATCCGCACTTGGTCAAACTGACCGTCCACGACGCACGCGGCACACACGAAGCCATCGGAACCATCGTCGATTCGCGTGGCTGGATTCTGACCAGCTACTCAGCAATCAAAGGCGCGTTGAAAATCGACGTGAGTTCCGGCTATGAGAAAATCGACCAGTATTACCTACCTCCAAATTTGACCGACTCAGTTCGGGGAATAATCACCTCCGATCCCGCGCAGGATCTTGCGGTGTTATCCATCAACCGCCGTTTCATTGTTAGTTTTGCAAACATCGCTATCACGGACAAAGACTTTGTCATCGAAGGCGATTTCATGATCCAATGTTCACCACCGACGCCCAAAAATGTTTACAGTTGCAATGAATCGAAAATCGCGATCTCGGGAAAATTCGACGACCTCTCGACAGCCAGCAAGTCGGTTGCGAAATCCAAAGACCTGGTTTCAAACACGCTTCCATGGATCGTTTGCCCTGACCAGCGAGAACCGTTGCCCGGCGAGCCGCTGGCTCGAATCGACGGAACACTCGAAGCAATCCACGTTTTCAACGTAGAGAACAACGCCCACTATGTTTCGGTTCATAACCTCAAGACGCTGCTTGCAGATGCCAAAGACGACCCTCAACCGCTACGCAGCATGCAGCAATCCGGCGGTGTGGCCGGCGAGTCTGATCAAGTTGCCGTTGGCGTCGATCATCCGATCCGGCAAACCAGCGTTGAAATGAATCGACTGGCAACAGCTTGCCAAAAATTCAATTGGATTGCGACCGACAAAACCGAATACGAAAACTTACAAACGTTTGCTGAGCAATTTGCCACCGCGATCAAATTCATCAAAGCCAATCAAAAAACTGATCCCGATCTAACCACCGAAATTCAGGCACAGGTCAAGCAAATCAAAACCTCGATCGCCGCTGGAGTGAACAAACCGGACAAAGCATCTGTTGAACTGATGAATCAGCTTGCCGCGACCGACTTGAAAAAAGCCGGGCGTATCGTTCCATTTTACGGCCACGTGACCGAGCTCGAAGTTTCCGTTCGACACGACGTTCTCGAGCTCTCGCGAACCGAACCAGCAATAAGCGTCTGCTTGAATCCCGATGAATCAAGAGACCCGTTTTACCGTGGCGATGTCTGCCTCGCATTCATCGAAGTTCCAACCCAACCAGAACGCAAAGGATTCGTGATCAACAAGCAAAAGGTTGTTGCGGTTCTCGTTGATCTGATAACCAGAATCGACGTTGCCAGGTAGAAACCCCAAAAAGCTATGTTCAAAACTTGGCAATCTATCACGCTTTGGAAACGAGTCCTGATCGGACTGGTACTCGGAGTCGCAATTGGCCTGGGCCTGCGCGAAGGACTGGGAGTTGAGCAAGCCGCCGAAATTGGAGACACCTGGATCTTGCCTTGGGGCGACGCCTTCGTTCGCCTGATCAAGATGTTAATCGTACCGCTGATCGTGACCACCTTGGTCGCGGGTGTTACTGCAATGGGTGATCCGAAAAAACTGGGGTCGCTGGGACTGCGAACGATCTGTCTGTATTTCCTGACGACCTTCTTTGCTGTTTCGATGGGACTGGCGATGGGCACCGCGCTTCAGCCCGGCGCCGGTGTGACGTACGACGCCGCTCTGGACGATAACGTCGGCAAGGTCAAAGAGAAAATCGAAACCGCGCGCGAAAAAGACTTTGCCGATCGAATGCTGGAGATCATTCCTGAAAATCCGGTTGAGGCAATGTCCGAAGGCGCAGTCCTTCCGATGATCTTCTTTTCGATTCTGATCGGGATCGGAATTTTGGTCGCCGGAAAACCCGCCGATCCTGTTCGGGCTTTCTTTGACGCCGCGGCCGAGGTCGTCATGAAAATCACGATGCTGGTGATGGAACTGGCACCCTTTGGGGTCCTTGCCCTGATGGCCTGGGTGATGGCGACGCGCGGGTTCGAAGTGCTGAGCAATCTGATGTGGCTTGCCATTGCACTTTATGCGACTTGTCTTCTCCAAATCATCTTTGTGTACGGCTTGTTAATCATCCGAGTGGTTTTAAATTTACCAATGAAGCAGTTCTTTCGCGGAATCGCCGATGCCCAGGGCGTCGCCTTCTCGACGGCTTCATCAAGTGCAACACTTCCTGTTTCAATTTCATGTGCTCAAAAGAACCTCGGCGTCGACAAGTCCGTTGCTGGTTCGGTGTTGCCACTAGGTGCAACGATCAACATGGACGGAACCGCCATCTATCTCGGATTGGTCGCTCTGTTTGCTGCGCAAGCCGCCGGAATCGATGTCACGATGACGCAATACTTGCTCGTAGCAGTGATGGCGACTTTGGTTTCGATCGGAGCCGCCGGTATCCCTTCGGCTGGGTTGCTGCTGGCGGCGACCGTGCTGGATGTGGTCGGAATCGATGAAGAACAAACGCTGCTGGTAATTGCTTTTATTTTTCCGTTTGATCGTCTGCTCGACATGATGCGAACCGCCACCAATGTATCTGGCGACATTGCGGTCGCGTGTGCAGTCGCCAAATGGGAAGGCGAACTCGACACCGATGTGTTTCGCAGCGAAGCCGAACTGTAGTTGGGCACCAGTCCAACGAGATTAAGTACGAGCTCGAAGCGCAAGCGAGTGGGTTACCAGCCACTCAAGCTGAGCGTTCATCGATAGTAGCACGGCTGTCCCAGCCGTGTTTATGTTTTTACATTTTTCAACCGTGGCTAACGCCAAAACGGCTAATAAAATCACAGCCTCACCTAGCAGTGAAGTCATTTCTGCTCTTGGCTCGGAGAGCCGAGCTACTTTAGCAACGTCGCTTCAATCCGAGACCGGACGGGTATCGGCAGCACCGAATCGGCCTCGAAACTGATCGACGGGATACTTGTTGCGATTCTTGACCATTTTAGATTGCAACGTGGATGCGATGTCGATCTCCATTTCGTTGGCGATCGCCAGTGCATAGCACAGAACGTCGGCAAGCTCTTCGCCAACTTCGTGCCTAGCTGATTCATCGACATTGCGGGATTCTTCTGGCGAGATCCACTGAAAATGCTCCATCAACTCAGCCGCTTCGATCGCCAATGCCATACTCAAATTCTTTGGAGAATGAAACTGTTTCCAGTCGCGCTCTTGAACGAACTGTCGAACGGTTTCGCGAAGCTCTCCCACCGTCGTTCCACTATCGGCAGATTGAATCGAATCTTGAATCGAATCGTTAGGCATAAGTTTCTTCGAGTGTTTGGAGCGCAAATTCAAAGGCGTATTTTGAGCCAAATTCCACGGCTCGTCCAGCGATTCAAACTGAAATGTCTTGTCGATCCTTTTTCTACCATCGCTTTGAGAGATCCTCAGTTTGCCTGCCAGTAGATTTGCCAAACCGCAATCGCTGCGGTCACCAACGCGAAGATCGCCGAGAACCAAAACAGCATCATAGCTCGAGCGATCGCCAGTGATTTGGCTTTCTCGTCGCCATGCCGGGCGCGCAACTGGTCAGAGTATCGCAAACCGGGCCAGTGAGGATCTGAAGTATCGTAAGACCTCGCTACCCCAGCCGACCAGTATGCAAAAATGGCTACGCCGGCTCCGAGAAATGAGAATATTGAAAGTAGTGTCACCCGACGTCTCCGAGTTGAACAAAGTCAGACAAAAAGACACTCAGTACCCCGAGCCAAAATGCTCACCGCGTGGCCAAATGGACTTTCAGAATCAGAGTTTCTCTTACCGAAGCAGTAGGCCACCTTGGTCAAGTCGAGAGCTTGTTACTGGCAACTGCGAATCGGCGACGTTGGCTGCTGGTTTCTGCATCATGAAAGCGAACAAATCATTGATTTCCGACTCCGATAGATCGTCCAGTAATCCATGCGGCATTGCCGATACCTGACTGTCTTTGACCTGAGAAACTTCGTTTGCTTTGACGCGAATTCGGCTCCCGTCGCTTTGAAGGATGAAGTATGACCCGTCGGCTTGCTTGACCGCCATTCCTGAAAACTGATCGCCGTCGATCGTTTGAATGATCTTGGAAGCGTAACGAGCTGGGATGACTTTTGAAGGATTGATCGTTGATTCGATAATTTCCCGCAGCGAGAATCGCTGAGCCAGATTGGTCAGATCGGGACCGCCACTTTCGCCATACACTCCAACCCGGTGGCAACTGGCACATTGTGCTTTGGTGAACAACTCGTGACCACGCTTGATGTCGCCGCCGTCGCTGGTTTGAAGACTGGCCAAAAGACCGTTGACCGAATATCGCCCGATCGGCTTTTCACTGACAGCCAAATCGATCTTTTCGGCCTGAGGAAACTTTTCTTCATACCATACTCGCCACGAATTGAGTCGTGTCAACCATTGGTTGGATTGAACAGGAGTCTGCTCGCCAGTCCAATGCTCCAAGAGCCGGATCACAGATGCGGCTCCGTCAGCACGCAGGCGATACCCCAACGAAATTACATCGTTGAAGTGCTGTGGTTCTTGTGGGCGGCGGGGCACGGTGGCAAGTTTGTCGAGGACTTCGATTCCTGTCAAATCATCCAGGACTGGGATGCTACTGACCAGATATGCCCAGTTGGCACCGTCGGGTTGTTGAGCCAGTCCGATCGAAATGTCGGTGCGCCGTGACTCCTCTTCCTGCCAAATTTTCCGCAGATAGCCCATCGATTCATAGTCACCGCTCTGAGCCAAAACCGCGATCACACCTAATCGTACTTGCGCGATCCCCGGGTCTTGTTCATTGGCATTTTTCATTCGCTGGTCCATGTCGATGATTTGCTGAACCGTTTCTTCGTCCAGTTTCTTGGGTAGTTTGTAGAAAGCTGAGACCACTGCAGTCGGCCAGCGTTCTCCATTCTCAAACACATACTTCACGTCGTCGGTTCCAATCGCTCCCGAAAGCTGTTTGACTGCTGTTTGAAGATAGATCTTGTAGCTTCCACCGACGTCGGGGGCCGCAGCAGCCGACTCAAGACTATCAATGATTGCCATCCGTGCATCAGGGGTTAAACCGTCACGGATCGTCTGCATATAAAGGCCAAGATGAACTTTATCCTCCACGCTGACATCATCGTCACTGAGATAGGCTTCGATTCTGCCATCCAGATCTCCAGCGCGAAGATAAGCCATCATTCGAATCAGTTCTCGATTGATTTTCGAATTGCCAGAAGGAAATTCGTTTCCAATTCGCTCCACCAAACCAGGAACCTTGGTTGCGTTGACTTTCCCCTGTACCAACGCCACCTGCATCGCTCGAAGCATATCAACAAAATCTTGATCATTGATAAAACCATCCATGAACTTGCTTGCCTTGGCCAGTACGCGATACGATCGCTCCAAGCTTGGCTCAGCCGTCATCATCGCGATCGAGCCTTGAATGAATAGTCGTTTTTCTCCTGTCGTAAAAATCTCCTGCTCCCAACGGCTAACCGGAATGCGTTCGATCAGACGCCGAGCTGTCAGGGCTTCAACACGATCAAGCGAAGAAAGCATTTTCAAGATGGTCTCCATTGGCGGAGTCGACCCACGTCGCATGTAGGATTCGCACGCGGCCCGGCGAACGTGAGGATCGCTATCTACTGTAAGCTGTTTAAGCAACGACTCTGCACCGGAACCCTTTTTTAGCCCACACAGTCGAGCAGCCTGAGCTCGAATCTCTGAACTCTCATCCAGTATCACTTCCGAAAGGAATTCCTCTGTGGGAACCGGACCGTAAAGCACCATCAACTGCATCGCGCGAAGTCGTATTTTTTCCGAGTTCCGCCTTTCAGTCGCAACTCCCATGATTGATGGACCCCAATCGCTGCCCATCTTGATCTTGAGCTGCGAGATGTTTTGACGAGCCCAGGCGGAGCCTGGTTGAGGATGCCGTATGGCTTTGGCCAAATCCGATTCGAACTTGAGCATTTGCTCAGGAATTTCACCACTCCAAGTGACTTTGTATACACCTCCCGAAGTACCGCGGCCTCCAGTACAGAAGTACAGCGCGCCGTCTTCGCCAATCGCAAGATCACAAACGTTGAGCGGCCGTCCTTTGAGAAACGTCTCAGTTGTTGCCACATAACCAGAATCGCGTTTCTCCTGACGCAGAGCTAAAATTCGTCCTTCAGACCAATCCGCCAGAAAGATTGTGTCTTGATACCGAACTGGAAACTGCAAGTGCTGATAGAGCACGGCCCCGGTTGGTGAACCGCGGCCAGTATCGCAAACCGCTGGAGTTTGATCTACGAAATGGTCGGCGAATTTTGCCGAACCACTACGCCAACCAAACTCTGCACCTTCAGGCACATGAAAGACTTTCGTCGGACGATACCAGCTGGTTCCAATATCCGATTCCATATCGCTGTCGTGGAAAAACAATTGACCGTTGTGATCAAACGCAAAATCGTATGCGTTTCGAATTCCACCGGCGACCATTTCGACTTTCTTGCCATCGACTGAAACTCGCACGATCGTTCCTCCAGGAGCCTCAACGCCAACAGCGTGACCGCCTGGATCTTCGTACCGGGGAATCAAATCACCCTCGTATGAATTTTGGTAAGGGCTCGTCGCGTCGGTAACCTGTTGAACCTGGCTTCCATTTCCAACAATGACATAGATCATTCCGTCGGGTCCAAGCCTCACTCCGTGAGGACCGTGTTCGCCAGGTTCACCTGTGAAACCGAGCAGTACACTTTGAATTTCCAAGAGACCGTCGCGATTTCGATCGGCCAACCGGTAGAGCCCCAGCCCTTTGGGGCCGTTGGCAGTCACAAACACGTCGCCGTTGAGTGGAAGAATACCTTGACACGAATCGACTTCGTCACAGTAAACTCGGACTCGCTGGGCATCATTAATCGGCCTTGTTGGATCAGCGATCAAGAGTGGTCCACCCTCACGCGAAAGTAGAAGCTTGCCGAACTCGTTAAACTCCATTGCGATCAATGAGCCGGTTTCTTCTGCGCCCAATACTGCTTCAACTTGAAATTCGCTGTCTATCTCGAAACGCGAACCTGGCTGAGCCGTCGGTTGAGTGAACGCATTAGTGGAAAAATCTTCGGTCTCTGAAGTAGATGAACCAGCATTCTCAGTATTGGATGCCTGAAACTCATTGGGAACCTGAGCGACAAATTCCGCTGCAGGCTCAGACATTGGATTCTCGGCGACATCAGGATTGTAGACCGGCGAAAACTCATTCCGATCCAGCAAATCAGGATTTGGTGGAGCCTGCTCCGTGGCTTCACTGCCCACAATTCCATTCTGTTGCGATAGCGCAGGAGACTCAACAAAGCTCCCACCATTCCATTGAGATTGGGAAACCGGCACAGCGGCGCTGACAGCTTTTCCAGCTTGTTGATTCTCAGACTGGGCTAAAGAAGTCGGAATGTTCTGTACTTGAGAAACTTTAACGAAGGCAGGTCCAAGCGTTTGAGCGCTAAGCCAACCAAGATCGTTGTAAGTTGCGTGCTCCCAACCACCGATGCCGGCGATCCGCGTTTTCCAGCTCGCATCAGATTTGAGGCTTCGCCATCTCGACTCACCCTTCTCTTTGACGCGCAAACGAACTGCCAAGCCGACTTGCTCTCCACCGTTGTGGCGCACCTTTACCGCTACCAAATTTACGCCGGGCTCGACAAAACTAACGACATCGTACTTTTCGGTCTGTCCACTAGAATGCCCCCGTGCAGCCAAACGTCCGTTAATGTGGATTTCGTATTCGTCGCCAGCGGCGATTTCCAGCTCCGCCTGTTCGGCACGCAGAAGGGTAAACTTCTTGCGAAAATGACACTCGCCCTGACTTTGGCTTGCATCGATTCCCGTCTTTTTGGGAGACCAGATCCAGTACGATTCACCAGCATTGGCGCTTGCATCGGTCATTAGGAAAACCGCCACCATCACCACGCCGAACATTGAAGTTCGGGCAGCCTTTAGTAGGCGATGTGATTTGTTCAAAATAGAAACTTCGGTTAGACAAAACCTGCGATCGTCCATGATCACTTCTCCAAAACTGGCTCAATAAGAGACACACCAAGCCGATTGACTTTCAATTCGCGCATCAATCGCGCGACCTCTTTCATTCAGGATCGGCACTTAATGGGAAAGGATTTGGCAAAGTTTGTCGATTATTAGCATTTTCCAGCCGCTAGCTGGAACTAGAAGCACTTCCCGACGTCCAAGATGACCACTCGCTAATCGGAAAAAACCGTGGTTTTGCAGGGTATTGTTTGCAATAACAGGACCCTCTAATTTCAACGGTTTGTTTGTAACGACTTTAAATGCTTTCTCCTGTTAATCAGGGACTCTCCCGGGATACCTCAACCATGCTTCGATTTGTTGACAGCTTTTCAAAATACCCATCCAACCGCAATTTTCGGTCTGCCGACCGGCAACGAAGCGGTCGCCAACTGGATTATCAAAATCTCGAAACACGACATTTGCTGGCCAGTATTTCTTTTGACTCTCTGACTGGAGTGGTGCTGATTCAAGGAGACGATCTCGCCGAAACCGCGCAGGTCGATTACTCCGTTACCACAAATGAGGACAACGTCACCATTACATTGACCGGAGTTGCCAACCAAACATTCGCGACCTCCTCAGTTTCTGAAGTTAGGTTCGAGGCTGGCGGCGGCAACGACTTTTTCCAGAACTTCACCTCCATCCCAAGCAACGTTACTGGTGGTGCAGGCAACGACTCGATTTTCGGCGGTCGCGGCGATGACATAATTACCGGTGGTAATGGAAACGACGTCATCTTTGGAGGCGGGGGAAATGATACGCTCTCTGGTAACGCAGATGGCGATGAAATTGATGGCGGTCCGGGCGATGACATAATCTTTGGGGGAGCTGGCGCCGACGAGATCCGTGGCGAAATCGGCGACGACATGCTGTCGGGTCACGAAGGAGATGATTTCATTCTCGGCGGTGACGGCAACGATCAAGTTTGGGGGGGTGACGGCGACGACCAGATCTACGGTGGTTTCGGCGATGACACACTTCATGGCGAACTCGGCGCTGATACGCTTCAAGGAAACGATGGCGAAGACCTGATCCACGGCGGTGCCGACGATGACTTCATTCTTGGTGGCGCGGGTGACGACCTGTTGATCGGTCAAGACGGAGTCGACCGAATCAACGGTGACGATGGAGATGACGTGATTTTCGGTGAGGGAGGAAACGATCTCCTGACCGGCGGTGACGGCGCTGATCGCGTTTTCGGAAACGACGGTGACGACTTCATCGACGGAGGATTGGGGAATGACAGACTGTTCGGTAACGCGGACGACGATGACCTTCGAGGCGGCAACGGTGTCGACCTGATTTACGGTGGAACCGACGACGATACGATCTTCGGTGAAGACGGAGACGATACGCTGATTGGAAATCAAGGTGACGATTTTATCAGCGGAGATAATGGCAATGACATCGTTTTCGGTGACACTGGCGACGACTTGATCCGTGGTGGCGAGGGCGAAGACGAACTGTTTGGCCAATTTGGAAACGATATCATCTACGGACTCAACGCAAACGATTTGATCCTCGGTGGCGAAGGGGACGATACCCTTTTTGGCGGTTTCGGCGACGATCTGATCTTCGGCAGTGACGGAAACGACGATCTTTATGGCCAGGTGGGAATCGATGTTCTGCTCGGCCAAGCCGGTAATGATGGGAGCTTTGGTGGCGTCACCGGTGGCGATACAATCATCGACCGCCTGGGCAATAACCGATTCGTTGACTTTGGCAATGATGTCATTGCCGAAGTTACCAACGCGGACACGAGACTCGATTTCCGACACGGAAATTCATTCTGGACCAATCGAGAAGTTGAAGGCGTCGATCGCGGCTTGCAATTGTTGCACGACCGCACTCAATCGACTCGCGTTCTCAAAGGCACGATTACTGACGAACCTTTGGTGTTCGTCAAAAACTCAACTCTTTCGAATTCCAGTCTAATCGCAACCAACGAATTGATTCCAAGACAAAGCCTGGCCCTCAATGCAGAAACAGGCACCTTCGAACTCGTAACGACGCATGAACGGACTTACACATTTGGAGATTGGGACGAACAGGATGAGTCGGCACAGGAATTGCGAACTTCTCAGCTCCCGGGCTTGATCGCTCGCAACTGGGCCAGTACTGAAGCGATCTCCAGCGTGATTCCTTCCCAGGGATCGTATTGGAATTCGTTCCTTCAACTCAGCGGCTGGACGCAGGAGCGACCCGACCCGATTAGCTTCTTTGAGATCTCACAAGACAATGCATGGTGGTTCCTGCGAACTGCGAGGTTCGCCGACTCGACCAGCACTGAGAACCCACAATCAGATTTTGCATCCACGTGGAATCTATACTTCAGACCCGGTGCAGATGCTGACCGAGTTCGACTGGTCAACAAGATAAACAGAGTCGATCAGTTGTTCGAATTTCTGGAATTCGTTTAAACGATAATCCCAACGAAAAAACAGCCGGGCGTTGGTTAGCAACGTCCGGCGTTTTTGTGTTCAGGGACCAGATAACTAACTCAGCTTCATCGCCGGTAGCGTCACTGTCCTGCCGGATTGGTCACGGCAATCCAGTTCTAGGTGCTCAGGAAACACTGTCTCGCTTCCGAGAATCTGAATGTCAAGCGTCCCTCGCCCTTCCAGTTCAGCCAACTCTTTTCGTTTCTGATTGTTCAGGTACGCCGAGACTTTTTCGTTGACCCGAACGGTCGCCGATTGAATGTTCTTTTGCTCGGTCGCCAACATCAGCATTCGCAACACGTCCAACGCCATGCTTTCCTCAGTTTTCACGTTGCCGCGTCCGTTGCAGCAAGGGCATTCCGAATAGAGACTGCGTTTCAAGCCTGGCTTGATTCGCTGCCGCGTCATCTCGACCAATCCAAAGGGACTGATTCGAAGAATCTTGGTGCGGGCACGGTCGCGCTTCATGGCGTCGCGCAACGTTCGCTCAACGCTCCGACGATGCTTATCGCGACGCATGTCGATAAAGTCGTTAACGATTACGCCACCGAGATCACGCAATCGGAGTTGCCGTGAGATCTCCTTGGCGGCTGAAAGGTTAAGCCGATAAGCGGCTTCTTCGGGGGCGTCTTCGGAACGAAAATTCCCACTGTTAACGTCAATCGCAACAAGCGCCTCGGTTTGATCGATAACGATCGAGCCACCATCAGGCAGCGGCACTTCGCGAGCGTGAATCTTGGCGATCTCGCCCTCCATTCGGTACTGATGAAAGAGGGGATCGTTGCCTTCGTAAAGCTGCAATTTATCGGCATGACGGGGCATGACGAGCTTGAGAAACTCCTTGGCTCTGGCATGCGCCGCTTCATCGTCAATCACGATGGTGTCGATATCCGAAGTCAGGATATCGCGAATCGTGCGGATGATCATATCGCTTTCTTCGTAGATATCGATTGGAGCTGAAATCGTCTGAACACGTTTGGCGATGACTTTCCAAAGTCGCAATAGATACGCCAAGTCGCGGGAAAGCTCTTTACGCGAACGACCGGCGCCGGCGGTGCGAACGATAAATCCGAGGCCCTTGGGAGGCTTGAGATCGTAAAGGTATTCCTTGAGTCGTCTTCGTTCTTCTTCGTCTTCGATCTTTCGCGAAACACCGATACGTCCCAGCGCCGGCATCAGAACCAGATAGCGCCCGGGAATGCTGATGTAGGTCGAAAGCGTCGGCCCCTTGTTTCCAATGCCCTCTTTGATGACTTGAACCAGAACTTCGTCACCACGTTTGAAAATCTCCTGAATCGGCGGCTTGACGCGAGGTCGAAATCCACCGTGGGTCGGCAAACGCCTGGCTCGCGGATTATTCGCGGCGGCTTGTTTTTCTTTGCGCATCATCTCATCAGGATCGTAGCCGCCTTGTTTGAAGTAGCGGGGTTCAACATCGCTGATGTGTAGAAAGCCGTTGCGTCCAACGCCAAAATCGACAAACACAGCTTGAATGCTGGGTTCGAGATTGACGATTTTTCCTTTGTAGACGTTCCCGACATAGTTGTCCTGGCTCGCCCGTTCGACGTACAGCTCTTCAAGCCGCCCGTCTTCGATGATCGCAATCCGACATTCCTCGGTTTGCGATGCATTGACTAGCATTGTTTTCTTCATTTTGATTTGTTCTTTCTCGGCGGCTGAAGGATTCTGCGTTTCCGATATCCGACCCTGTGCCGGAAAACAGAGGTTGAGGGTCACGTACTACTCGCAATCGAGTTTCCGCGCTTCGCCGCGATGTATGATTCATTGCTTCACCCCGTTGGCAAACGTTGGCATCGGGGTTGGTCGGTGTTTGCTGAATTAGCTCAATCGCAAGTGAGAATTGCTCACCTGTCGATACCTTCAACGCCGGTGAGAACTGCTCACGCGTCGAGGCTGTACGACTTCGGTTTGAAGTCGGTCGCAAAAACCGGGTTAAAAATTCTGTCGTTCCGCTCTCAAAGGCTCGCAGCGCAAGCTTGGCCGAACTGAAAAGTGTTTTGGCTGTCCAAACGGAGAGACGCAGATCGGTTCCCATGAACCCCTTCGTCTGAGAAGGCTTCATTGAAAAGAACTTGACAATTGCCCGTGGGCGTTTGATTCGAGTCCGCTGTATCATGAAAATTGAAGCCCAAACTAGTGTGGTCCAGATCTGGCAAAAACCAAACAAAGACCGTATCAACAAGGCAAACAATTCAACTTATTGCTCGTTCAACTTCCTCAGTGCGGGAACAGTAAATTTGGACCACGATACTCTTTTAGTTGGAGTCGCCTGAAGCGGGAAATCCCGAATTCAACAGGCCCTCCAAAGTTTCGATCGCGTCCTGGGCGTCGGCACCGGTTGCTTCAACCGATACCTGAGTCCCTTGAGTCGCTCCCAAAGTCAGAATGGACAGGACACTTTTCCCGTCAATTCGAATATCTTCCTTGATGAGTTCAACCTTGCTTTCGAACTTCGCCGCCGTCTCTGCAAACAAATAGGCAGGGCGCATGTGCAGGCCCTGTGGATTGCTGATGGTTACGGTTGAAGATCGAAACAGGTTGGACATGAATTGCTTGAACTACGCTTTAGTTGAATCACAAAAATGATCACCAACGGTGACTACGAAACGAACTGATTGTTATCAGCTTCTTCAAGAATCTGCTGAATATCCGCCGAAGTCTTGGACTGCTTTAGGAAACGGCAGAAAGTTTCGTCTTGCAATTGCTTTGAGATATTCTCAAGGGCTCGCAAGTGATCGTTAGGTTGGTCAGGCGGCGAGATCAACATAAAGAAAAGTTGAACTTGCTCTCCGTCAAGACTTTGGAATTCAACGCCAGTGGGGCTGACTCCAACGGTTCCAACCGGCTTTTTAACTGAGGGATGCTTCGTGTGGGGGACCGCGATGCCGCGACCGATTCCAGTACTTCCCAATTCTTCTCGCTTCAAAATCGCTTGTACGATGCCATCGTGGTCATCGGCACTAAGCTGACCTGATTCGACCAGACTAGTAACCAACTCACGGACGACTCCTTCTTTGTCCGCAGACGTTAGTTCTGCCTTGATCGCTTTCGTTTTCACGAAATCAGAAAACTTCATAAAAGGTTCCTCGTTATGTTGTGTCTCACTGCCGCTACGACATGGCTTTACCGACCAATACTTAATCGAAAATCAACAACCGTGTTTACTAGTTGTCATCATCGCCGATAGTATCGCTGGGTATCTTGTGGTCGCGGTTGCGATTGCCAATCTTTAGTTTCTCGTTATGTTTCTTAAGCTGCTGTTCTATCTTGGAAATCGTACTGTCCAGCGCAACGATAACATTGGTACCGGTGTCGGACGCAAAAAAGTCGCTGGTTTCCTCTGCCGATACAATGATTTCCACCTTCGGTTTGTCACTGTGTTTCAAATCGGCCAGAACTTGGATGCCAGTCGTGCGGTCAAAGAACCTCGGAAGCTTGGCGGCTTTCGCCCTCATCGTTTCCTGAATGTCATCACTGAGCTCGCCGTGCCTGGCTGTAACTTTGATTTCCATATAGCCCCCGTGAAAAATGTCCACCCTGATCTCTCGAAAAGCAGATCTCGATTGACGTAATTGTAATGCCCCTGATATTTCCCGACAAATCCAAATCAGTCGCGCTCGGCAAAAGACGACGGGATTATCCGGGTTTTTCCCTAAAACCTAACCAATGAGGTTGATGGCTCCCAGGCAGTTGCGGTCAGGTTTCGCAGTGGCAATGTACCTTTACTCGACATTTGAGCCAGCCAGCGGTAGGGAATCCTCCCACCGGCCCTCAAACGTCATTGGGTAGATTCAGAATCATCGCCGCTGATGCACTTCAAAAGAGTACGCGAAATCGTTTTTGCCATCGGGTTTAAAACGCTCGCAAGAGACTGATTCCCACTGCTCCCAATCGATTTGGGGCAAATAAGTATCGCCTTGGACCTCAACGTGGACACGGGTCAACTGGATCTCGTCAACCAACGGCGTTGCCAGCCCGTATATTGCGGCGCCACCGATAACGAACGGGTTGGCATCGTCACCACACGCCTCCAAGGCCGACTCGATACTATGAACCACCTTGGCACCTGGAGCATCGAAGCTTTTCTGCCGAGTCACAATCACCGTAGTTCGACCTGGCAGCAACCTCCCGATCGATTCGTAGGTCTTACGGCCCATGATAATATGGTGCCCCATCGTCAGTTTCTTGAATCGCTTCAAATCGGATGACAACCGCCACGGCAAATCACCATCAACACCGATCACATCGTTTTCCGAAGCCGCGACGATCATCGTCAGCTTCTGATTGGCATTTTTCGGTTTCTTCATGAGCTATTAAACGGCAACAGCGCCCTTGATAAGCGGATGAGGCTCGTATCCATCCAAGACGAAATCCTCAAATGTGAAATCGAAAATGGAATCGACATCGGGGCTGAGTTTCAGGGTCGGCAATGGCTTGGGATCTCGTGAAAGCTGCAGGTCGACCTGGGCCAGATGGTTCGAATACAAGTGGGCGTCACCCAGCGTATGGACAAACTCGCCCGGCTGCAATCCTGTAACCTGGGCCATCATCAAAGTCAGGGCCGCGTAGGAAGCGATATTGAAAGGCACTCCCAGAAACACATCAGCACTACGTTGATAAAGCTGACACGAAAGCTCGCCATCAGCAACGTAAAACTGGAAAAACGCATGACATGGCGGGAGCTTCATTTTAGGCAGCTCAGCAACATTCCACGCACTGACAATCAAGCGCCGGGAATCGGGATTGGTTTTGATCTGCTCAACTAGATTGGAGATCTGATCAACCGTTTCGCCGCCAGCCCCCTTCCATGACCTCCACTGAGAACCGTAAACCGGTCCGAGGTCACCATTCTCATCGGCCCACTCGTTCCAGATCCGCACGCCGTTCTCCTGCAGATACCGGACATTGGTGTCACCGCTGAGAAACCAGATCAGTTCATGAATGACACTCTTGAAATGGATCTTCTTGGTCGTCACCAGCGGAAACGAATCGCGCAAGTCGAAACGCATCTGGTATCCGAAAACACTTCGCGTTCCCGTTCCAGTCCGATCGGTTTTCTCGACGCCTCGATCAAGGATGTGGCGGATTAGCTGAAGGTATTGCTGCATCACCATTTTGTACGGGTTGCAAGTTGGCTCTTCAAGCCCTCGTAGTCAACACAGAACCTCAGCTGACAGCGGCTTTTCCTAAAGTGCTATCAATCAATCTCACCAATTTCATCAATTATCTCTCGATTCCCGAAAGCTGATTGTCCGATTTAGAGAAGAAATGCAATTCTTTTCTCCCCCCACATGATCATTGATTGTCGTTTAGATGCAAAACATGCAAACATTCTCGATCATTCTCCCAATTCTGGGAGACGTCAATTTGTTCGAAGACACAATCGCGTCGGTGCTCCGTCATCGACCTGCCGGAACTCAAATCATCGTTGCCCATGATGGCAAGTACAGCGATCCCTACGACTTGGCCGGTGACAATGTCGAGTTTGTAACGATCAACAAACGGGCCAAACTCATCCGGCTCTTCAATGCTGGAATCGAACGCGCCCAAGGCGACATCGTCGGATTTTTCAGACCGGGAACGGAACTCAACGCAGGCTGGGACCAACTGGTCATCGAAGCATTCTCCGATCCGGACGTCGGAAGTGTTGCTCCGGTTCTGATCCGTCGGAAACGACCCAAACGAGCTGTCGCTACAGGTGTGGGTTGTGGGATCGGATTTCGAAGAAAGCTTGAGGGCATCGGCAAATCCGTTCGCTCTATCAATCCTGACAATCTTGATTTGTATGGTCCGACTTCGTGGGCCGGATTCTATCGCCGCGACCTGTTGGCTGTTTTCGTTCAAGAGACTGGACCGTTGGACGAGAACCTCGATCAACATTATCTCGATCTTGAGCTTGGTTTGTCGTTCAGGACAATGGGGTACGATTGCGAATCCTGTCCTGAGTGCCTCGTGTCGGTCGCTTCGGCTACAGCCGTGAAGCGCGAATCCCGCGTGCCACACGGCGCCTCGGCCCATCGAGCTTTCGTTCGTCACGTCATGCACATCGGTACAATCTCTAACACGTTTCGCAGGTATTGGACGATCGCGACCGAGCTTGCGACCTGCCCGCTCCAACCTTGGAAGCTCAGACACGCACTACAGCGTAACCGCAGACTCACTCAGCCCAGCCGCGAAGATGACGAGATGTTCTCCGACGACATCTCCGTTGCGGCTCGCAAGCTTGCCTTGGCCAATGAGGACTCGGGGAACCGCCGCAAGAGCAAAGCCCAGCAATTCGAAGAGGCACAACGCCAGGCCGCCAAGTACGCTTCTGAAAAACGGCGGCGGGCAGGGTAACAATTTGCCACGTGCGTTGTGGCCATCGGCTTTGTATACTCAAGGTTGAACTGTCTGAATTGCCGCTGTCACATTGCACACGGCGTTCAATTATCGAGTCGCCGCGAGGGTTTGACCGTGGCGCACCTTCACCCGGAGTCGAGAATGTACCTGCGATTGGCCAAACGAATGCTGCTGGAAACAGACAAACGTTTGCTCTGGAAGCTCGCATGGAATATGGGATTCAAAGGGTGGCGAAGCGTTCAAAAACACAAACGTCGACTTCGCAACGGCCAGTTCTTTCCGCCTTACCTTTACATCTCGATCATCAACTCCTGCAACCTGCGCTGCACTGGTTGCTGGGTCGACGTGGCTGCCAAGCAACACAAAATCGACGTCGACGCGATGAACCGGATGATTACGTCAGCCAAAAAAATGGGCAACTCGTTTTTCGGTTTGCTCGGTGGCGAACCGTTCATGCACAAAGAGCTGTTCGAGATTCTCGAAGCCCACCCGGACGTCTACTTTCAGGTCTTCACCAACGGGCACTTCATCACCGACGAAGTTGCCAAACGCCTTCGAAAATGCGGCAACGTGACTCCGCTGATCAGTGTCGAAGGAACTGAGATCATCAGCGATGAGCGACGGGGCAAAGCAGGGGTGCTCTCGGCGACGATGACGGGCTTGCAAAACTGCCTCGACAACAAGGTCATGACCGGAGTTTGCACCAGTCTTTGCCAAACCAACTTCGATGACCTCCTGCGAGAAGAATGGGTCGACCGTCTGATCGAGATGGGCGTTCTCTACACCTGGTTTCACGTCTACCGCCCGATGGGCCCTGATCCGGCTCCCGAACTGGCGCTCACGCCTGAGCAGCAACGCACCGCTCGGCAGTTCGTCGTTGACATGCGGTGCAAGAAACCAATTATCGTCATAGACGCATATTATGATGCCGATGGAAAAGCGCTTTGTCCGGCCGCAACCGGGTTCACTCATCACATCAATCCGTGGGGTGACATCGAGCCGTGCCCAATCATTCAATTCGCCAAAGAATCAATTCACGATGAGCGACCCCTGGATGAAGTCTTCAATGAATCGGAGTTCCTGAAGGACTTCCGCAAAACAGCCGCCCAGCACACACGCGGCTGCATCGTGTTGGAGCGACCCGATTTGATCGAAGCACTCGCTGACAGGCATGGAGCCAAGGACTCGACGGCTCGCAAAACGGCGCTGGCCGAATTGAGAGCGACACAGCCCAATCCATCTCAATACTCTCCAGATCTTGAACCGATTCCGGAAAGAAGTTGGGCCTATCGAATCGCGAAAAAAATCGCCTATCATGATTACGGCGTTTACGACGAACACTTCGAAGCCGAAAACTGGATAAACCCTAGGGAATCTGAGCCTCCGCAGGCCGAACCCGAATTGGTCCAGATTAAGTGAGCTCAGGGTCGAAGGTTGCCGGCCAAACCTCGCTGTAGTTTCGGTAGAATTCAAAGATACGGCTCATGAAGCAGTTCTTTCCAACTGGCAACTTAATTGGGTAACAAACTCATGGATGCACTTCTGGTATTCATCGCTTTTGCGATATTCATTGGCGGCAGTATCTTGTACTCGATGCATGCGGCCAAAAAACGTCGTGAGGGATTCGTCGAAGCTGCACAAGAGATGGGACTGCAAAGCTATCCCGATGGAGACTCACAGTTGATGGAGCGGTTCGCCGGATTCAAACTGTTCTCTCAAGGCCGCGCCCGAAAAATGAAGAACGTGGTCCAGGGTGACAGCGGCGAAGTCAAAATCGCGATCTTTGATTATCAGTTCACCACCGGCCGCGGCAAACAACAGCGGACCCAGAATCAATCGGTTGTCTCGCTACAGTCCCATGAAATCCAATGCCCCGATTTCACGATGCGACCTGAGAACATGCTGGATAAAATCGGCAGCGCAATTGGTTTACAAGATATTGATTTCGACACGCATCCAATTTTTTCGAAGATGTTTGTATTGAAAAGCTCCAACGAAACTGCAATCCGTGAGTATTTCAATGCGGCACTTTTGGAATTCTTCGAAACCAAAAAAGGCATCTCAGTCGAAGCCGCAACCGGAGCCCTGTTCTTTTACCGCCCCGGAAAGAAAATCAAACCAGACGAAGTCAAAGACTATCTGGCCCAAGCCTATGAAGTCTACGGCGCGATGGTTGATCACTAGTGATGACTATATATCAGGAACCAACCGAGAAACCTGAAACTGGCGATCCTAAAAGCCGTGGGCTCACGATCTACGATTCACTTGATGACCATCCCAGTTTGTTCCTTTCTACGAATGAACTTCAAACAACGCTTCGCACGAAACTGGCCGGTTTGAAACTCGACCAGCCGATCCGGACTCGATCTAAAGTCGTCAAAACCGCGATCTGTCAGGCGCTTGGTTACCCCGTCCCCCAGAGCTTTCTGAAATCGAAACCACGGTTCCCCGGACAGAACTTCGACGTCTACACTCAGAAATCGAACAACCTCCAAATCTGGAACGAAGAGTTGTCCGCCAACCGGCGCTACGTTCTGGTCCGAGTCAACAAGGACGACATCGTGACAACCGTTCGCGTGATCAATGGAGCTCAACTGGCCAAGCTTGATACCACTGGAACGCTGACGCAAAAGTATCAGGCCTCGTCGATCGACAAAGTCGATTCTTCACGTTTGGTTTCTGCCGTAGATACGCCTGAATTGATGCTCGCGATCCACGAAGCCAAAACGGAGTACTACCAGAATCTTTTGCCAGTTGATTTGCTTTACGTCCGTCTCAAACCGATCCTCGGCCAACTGATCGACAACCCCGGCGCCGATCAGGATCGGAATCGCGGCTGGGAACTTCATCGGCTTGTCAGTAAACAGCTTGGATTGGATAAAGCGGTCGACGACGGGCAAGTCCCGGATGTGACCGACCAGTTGCTGGAACTAAAACTGCAAACCAGCCCCACGGTCGACCTTGGTTTGATCCCGCCAGGGGATACAGCGCCAATCGACAGCTTTCCCGGCTTGCGATTCGCCGACATTCGTTATGCGATCTTTTACGGGACCAAAGTCGGCGACAAGATCCGGCTTGACCATCTTGTTGTGACAACCGGCGACGACTTCTTTTGCTTCTTCAAACAACTTAAGGGCAATGTCGTGAACAAGAAGAATCAAATTCGGCTGCCAAAAAGGTTCTTTGGTAACGAGGAATAAGATTGGTAACCCGACGCGTTAGCGAGGGCGAAGCGGCACTTGACCTCGCTAACACCTCGAGGCCGTGACTTTTTCAAAACACCCCCTAACAACATCAGCCATTACATCAGCCGTTTTGGCGATAGCCACGGTTAATGGCGGCTCAACCGGGGCTATCGCCCAAACGGCTAATAGGAAAACCGAACGATTGCTCAACAAGCGACTCCAATTTCTTTTCTCTCTTCAAGCACGGCTTTTCAACCTGCTTCTTTGTCCACCGCACAATCTGTTTCCCGGATTTTGAGTTCTTATCCGGCAATGGAAACTCTTTGACGTACTGCGTCATAAACCGGCGGCGGTTGGCGTACAGCTTGTTGTGGAAAACGGTATCGTAGAACTGGGTCGCGATTTTGGAATTGGCAACTGCCAACATCATGTACAGCCAATCAGGATCGACATCTTCCTTAAGTTTTATCCAGTAACAATCTCCATTGACGATCGAGCCGCTTGAATCGAGAAAGAACTTTGGCTCCTCCGAAATATCTGGCCAGACAATTTTCGGTTTGACCCAGTCAGCTGGTTGGTGGGGAACCCAGATTTCGAACCAAGCCCTTCCAGATTTGGCGACATATTTGCGCCCCTCAAGCCGCGCGCGATGCGACTGAAGGTACTTTCTGGTTTTCGGATACTGCTTTAAATCAACAACCCTGCGTTTTGGATTGTTTAGGTCGTACGGATACAGCACCGTTTTCTGCGGATCACCAATCGCCCAACGATCAGCACAGTGATGCGTAATCAAAGGTTGCAACAACTTTGCCTCGGGACAACGACTTCCATGCAAACTCCAATTGTCCGTAATGAAAACCGAATCCGCAGTGGTTTTGATACCAACTTTGATTTTGGCAAGATCGCCAAAACAGTGAACCTGATTTGACCGAAGCGTTTTGAGCCAAGCTCGATTTTTCGAGTTGCTTAAAGCCCACGCCGATGATGTCTGACCAGAAAGCTCCAAATGCCCCCGTTCGATTTTGAACTTTGAGTGTTCGTTTTCATCGCACGCTGGTTCACTGATCGAGTTCAACAGAGCTTCAATTTCTTTCTGTGATGGTGCTGAAGTCTTCGAAGAAGCAGAATAGACCCGCGTAAACTGCGTCTTTCCCGTGCTTGAATCGGGCTTGCGGATCGCAACTACAATCGCTGGCAGTACGGCAGCACCAAACAAGCGAGTATCACCCAGATCAAAAATTGATTGAATCGAAAACTGATCGTGCAACAGTTGCCGCATCGACATTCCAGATTTCGTCGTCAAGAAACGATTGGAGGTAATCAAGCCCAGCACTCCACCGGGCTTTAACGCTTTGGCGATCTGAGCCGCAAACGCGTGATAGAGATCGACGCGACCAGACAATCCAAACTTTTTCGACAACTCTTGCGACTGCCTTCCACCAAGCACCTGAGTTCTTACGAAGGGCGGATTGGCGATGACGACATCGAAGCTGTTGTCAGTTGCTGTTTGCCGCAAAAAGTTCTCTTGCGTCAGCTCCGTTTTGGATTTTTGCAATCGCGATTGGCAGGCCTTGAGAGCCATGGTGCTTTTGTCGAGTCCAACCAATTTCGAAACTTGACGAGATCGAAGCTCGTTTCGAATCGCGCTCAACAAAGAACCGTCGCCACACGCAGGATCCAGAACCCTCAGTTTTTCAATTGAGGGATCAAGAACCTTGGCAATCTCCCGAGCCAGAAACTGCGCAAGAGCAGGCGGAGTGTAGTGAATTCCGTCTTTCTTGATCGTGAGCGCATTCATTGCAAGCTCCGAAGTTCCTGACTATTGATTAACGATGATATCGATGCGCAGCCGTATTGTACATCCAAGACGGTTTATCTTGGTCACGTCGAATGTTGGATCGCATCAAAAGAACACTAATCAGCACTAATAAACACTAACACTGAAGTGAGATAGAGCGGCGACAATCCGAGGCGACTACCAACCTGAAAACCTTCGTTCCATCACAGCAATTTAGTGACGATTAGTGAAGATTAGTGTTCCTTCTCAACTCGACTGAGAAACAACTAGCTCAAATATCAAGATCATTGAGTTCATCCACCAGATCATCCAAATCGTCTTTGGGACCGGCATCAGAATTCCCATGGCGACGAGGCATTCCGACCGACATTCCGACGGCTTCTCGGCCAGCAGCAATCAACTGCTCATCACGCTCCAGTGCAGCAATCTCTTCCGCCGATTTGCCGTCGGCGGGTGCACCAAACAATTGAGACAAATCAATCTTGAGCCCGGCGACGGCGTCCGCCGAACCTGCAATTGCAGGCGTTTTGTGCTGGGGAAACATAATTGCGTTCTCAGGGCAAACGCGACTGCAAGCCGGACATCCTTTTCGACAGTTGTCTGGTTGTTCGACCAGAATCGTTTCAATATTGTCGACGCCGTAAACGCCAAACAAACAAAAGTCGATACATTCCATGCAGTTGGTGCAGCGACTGTAATCAATCACAGGATACCAGCGCCGGCCCGACGATTCTCCGATCCGATTGACCACTGAGGGTTGGTCCAAGCCACTACCATCAGCGGCAATTGCGGTATCATTGGTCGGCGAAGCCATTCGATCCGCGGCAGAAAGAACTGGCAAACCGTTGGCTCCATTGCTGTGGTTGTTACCGTTAGGTTTCATCGGCGCGGCATTGATAATGTCGCTCAGCCCGACGACTTGGACCGCATTCTCGGAATGAATCCGTTTGACCTCATCGATAAAATCATCAGCTCGGTTGGTCGTCTTGAGATCCAAACAGTAAATTTTTCGATTGGGGATCTGCCGAGAGTCGATCACACGCTCTTTGTCATCTGGCGTTTCGTCGGACTCATCTTCCTCGTCGTCCTCGTCTTCATTTTGCAATAGAACCGGACCCACATGTCCGTGAATCTCGTTTCGATCTAGAACCCAGTGGGCAGCACGTTCGAAAAGCCACGAGATCACAACCGTGTTACCGGTGATCTGCTTCAACGCCAACATGCCCGTGCTATCAGGCTTGATGTCGTAAAGATTTGGAACGATCGTAACGTCAATACCAGTTTCGAACAGCAATCCCGCAACGATATCCTCCTCAAGTTTCCGTTTTGCCGGATTCTTGCTGGGACTTTGTGAGACGACAACTGAAAGACGTTTGGCCATGAAACGGCTCGGAATTCGAAGCTAAAATAAAGTTTGATCTTTAGAGCGATTCTAGCAAAAAAGCAGCTCAAATGTTCGTGAATTCTGGAACGCCTTTTAACGCAAATTCATCTGCACTCACGTTAGAGGTTTAGCTACCATAGTCGCTTTGACCTTGTGACAACCCCACAACCTTGGCGACTCATCCAGGCGACCTATGAAACTGATCATCAACGAAAAACTTGCTGTAGAAAACGTCACGCTCAGCGACCTTGATGATTTGGATTTTCATCACAACATTTCACTTCAGGAAAGCGACACGTCTTTTCTGAACTGGATCGTTGCCGATGACAGCGCCGAAATTCAGTTCTGCGACGGTAAAGAACAACCACAATCGGCTTCGGTTACAAATTTCAAAGACGATTTCGACACCGGTCTCTTGACGACTGCATTGAAAAGCTTCTTCGTTCAGGATCAGCAATGGCGTAAAAACTTTCAGTGGACGTCGCTTGATGAATCAGCCAACTCTGACGCCAAGACGGAGGAAAGTGATTCTGATGACCAAGATCACGACGAAGAGGAATGGCAATCATGGGACGTCATGATCGACGATCAAACACCTGCAATCATCCTCTGCAACACCAGCGTCAGCGATTTGATTGAATCGCTCACTGACCAGTTCGTCATGTTCGAATTAAAACTCCAGTCACCCGATGACAACGGTTTGGCCACCGATGAGGAGCAGAAGTTTTGTGAAGCCATCGAAGCCGAGATCACTACCTTCGTTGGAAATCACAAAGGGGCGTTGGTTGGTGAGATCACTTCTGCGGGAGTTCGTCAGTTCTACACATACAACGAAGCGACTGAATCAGAGCTCGGCGATTTCCTGCTGCGAATTGAAAAGGAATTTTCTTGCAGCATGAATTGCGAGATCGAGCAAGACTCGGATAAGTTTCGTTTCTGGAGCGACCTCCATCCCGAAGAACATCTGGAAGAAGACGATTTCGCGGACGAAGTCGACGAGTGATCTGGCACAGCTTGATTGCACTCCGAGGCTGTGATTTTTTCAAAAACGCCGTAACAACACCAGCCGTTTTCGCGCCTAAATCAGTCGTTCAACTGACCTTTGATCGTCCGCTGGGTCTTGGCCCAAACATCGTCGAGAAGCTCAAGGTACTGATCTGGCGTTAAAAAATCGGATTGCTCCGCTGGATCGACTTTCATGTCGAACAACCAGCCAGCGCCATGTTTATCGGTGTTGATCGCCGAGGGATCCTCCATCAACCGATCATTGAACTCGATCAGCCGACCGTTGGCAGGTGCGTACAAAGCACTCTCGGCTTTCTTGCTTTCAATGCTGCCGAATTCCTGGCTGTGCTTCAGATCGGCAGGCGCATCGATCAACCAGTCCAGAAAGTAAACATCCTGAAGAAGCCGAACCGCATAGGAAGTGAACCCGAATCTCACATTGCCAGAATCAGAATGCGATTCAGAACCGGAGCCCACCTGAGCCCACATATGGTTCTTTGCATAGAGTCGATCGACAGGGAACTCCGCTTCGAATTCCCCCATCATGAACGTCAAAACGTTGCCAGGTTTGTCATCGACACAGGCGTCGCCATCGATAGAGCCATCATTTGATCCATCGTCGATCATGTGTAACGAATCCCTTGATTCTCGGCTTCGAAGAACGGCGGCAAGAGCGCATCAGCATTCAAAAAACCTTGCCGCGTCAGCTCAATGCGATCAGGAGTTACAGTCAACATTCCGTCGTCTTGATGTTGTTTAAATTCGGATTTCCACTGCTGAGTAATATCCACATCGAATTTCTTTTTGAAGTAACCGACATCGAGATAGCCGCGTTTGAGCTGCAGAATCATTTCACGAACAAGCAACTGATGCGGCGTCGAAACGTAAGCCCGACCCAGTGGCAGTTTTCCATGTTCGGTAAGATCGGTCTGATACTGTTTCATGTCGGCTTTGTTCTGATAGTGGACACCACCAACGTGACCGAAGCTCGCGATTCCGGTTGCCAACAGGTCTGAACCGGACCAAAGATTATCCCGGTAGCTGAAATTCACTTTGTTATTGTCTTTGACAACGGTGTAGGCACTGCTGATTTTGTAGCCCGCGCCAAGGAATTCATCGTAGGCGTAGTTCAGCCATGATCGTTTGGTTTCCCAGTCTGCAACTGGCGTTTCAATTTTATTACCCAGAATGTCTTTGGAGTAAACCGTGTTAAAGGGAAGCTCCATCTGATAGATCGTGATCGATTCCGGTGAAAGCTTGATCGCCTCGCTGATGTTGTACTTCCAGTTGTCCCATGTCTCGCCAACCATACCGGAAATCAAGTCGATATTAACGTTGTCGAAATCTGCGCCCTTGATCCAGTCCCAGGCTTTGTAAACTTCCTTCGAAAGATGTGCTCGCCCATTCTCTTCCAATACCGAATCGGTAAAGTTCTCGATTCCCAGGCTCAATCGCGTGACGCCCAGCTCCTTAAGCGTTTTGACTTTGTTCTCCTGAAGCGTTCCCGGCTCACACTCGAACGTGACTTCTTCGGCTTTGTCCCAATTGATATTGGCCCGCAACCGATCGACCAACGAAGTCAACTGGCGCGAACTGAGAAACGAAGGCGTCCCTCCACCGAAATAGACAAATCGAAACGGTCGCTCGCCCATCACAGGCAGCTTGCTGACCAGTTCAATCTCACGGCAAAGCGCCGAAACGTAGGCTTCGATGTCTTTTGCGTTTTGATCGGTGAAGACTTTGAAGTAGCAGAACTTGCAACGCTTTCGACAGAATGGGATGTGCAGGTAGAGCCCCAGCGGCGTTTCAGCCGCCGGCGGAGTTTGCAGCGCAGTATGGACGGCGTCGAGATGATCGCCTTTCCATTTTGAAAACGGCGGGTAGTTGGAAATAAAGTAACTACCGACTTCCGTTTTGGTTGATTCTGTTGACATGTTTTGGTTGCTTTTTGTGTCTGATTCAGGAGTCGTGCGATGCCTGGCTGGAAAGCGCTATTTTGGCTTTTTGGAACTTTTGAGCCGTTTGGGCGCTAGCTCCGGTTCCTGCAGCACAAC
>CALJOA010000064.1 GCA_937981585.1 uncultured Pirellulaceae bacterium | reverse complement strand
AAAAACACGGCTGGGACAACCGTGCTACTATCGATAAACGCTCGGTTTGAGTAGCTAGAGTCTAAATCGCCACAGAATTTTGGTCAACGAAGCAACGATAGTTATCAGTTGAACAGCTTCTTGGCAACCACGATTCCCAGTACGACGCACGCCAATCCAAGAATCAGATTGGCGGACACATTGCCGATGGCAATTCCCCAGTTGCCCTCCTGAACATTTTTGATCGTCTCGGCACCAAAAGTCGAAAACGTCGTCAGCGCGCCAAGAAAGCCAACACCAACGCCCAACCTCAGCGGCTCGTTTTCCTCTGAGGATCCGCCGCCCAGCAACATCCCGATTAGGAAGCAACCGGCAAGGTTGGCAATCAAAGTCCCAATCGGAAACGGTCCGGCAGAAAAGCGCTTGGCCATCTCGGCGATCCCGAATCGGGATATCGCCCCGATCGCGCCACCGATCCCGATCAGCAACAGCTCGATTTCGGTTCGCATGGCTTAGAACTTCCACCGCAAACCAAAAAGTACGTTGTCAGCTAGGTAAGGGTAGCGATCGCTTGTGCCAACGGTGGTATCAAGCCGGAATGTATCGGCTCTGAGGTAGCGGTATTCCACAAACAGATCCACGTTGCGATAGGCTTTGTAGTTGATGCCGACCATGTATTGCAGCGCCAGACTGGTATCGTTTTCAGTTCCCGTCTCAAGAATGGTTTGCGAATTCGCGTCTTGGATATCACTGTCGATGCTGATGAATCCGGCTCCAATGCCCACGTATGGTTTGAAGTAACGCGTCCGGACATCAATCACTTCCCAGTAGGCATTGGCCATTCCAGCGTAGGATCTGATATCTCCACTAAGCGGAGTCAGGTTCGAACCGTCAAAGAATCCAGTCACGTCATGCGACCGTGTCGAAAACTCCAACTCAGTCCGCAGGTTTCGTCCATTGCGTCGGCCTAGGGCAACACCGAAAACATAACCGTCATCGGTTCGGAAACTCCCTAGTCCCGTCTCAGATCGAAGATCTTTGAGCCCCGACCAACCTCCGAACAGACTGAAGTAAAAGTCGGGACAGCGGTTGACGTTGCAACCTAAACAAGCTCCGCCGCAATCGCTCTGGCAGGCTTGGCATTTATCGTAAGCACTCAATGGCGCAACCGTTGGGGTGTAGACGCTTTCAACAGGAGATGCTGGCGCTGAAACCAATTGCTGGGCCGGCGGAGCGGTGTAGACCGGTTGATAGGTCGGAGCCTGTCCCGGGATCGGCTGATAGGCCGGTTTATAGTCGGGCTGATAGAACTCAGGCTGCTGCGGTTGGTAATGCCGTTGCGGCGGCTCATACGCCGGTTGCGGGTAGTCGTCCTGGTATCGTCGCCGGCTTCCGGGCGGCCGATAAATTCCGGCTGGAGGAATGTAACGGTCTTCCCCGAAGTTTCGCTGATTGGCGGGGTCTTTGAACGGATCGGGCAAATCGCGGTCATCCGGTTTGACAGTCCCAGGTGGATAGTCTTCGTTGCCGTTACCTTCGAGCACCGAACTCCCGTTGAGGCTGGGTGCGTCAAGGCCGGGATTAGCGTCGCCGGGCAAAACTGGATCGGCGCCCCCCTCAGTTTGAGGCTGACGAGAACGCGGTTCGCGGGTCGACAGGTCTCTCGGCGGCGGTCGCAGTCCAGGCGGATCGGCAAACGGATCGGTAAGCTGATTTTGCTGCCCACCGGGAGCCATTTGCTCTTCACCAAACGGATCGTCTGTTGAAGGCTCAGCAAATGGGTCGAATCCTCGTGGTCTTGAGGGCGTTTGCCCTGTTCCTTGATTCTCGCCAAACGGATCGTCTTGGCGAATTCCGAATCCGATCTTGTTGAAGCTTCTTTGCGGTCCGAACCTACGCTGGGCAACACGAGTTTGCGGAACTGTGGCGAACTGCCGGTGATCTGGAGGCGAGACGTAAGTGCTGCTTTGATAGCCCTGATACCCCGCTTGCTGATATCGGGCGTGTTGGGAGTTTGATTGCCGTTGGAGTGAAGCTGACGTTGCTTGTCCGTCAAAACGATGTCGGTTCTGGCTGTACCGATGGCTCTGGTCGCCGTATGGATAGGCGTTTTGAGCCAACGTTTGGGCCGCGCCTACCAACGCAACGGTGGCGACCAAGCCAAAGAAGTAAATGAGTTTACGCTTGTTTCCCATCGGGAATCACTCCATCCATAATCTTCACGGTGCTGCGCAACGATTGCGCAAGCCTCATTCGATTCATGGGGGGAGTGAGTCGAACTGCCCCGGATGATCGTAATAATCCGAGTTGGTGGGTTTATCGGCATAACCGACAAAGCTTAACCAGTTTGAGTTTGAGTTTTTCGGCTCGAATGTTAAGAAGCCAATATTCGCGTGTTCTCTGCGGGAAAGCTCATTTGCTTTCTGCTTTTCTACTATCTGATTTTCTACTATCAAGCAGCGATATCATTTTGGGTGCTTCTAGTTATGGCTACTCGGACTGAGCGATTTTAGGTCGGACGCTCACTCTTGCCCGACTTGAGTTTTGTAGAAAGCATGAAAGTTGAAGACAGGATTTAGATGATCAGCAAGATATATTGCCATCATGTGAATCGTGTTTGTCCTGTCCAAAACCATTGATTTGCTCGATGGTTGTTTGGCATTTCTACAAGCTCTCTCAGCTCGACTTCAACTTGCCGTTTCGGCTTTCTTCTTCTTTTTCGGCTTGTAAACCTCGGTCGCCGTTCCGTAGAAGACTTCGCCGGCGTTCATGACTGTCTCGCTGAGCGTCGGGTGGGCGTGAATCGTTTCTGTAATGTCACGAACTACGCAGCCCATCTCGATCGCCAATGTCGCTTCGCCGATCAATTCACCGGCTCCCGGGCCAACCATTCCACAACCCAGCACGCGTTCGGAATCAGGATCGACGATCCACTTGGTCATTCCTTCGGTACGCCCGAGGGCTTGGGCCCGTCCACTGGCGGCCCAGGGATACGTTACAACCTCGTGGGCAATGCCATCCCGTTTGGCCTCGTCGGCTGTAATTCCTGCCCATGCGATTTCGGGATCGGTAAAGACGACTGCCGGAATGGCTCGCTTGTCGAACGCCGATGCATGTCCAAGAATTACCTCAACGGCGTGTCGGCCTTCGTGATTGGCTTTGTGGGCCAACATCGGCTCACCGGCTGCATCGCCGATCACGAAAATATTGGCAACACCGGTTCGTAGGTTGTCATCATGAACGATAAATCCACGCTTGTCGGTTTCCACGCCCGGAAGATTTTCCAAACCGAGATTTTGAGTTGTCGGTCGACGTCCAACAGAAATTAGAACTCGATCGTACTGCTCGGTCCCAAATTTTGCCGGGCCCTCAAACGTGACTTCGATTTTGTCTTCGCCGACTTTGGAGACCCCGCCGACTTTTGTGTTGAGGAAGATTCGGTCTTCGAATAACGTTTTGAGGCGTTTGGCTAGAGGGCGAACCAGATCGCGATCGGCGCCCATCAAAAGGCCGTCCTGAAGTTCAACCACGCTGACCTTGGTTCCAAGATTTGCGTAAACGGTTCCCATTTCCAGACCAATGTAGCCGCCACCGATGACCAGCAAAGTCTCAGGAATGTCGGCCAGAGCCAACGCGCCAGTTGAATCCATCACTCGGTCGGAGCCGATGTTGAACGCGCCAGGCATCGCCGGCGTACTTCCAGTTGCGATAATCGCGTGTTCGAAACTGAGCTTTTTGTCAGCTGGAATCGACTCGTCGTCGCCTTCAAGAATCAACGTGTTGGCATCGAGGAATTTGGCGTAGGCTTTGACGACGGTGATATTTCTTTTCTTTGCCAGTCCGCCCAATCCGCCGGTCAACGTTGAGATGACTTTGTTCTTGCGATCCCGGAGTTTGTCGACTTCGATCGTCGGTTTTCCAAACGAGACGCCCCAATCGTGCTCCATTTCCTGTGTTTCGGAAACAACTCGGGCAACATGCAGGAGGGCTTTGGACGGAATACAGCCACGTAACAAACAGGTTCCGCCAAGTCGATCGTCGGCTTCGACTAATACGACTTCGACACCTTCATCGGCCGCCAAAAATGCCGCGGCGTATCCGCCAGGGCCACCACCGATGACAACTATTTGAGTTTGCATTGGGTTTCCTCGAAGTTATCGCGCACATCGACGCTGATGAGATAAAGAGACGAAGGACTTCGCGCAGGAAGCCAGCCAGCAAGGTAACGCACCGGAATTAGCCACGCGGGGGCCCTACCCCACGGGCGAAATACGGCGGCATTAAGCCACCTATCTGGACAAGAATTCGACAACCGTATTCGCGTCTACAGGCAAACTGATGTCGCTACCCGAAGGTTTTCCTTGAACGGTCGCACTTAGCGATTCAGAATCGAAGGACACCCACTCGCATCCTTCGCCTTCGACGCCCATTTCGCGAATCTTTTGATAAAGCTGTAGAACGTTTTTCCGAGGGCGAACGGAGATCACATCGCCCGCCCGAAGCAGGTACGAAGGTCGATCGACTTTGACACCATTGACACGGAAGTGACCGTGCGCAACGCCTTGACGGGCTTGTGATCGAGTCTTGGACAATCCAACTCGGCGAATGACGTTGTCGAGACGCTGCTCACACAGCAACAACAGGTTTTCACCGGTGTTGCCTTTTTGGCGAGTGGCCTTCTCGAAGTAGCGACGAAGTTGACGCTCACCCAAGCCGTAATAGTGCTTGATTTTTTGCTTTTCCATCAACGCCACACCGTAGTTGGATGGGCGGCGGAATCTCATGTGCATGCCCGGAGGCTGCGGTCGCTTTTCTAGTGCCTTAATCGCACCGGATGTTTCGTAAATGTTCGTTTGCAAACGCCGGTTGACCCGGCCCTTGGGACCTGTGTATCTAGCCATCTTCAATGAGCTCCAAAAGCTGCCAATTGGTAGTCAATCCAGATCAACACAAACGGAATTGGTTCATCTGGACGAAGCCGTCACTCCCCGCAACGCACGAGGCGAGACTTCAAATTTCGATCAAGCAGTATCGCGGATTATCGCGACAGCAACAAGGGCTAAACCCGAGCTTTTGCTGTTTCAGAGGCATGACGACATCAGGGCGAAGCAACTTCAGCTCCCGGAGGCTGGGCAATGTCGGCTACTACTGAAGGACGTACATTAGGGGCGGCCAAGCAGATTGGCAGAAAGCTCTTTGAGCTCATGGGCAGTTTTGAACCTCGCACAAATTCCCTCGCCCATCGACGACTGGAGTTTGGTGAGCCGCTCATCATCAAATGGTCGATGCTCGAGGTCACGAATGAACACTGCTTGAATCCGGCCGGGGTATTTGCGGCAGATTTTCCGATAGATCTTGGGGTCCTTCTCGCCAGAATCTCCGACAAGCACCATCTTGCGACCGGGCATGCTCTTGAGCAGCTTGGCAATTGCGACCACCTTGCCATGTCGTCGGACAATCACCCGTTTGAGCAATTGGTCTCGCAATCGAAAATTTCGCAAGTGCACCGTTCCCGCCGGAAAACCATGGACCGTTTGTAAGTCCTGTAAGGAATGAAAAAGCTGCCAAGGGCTTGATGAAACGTAGTGAAAACCCGCGCCCTTGTTGGACCAATTTTGGTAGACGTCAGCCATCCCGTCGATGCTGCGAAATTTGCGAAGAAACGTATTGGCCAACAATTCCCGCCGATCGCCGACTGATGAGTCTTTAATTGTATCGTCGATGTCCGAGACGATACTCAATCCTTCAGGCCGGTACAAATAAGCCAATGCTTCTATCGGAGATTCGCTTGACCCTTCGATCGAAATGGTGAGCGGCAACAAATGGTTCCCGTCAACTTCTTGAGCTGTTCCATCAATCACCTTGTTCGAGATCGTCAACGTTTCAGCAAAGTGACCGTTGCGTCGGGTTCGCTTTTTTAAACGATGAGTTTCCTTGCCGACTTTGACGACGATGGTTTGACGGTGCTCGGCTTCGGCCATGAACGGCTTGATTCGCGACTGAAACATCTCGCCGTTCAAGTCGTCAGGCGTGGCGTTCATCACACCCCCTAAAACCCGAATCATCATCCGCTGACGCCTGCTGATCACGACTGGAGACTGCCAGGCAATCCCTGAGATTTGCACGCGCCATTGGTTCTCATCGAGCGGATACCCCAACCCTGGGTATGCCGTCAGCGCAGATGAGAAATCCTTTGATCCGCCGATTTTTATCATTCCGAATTACGTAAAGGAAAGCGATTGTCAAATAGTTGGTTCGAAAGCTGACGTCGCTTCGAGCTTTATCCAATATCGGTGCGATTCGACGATACTCAAGTCTTTAAGAGGCACGATGCTCAGATTCAAAGCAATTTACTGTGTTCTGGCACGTAAGCTCAAACGCTATTTCCCGGTCAGGGGAAAGGTTTTTCAGGCTTTGGAGTTGGAACATTTAAGTTAAACCCTTTCCAAGTTGTTGCAAGACCGGCAGCAACTTCCATCCAAATCCACTTGATCCCCGTTTCGGCTTAAAGAACGCTGAATCCCAAAATGAGGTTTGTCGACAAGCCTTTTTGAATCCAGTTTAGTGCCAAACTCTTTTCTTCCTGGTATCTGGTAATGCCAGTTATTCGCTTCGATGGGGAGATAAGAATTCTGTTTGGCCGTCAATCGAACGTCTAAAGAGCCTCAAAATCATCAGCGCAACTCTGAAACCTCGATGTCGTTGAGATCATGACGATGCGGACCCGATTTGAGTCGCTTGGCGGCACACGACTTTAACCAAAAATTCATTTGCGTTACCAAGTGCAAACGTCGTTGCGACCTGAAATTAGAACGGCGTCTTGAATCGCAGCAGTTGGTTTTCCGATGTCTCAGGTACAGGAGTCGAGGAAGTGCAACTTCAGGTGGCGTGGGGATTCAAACCATGTTGACCAACGGGGCTGCAGAACGCTGCCAGCCACATTTTCCAACATCAGCTATGCATCTAAGAAACGTTGTGAATGACAATTCCGATAGCCCGAATAACGTGATTTCAGTTTGGCGACTGGGCGATCAAGTTATCGGTAGCGGTCGATTCTACAATATCTTTCGCGCAGCTCCCAAAACGTTGGCGACCGATTCTCAACAAGACTACGTCATCAAAGTCATCAATCCTGATCTCCCCGAGGAATTGGTTCCCACCGCGATTTCCCGACTTGGCCGCGAAGCCATGGCTACGGAACAGATTTGTCACCCAAACGTAATACGGCTGTTGGACGCAGAACTAGACCGCGCTCCATTTTTTCTGGTTCAACCTTGGATCTACGGCCGCAGTTTGGATTGTCTGCTTTCTCGAGCCCCGCACCTTTCACTGTCTCGCTTGCTCTGGGTGTTGCGGCAAACAGCGGAGGGAGTCCGTGCGGGGCACGAGAAGGGCAGAGCCTATCTGGGAATGGACCCGGCCCACATTCTCATTGGGCGAACCGGACGAGTCACTTTGGTCGGGTGGTCACACTCACATGCAATTGACGAAAAAGTCGAGCTACCTAAGGACCAGCTTCAACTGGCTCGCTATTGTGCTCCAGAGTGTTTCGAGGAAAACTATCAGGCAATCCAAGCCAGTGATGTGTATTCACTGGGGGCAATGATCCATCATGCAATGGCGAAGGAATTTGCGTTCGATGGTCAGACGTTTGAAGAAATTGCCGAGCGCCATCGAAACCACATTCCCGAAGACCTCGTGGTTTTACAATGCGAATGTCCCGGACGCCTGGGAAGCCTCGTCAAACAAATGCTTGCCAAAGACCCGATCCGCCGCCCTTCTTTTCGCTCGGTTCTCAACGAACTGATTTCTATCGAGATTGAGTTCCTAAGTAACTCGACTCTCATCCAGCTCTAAGCCGACTCTTACACAGCTCTAGCCGCAACGTTTGGTACACCGTCGAAGCGCGCGGGCTTGGGGTCAATCTCAGTGCCACGAGCTCGCGATTTGAACTAGCAGTTATGGCATTAGCCAAACGGGGCATTAGCCAAACGGCCGATGTTGTTAGGAAGTGTTTTGAAAAAATCACAGCCTCCAAATTGTCGCACTGCTTCATGGAAAAAACTTCTTCCCCCAGTCCGATGAGAAATATTCTTGGTAGCGAATTGGACGCTCGCTGTAACAAGTGAAGTTGAGCGCTTCGACCGCCAGTTACGCAGGAATTGGTTTCCCTAATTCAGGAGGTTCGAGGAAACTCTGTAGAAGAGTTGAGCCCCGACGATACAATCGCTCAGATTCATGTGTTCTTGATCAGCAGCTTTGGTGCAGAGTCCAAATGCAACACCTTTAACAGTACAACATCCAAGTACAACACCCTTTTGCGCATCTGAGATCAGGCTTGGATTCACGCACCTACCCTCCGGCTTTTCTTCTTTCCTTTTCTGAGTCCACGATATGAACCATTTTTTTGCTTCGCGGTTTGGGATTGTCCTCATCGCCACGCTGTTTTCAGTCGCCATCGCTGCGGCTGGGTTGACTACCCACTCACTTACGTTTGTTTTGTCAACAGCATGTGTTGGCCTGTTCGCGTTGGTTGTTTGTCTGGCCAAGAATCGACCTCTCAATCAGGAAACCGATACGATTTTGAGCAAGGAGGCCCCTATGATTTCGATGGTCGCTTTTTTTGACCGACTGCCATTTTTGGACGACGCGATTCTGTCCACGCATGTGAATTCAGCCTGGGGTCGGGAAATACGAAACAATCAGTTGGCTGGCTCTTTCGTTGCCGGCGCCGCACCGTTGTTTGTCATCAAGACAGAGCATCAAATTTACGCGGTCAACTATCTCAATAAAAACTACTTTGACAACGTCGACGAAGTGCTGGAAGAAGTCACCGAGCTTCGCTTGACTAGCGTGATCCGTTCTCACTTGGGCTGGATCTCGGTCGATCTGGTTTCAGATTCTCTAGGGCTTGATTCCGATTTTCATTACGCCCGGATCGGGCGACTGCTGCGACAGTTGGCAAATGAGGATTGCGTTGCACTGCTATTGCCCGATGGGATGAAACTGGTGCCTTGGGACAAATCAATCGAAGCCGCGCTGGTTTCAGAAAATCTGCTTGAGAACCTGACCCCGAGTCAGCCTCCTGTCATTCCAATCGATGACAATCATCCCAAGCTAGTGGCTGCAGTTGCGACCGCCAGAGAGCGATTTCAACAGTTTGTAACGGCTTTCGAAAACCATCAACGCGATGAGGACCGTGATCCAAATCAACAATTTGTTGTAAAGGCTCCGATTTCAGTGGACGGCCGGACGGAATTCATTTGGGTCACTACGACAGCAATCGAAAACGAAATTCTCTATGGGACGCTCGACAACAAACCGGTCGGTTTGCCGGGGCTGAGTCAAGGCGATCGAGTTCGAGTTCCGGTTTCCAAATTAAACGATTGGCTCTACACTCATAACGACACAACTTTCGGCGGCTTTACCATTAAAGTCATCTCCGATTGGGCACGGAGCCAAGCGAGCCCGCAGTTGAGGTGAATCGGATTCATCCTAAATTCTTCAAGCGATTTTCTGCCAAACTTTTGGCGCTAAACTTTTGGCGCGAAAAACGTTTCACCCATTCATCAGTGATTACTCCGTCAAGTATCACAAATCTGATCACGGCAAATTCGATATTGGTTGGAGTCGCATCGATCAACACAATTGCATTTTGAAGCGATGTCCGGGTTGTCGGGTTGGGAGATCGGAAAGACAAAAATGCAATTATCAATCATTGAACACGGCGGACACGAGTACGACTTGGCCGTCGTGTTACGGGATCGTGTGCTGAGACAACCGTTAGGTTTGCAGTTTACGGCTGAGCAGCTCTCGGCAGAATCATCTAACGTTCATGTGGTTGGATCTATCGAGGATCAAATCATGGCTTGCTGTGTGCTGGCTCAGCGGGACCAAGGCTGGTTTCAAGCCCGCCAAGTCGCGGTTGATTTTGATTTTCAGCGCTGCGGCTATGGCCAGCAGCTCATGGAGTTTGCCCATCGTTATGTTGCGTCAATTGGCGCTACGAAAATCTATTGTCACTCTCGCGATGTCGCGGTGCCGTTTTATGTTCGCTTGGGCTATCAAGCGGTCGGCGAGTATTTCGAAGAGGTTTCGATTCAACACGTTCGGATGGAAAAGGATCTTGTGCAAGAGATCTAAGATTGCAACAGCGAATCAAAGAAGTTGGAGTGTAAGCAGTTGGGAATTCCTTGGTCGTTCTTGCAGAATAGGGACTCGACCGGACGACGTCATCCACCATGCGGGTACCTTCTACCCAAGGAGAAGGAGTAATGATGCGAGTTGAAGAATATCGCTTTTGAGTCGGCGCCGTAAAACGATGGTGCGCCTTTTCTGATTCACGGGCAGGACGGTCGAGGTATCCAACAAAAAGAAACCGACAGCCCAAGAGGACTGCCGGTTCTTCGTTTCGGGTTGATGTTTGAATTATTTCGGTCGTTACCAGCCGCGACTGTAGGGGCAGGTGCTTCGGCCACCGAACCCACCGCCGTAGAATCCGCCCCCGCCGCGATAAACTGACGGGACAACTTGGACCGGAGTTCCTCCGAATCCGCCGCCGTAGCCACCGCCACCGTAAGTTCGTGGAGCGTAGCCGTAGCCGCCGCCATATCCGCCGTAGCCAAATTGCTGGGCTTGCCTTGTTCGGCTGACTGCGTTTCCGGCAGCTGCGCCGACTAGACCGCCGACGACGACTCCTGTGAAAGCTCGATCATTTTGATCACCGATGAGCCCGCCGATGATTGCTCCGGCAACTGCGCCGCGTCGCGTGCTGAGATCTTGTGCTTGGGCGTTGGCCGACGGGATTGCCATTAAAGCGACAGCGATGGCTGTGAAGCCGAATTTGAAAAAGTTCATTTGGGTTCTCCGAGAGGGGGTGTGTTTGGGCCGTTGAGACAGTAGGAGAACTCAGCAATCGTCGCGCCAAAGCCTATTTACCGACGATTGTTTGGGTTTTGGCCGTAGATCACGAAATTTTCGTGATCAACTCGATGGCGCGAAGAGACTGTTTGACGACAACTTAAACTGTTTACTCTAGGTGTGGCCGTCTTATATTAAGGGGCGTGGAAGAATTAGCGGTCGATTAATCACTCCCCCCTGCGTGAGAGCGAAAAGCCGAATTTCAGCGCGACTGACGGACTGATGGCGTTGTCCAATCGGCTTGAGCGGTTGGCCGCCGAATGACGAAGTATTAAGCGACAAAGACAAACGCCAAGAGATCGAAGACAGGTTTGAGTTTTATGGCTTCTCAACGACACGGATGCTCCGGCTATCGTTCAACCACGTCGCGGCGCGATTTTATTCGCGTAGGTTCGCTGGCGATGGGTGGACTGACGCTTGGTCACTTTCTTGGATTGAAATCTGCCCACGCAGATCAAAAATGGTTTGAGTCCAAGGAAGGAAAAGCCAAGAGCGTTATCCAGATCGTTTGCGGTGGTGGCATTTCGGCTCAGGAAGCCTGGAACCCCAAACCCGAAGCTCCTCTGGAGTATCGAGGTCCATTTGGAGTCGCCAAAACTCCGATCCCCGGAGTCGTCTTAAGCGAAACGATGCAGCAGTGTGCCAAGATCGCAGACAAGTTGTGCGTTGTCCGTTCAGTCGTTGGTTCGATTCCCGATCATGGACTGGCGATGTACCACATGCTTTCGGGACACAAACCAAGCACCGCTATCAAACATCCCAGCGTCGGCTCGGTCGTGAATCACGAGTTCGGTTCACGGAACAATTTGCCCGGCTACATTTCGGTACCCGGAATCAACTTGGATGGATCTGGAACTGGTTACCTGAGTCCAAAGTACGGTTCCTTTTCGGTCGGCGGTGATCCAGCTGGAGATAAGTCATTTCAAGTCCGTGACATGCGATTGCCTGGCGGATTGTCCGACAAGGAGTTTTCGCGTCGGCAGAGTCTTCGAGAGATCGTCAACGGCGAGTTTCGAAAGCTCGAGGCTGACACTCAGCGCCTCGATACGATGGACTCGTTTTATCGACAAGCCTATCAGATGATCAGCTCCGAAAAGGTTCGTGAGGCGTTTGATGTTTCCAAGGAACCCGAGTCGATCAAAAAAGCCTACGGTCATGGGCAGTTTCTCGAACGCGTTACTTACGGAGACTCATACGGTTCCAAAGCCGGGATGCGAATGTTGCTTGCCCGTCGGCTTGTCGAAGCCGGCGCACGGTTCGTAACGCTCACCTATGGCGACTGGGACACACACACTCGGATTCGCGAGAATTACGAAATGCGGATGCCGGCACTTGATAACGCCATCGCCGCATTGATTAACGATCTTGAACAGCGAGGCATGCTCGACAGCACGCTGGTTTGGGTCGCGAGTGAGTTTGGTCGCACACCGAAAATTAATGCTTCAGCCGGACGTGATCACTGGTCGCGTGTGTTCTCGATTGCGATGGCTGGCGGCGGACTCAAAAAAGGACTTTTCTACGGCGACTCCGATGCGACTTCGTCCGAGCCGTCCAACAGCGCTGTACCACTGCGTGACCTTCATGCCACGATGTACAGTTTGCTTGGCATCAATTCCAACAAAGAGTTGATGGCTGCCGGGGACCGGCCAATCGAGATCGTTGACGGCGGAAAAGTCATAAAGGACTTGATTGCGTGAACAATTTGAAAACGCAGCAAGCGCTGAAAGCTTGGCGAATTGTTTCGGTGATTGCGCTGACCGTGTTTTTGCTTTCAAGCCGGTCAGCAATCGCCCAGCAGCAACACACCGTCGATGGCATGTACCCGCAAGTCGGACAGCTCGGGACGTCGGTTGAAGTGACAGTCAAAGGGGCATTTCTCGAGCATCCTGAGCAGGTCTTGTTCTACAACAGTCCTGGCATTCGCTGTTCCGGATTTGGCAAAGCCACCGCCGAGCATATCTACGACAATCCCGCGGCTCGGCCAAGGGAGCCCAAGCCAGGCCAAGACATCACAATGACGCTTGTGATTGCAAAAGACGCTCGTGTTGGCGAGCATCGATTGAGAATCAAAACTCGAGATAATCTCTCTGAAGTCATGACGTTTTGGGTGACGCGGTTTCCAGTCATCCGGGAAGCCAATCCGTTTGTTGACAAGGTTGAGCTTGATGACCCGAAAACGCGAAACGATCTTCTTAAATACGCTCAGCCGATACCCAACAACTGCACCGTTTCCGGTTACAAGGCCAAGGGCTCTGCCCAGGATCACGATTGGTATCGCTTGCAATCCAAAAAGGGCCAGCGACTGACGGTCGAAGTCGTCGCATCTCGGCTGGGGACGTGGAACTATGGCGGCATGAATGATCCGTCGATTTCGATCCACGGTCCAGATGGAAAAGAGCTGGCGCGCAACGACGACAATTCGATGTTTACTCAGGACCCCGTTGTCTCAATCATCGCACCGCAGGATGGTACTTACTACATCCACATGCGTCAGCAGATGGACTATGAAAATTTGCTCTGTCATTACCTGATGCATGTCGGTGTATTCGCCCGGCCGATGGTATTGTTCCCGCTGGGCGGGCAAGCCGGAAAGACGGTCAAGTTTGAGATGCTGGGCACGGCGCTCGATAAAGAACTGATCGAGGTCAAACTTAAAAACGACGTCGGAGATTTCGAGGCCGCTTATCAGAACGTCTTTTACCGCGCCGACGGTGCACCTTCGCCGCCATCTCCCAACCGGGTCCATGTCAGCAAGCTTCCTGATGTGTTTGAAGCAGGTAAACACAATTCTCCTGAGTCGGCCCAGGAGATCACTGGGCAATTGCCACTGGCGATCAACGGAAGAATCGAATCAGAAGGAGAGGTCGATTGGTATCGCTTTGCCGCCAAGAAAGGCGACCGCTACAGAGTACGCATTTTTGGAAAAACGCTTGATTCAGATTTGGACGGAAGAGTCTTTATTCGCCCTGCCCCGGGCAATAAAAGCAACCGGAGTTGGGATGAAGACGATTCGAACTGGGAGCCGCACGACCTGGTTGGTAACCGTCAGCGTTGGCAGATCAAAGATCGAATGGACCCGATTTTCATGTTTGAGCCGGATCAGGATGGCGAATGGTTGATCGGGATTGCGGACACACAACGGAAGTTTGGACCACGAAACGTTTATCGAGTCGAAATTCAGCCGCACGTAGACAGCGTGTTTGTTCACTTTCCTGCTTATCCTTCTTCGCAAATGATTGTGCGGGATCGGATCGTTCTGTTTCCCGGGCGTAGCTATTCGCGACCCGTGGCGATTCAAAAAGGGTTCGGTTCGAAATACAGCAAGCCGCTGCAACTCAAAGCGCTCAATCTGCCCCATGGGTTAACGATGGACGCTCCGGCTTTCACACAAAACGACAGGTTGATTCCAGTTCAGTTCACTGCATCCAAAGACGTTGATCCCACTAAGGTCGGCGCGGTGACGGTTGATTTAGTTGTCGAGCCGGTTGAACCCAAGGATCGTGCAAATTTTCGAGGTGGATTCGTCCAGGTCACTCCGGCAACGAATCGACGCGGAGATTTTGCGATGTGTTTCAATCGAACTCGCAAAATGTCGCTCGCGGTGGTGAAAGGAGCCAGCTTCGACCTTCGAATCAATCCGCCATCGGTTCCGCTGGTGCAAAACGGCGAGTTGCAGCTCGATGTTGAGGTCGAGCGGTCGCCCGGTTTTGAAGGTGACGTCTACTGCGAGATGGACTGGGTGCCCAATGGAGTGACAAAGCAACCGCCGTTGATCATTCCTGCCGGTCAGACGTCGGGTACCTACAAGCTGGGCGCCAGGGCAAATGCGAAATTCGGAAAGTACCCGATTTCAATCTGCGGTCGAGAAGTCGAGCCCGGCAATGTCCGGACCGGGGCGGGTTTCCACTTTGTCAGTTCGCCTTTTGTGACGCTTGAGGTGAGCGACCCTTACGTGAATGTCAAATTGGTCAGGACCGCGATCGAACGCGGAAAAGTCGGTTCCATCACGGCCGAGATTGAACACTTGAAAAAATTCAACGGGACGGCTGAGTTGCAACTGGGGCGACTGCCGTTTGGAACCAAGCAAGTTGCTCCGTTCCCAAAAATCAAACCTGGACAAAAAACGGTTTCGATTCCAGTGCAGGTAACCGCCGATTGCTTGACAGGGCAGTACAAAGACATATTCTGCGAAGTCATCGTCGATGAAGGCGATCAGAAGATCCGTCAACAGTCGGGAAGCGGAATTTTGCGTGTTGATACGGAGAGAAAGTAACGCCGATGAAAATTCTCATTTCAATACTCAGTTTCATGCTTGGTGTAAATGCGCTCGCAGCAGTTTGCATCGCCGACAATTCGATCGCTGGCAATGCCGAGGCCAAAACAAGTTTCAAAAACGACGTGATGCCTGTCTTCATGCGTGGTGGTTGCAACGGCGGCGCCTGTCACGGCTCGGCTCGAGGAAAAGACGGGTTCAAGCTTTCTCTCTTCGGCTACGACCCGCAAGGCGACTACTATCGGCTGTTGGAAGAACATTTCGGGCGTCGAATCAACTTGGCTGCTCCGGAGAAAAGCCTGCTACTCGAAAAGGCCGCTGGTCAGGTGTCGCACACCGGTGGGAAGATCTTCGAAACCGACAGCCCGCACTATAAAACGTTGCTAAAGTGGATCAACGAAGGCGCGCATCGCGACGACGATGGAGCGGTAGAGCCAATCGGGCTTGAGATCGAACCAAGCAAGGTCACGTTCAAGAAGAAGGGCGAGAAGCTTCAGGCCAAAGTCATGGCTCGCTACTCAGACGGATCCTCGCGGGATGTTTCTTCGCTTGCCCTTTACATGACCAACAACGAGGCGATCGCCAGGTTTGATGATCAAGCGACGATTCACGGCGCCCAGCCCGGTGGCACCCATGTGTTCGCTCGCTTCGACCGCTTCACCGTCGGTACGGAAGTCATCGTCTTGCCCGATGGCCAATTCGATTGGGTTGCTCCGCCGCAAATGAATTACATCGACGAGTTGGTTGATGACAAGTTGAAAGAACTACAGATTCTGCCGTCAGAGATTTGCAACGACCAGCAGTTTTTACGGCGAGTCATGATCGATTTGAATGGCAAGCTTCCGACAGCCCAGGAGTTCGAATCATTTATGGCTGATCAGTCGAAGGACAAGAGAAGCAAACTCGTCGATCGGCTTTTGAGTAATCCAGAGGTCGCTGACGTTTGGGCGGCGCAATGGGGCGAATGGTTGCGGATCAAAACAGACACCAACCCGGAAAAAGGAACCGCGATGAAGGCGGGTTGGAACTATTACTTTTGGCTTCATGAACAGTTGCTCAACAATCGGCCTTGGGATCGACTGGCCAACGAATTATTGACCGGCAGTGGATCCAATTTTCGTGATCCGCCTTCAAACTTTTACACGATGCTGCCGCAGGGAAAGCTGGAACCGATGAAGCTCGGCGAAGACACAGCTCAGGTCTTCCTTGGGTTGCGGACCCAGTGTGCCCAGTGCCACAACCATCCGTTTGATCGCTGGACGATCGACGACTACTACAGTTTCACTTCGTTCTTCACCGGTGTGCGGCGCAAGCACGGCACCGAAGCCCGTGAGTACCTGACGTTTGTTGACGTGGAAGCCCCCCCGGCAAAGCACTTGGTTGACGGGCGCCCGATGCCGCATCGTTTTCTCGGAGGCGACACCGCTGACGTGAAAAATAAAGATCCCAGAAAAGTCCTCGCTGGCTGGATGACGGCTTCGGATAACGAATTGTTCCGCCGGAATTTGGCGAATCGAATTTGGGCCAACTTTTTCGGTCGTGGAATCATTCACCCGATCGACGATGTGCGAGTTTCCAATCCTGCCAGCAATGAAGCTTTGTTGGAGAAGCTTGGGAAAAAACTTGCGGTCGACTACAAGTTCGATCCAAAAAAATTGATGCGAGATATTTGCCTGTCCCGAACCTATCAGCTTTCCCCAGCAGCTAACGCGTCCAACAGCGGTGACAACGCGAGGTTCTCTCATGCCTACCTGCGACGAATGCGAGCCGATGTGATGTTCGATTGCTTGCACCAAGCTCTCGAGGTGCAGCCAAAGTTTCGACGTTCGACAGCCCAAAAGGCGATTGCAATGTTTCAGGGCGGCAGCACCGACAACCACAATTCCTATTTCTTTTCAACATTTGGACAAGCCAAACGGGAAAGCGTTTGTACATGTGAGACCAAGTCCGATGCCAATCTTTCGCAGGCGTTGCATTTGATCAATGGCAAAACGATCAACGACACAATCAAAAGAAATCCAATCCTGGTTCCTCGATTGATGGAGAAACATGAGTCGTCTGAGGAAATTGTATCGGCGCTATACGTTCAAATCCTGTCACGAAAACCAAGTGATGATGAACTGAAAAAGTGCTTGGAACTGGCGCCTGAGTTTTTGGACAAGAAAGCCAGTCGAGAGTATTTTGACAGCCTCGTTTGGGCGTTACTGAATTCAAACGAGTTTATGTTTAACCATTAGAACGGTTGGTTTATTGGAAGGCGGCAGTGCGGGTGTTTTTTGGAGGGACGGCAGTGAGGATGTTTTAACCACTAATCGGCGCTAATGACTAGCGCAGTAGCGCTCCATAGATTGCTTAGATTCTTATTGGTTTCCGGAGAGATTGCCTGGGCCCGCGTCACTTCAGCAAGCAGTAGCCTTTATTAGCGTCTATTAGCGTTCATTAGCGGTTTTCCTACGAGACTTTCCTGCACGACACATAAATAAAAAGATGACCACAAAAAATCCAATATTGAAAACCGCTTTATTCTTCTACCTGTGGATTGGCTTAAACCAATCCGCCTTTGCCCAGGCTCCAAACTTTCAGGAGCACGTCAAACCGATCTTTCGCCAACACTGTTCCAGTTGCCACAACGAAACAGACAAAGAAGCCGACGTTGACCTGTCCACGTTTGAGTCGGTGCTGCGCGGAGGATCGTCCGGAGAGATCGTAAAAGCCGGTCGGCCGGCAGCAAGTTCTCTTTATCAAGCCATCATTCATGGAGAGAACGTTGAGCCGATGCCTCCCGACAACCCAAAGTTGTCCGAAGCCGAGATCAAGATCGTTGATCAGTGGATTCGTGGCGGATTGATTGACGGAAAAGGTGGCAAGTCCAAACTGAAAACGGTCGCTGCTGTTCAGCCGGCCGACGGTGCGCCAATGGTTTCGCCGATGCCTGAGAATCTGAAACCCAACAGGAACACCGTCAACCGAGCCCCAATCCCACAAGCCATCGCGGTCAGCCCCGGAGCTCCATTGGTTGCGACATCGGGCCACGAACAAGTCCTGCTTTTCGGAGACCGTGAAAATGAGGAGGCCGAATTCAAGATCGTTGGCACGCTTCCCTTTCCCGAGGGAAACATTCATGACGTCAAGTTCAGCCGCAACGGCACGCTCGTTTTAGCGGCCGGTGGGCGCGGTGCACACTCCGGAACAGTCGTCCTGTACGATGTCAAATCGGGAAATCGTTTGGGCGCCTTCGGCGATGAAGTCGATTCGGTTCTGGCAGCCGACATATCGCCTGATCACAAGTACATCGCGCTGGGCAATTCAAACAAGATCGTCAAAATCATTGACGCTTCAACTGGCAACACGCTTCACAAAATCAAGAAACACACCGATTGGATTACTGCGATCGCTTTCAGCCCTGATGGCAAGTACGTGGCGACGGGGGATCGCAGTGGCGGCTTACACGTTTGGGAACCCGATAAGGGTTTGATCGTGTTCACGCTTGATGAACACAAAGTCCAGATCAACAGTTTGAGTTGGCGAAGCGACAGCCGGATCCTGGCAAGCGGAGCAGAGGACGGCAACCTCGTGCTTTGGGATATCAAAGACGGGTTCCCGTTGCAAAACGTTCGTGCTCACGCTGGGAAAAGTGAGTCACGCTATACTCGGAAAACTGGAGTGCTCTCAGCAGTTTTCCATGCGGGCGACATTTTGACGGCAGGTCGAGACGGCGCGATTCGGAGTTGGGACACCAACGGTAAGAAAAAAATGGAGTTGAAGATCGAATCGAGTCTCCCCACTGGAGCGTTTGTGGTGGGCGAGAAGAAAATTTTTGCCGGCACGTTTGACGGAGAGTTGCAAGTATTTGATTCCCAATCCAAAAAAAAGATTCAGACGCTGCAAAATTGACAATTCCAGTTCAAAAGAAGTTGAATCAGAGCTAAATTTGGAAACTGCAATGGTGTGATCCGAAATTTACTTTGTCGCTGGGCGGCGTTTTATAAATTCAAGTACAAGCTCGACGCTCAAGCGAGTTGGGACCTAGCATCGGAAAGCCTCACTCGCCTGCGCTTAGAGCTTGTATTGGCAGATTTGTAAAACGCGGCCTAGCGCCGTTACCTCATTGCCCCTGCAAGGCCGCCATCAAGGTGTTCTCTAAAAGCATTGCTACAGTCAATGGGCCAACGCCTCCCGGGACTGGAGTCACGTAGCTGGCGACCTCCATCGCAGCATCAAAATCTACATCGCCGACCAATCCGTCATCGGTTCGGTTGATACCAACGTCTACCACGGTTGCGCCGGGTTTGATCATGTCCGGCGTAACAAAGTTCGGACGCCCAATCGCAGCGATCAGAATGTCGGCTTGCTTGGTTATCTCGGCAAGATTGGCAGTTCGACTGTGACAAAGCGTAACAGTCGCGTTAGCCATTTCCGGACCAAGTCCTGAATCACGTTGGCCAAGCATCATCGCCATCGGCTTTCCAACGATGTCACTGCGGCCGATCACGCAAACATGTTTTCCGGTCGTTTCGATGTCGTAACGTCTGAGCATTTGAACAATGCCGTGTGGTGTGCACGGCAAGAACCTCGGTCGTCCCTGAGAAATCAAACCAACGTTGTGCGGATGGAATGCGTCGACGTCTTTGTTGGGATTGATTGCATCGAGAATCGTCCGCGAATCGCATTGATCGGGAAGCGGCAACTGAACGAGGATTCCACTCACTTCTGGGGCGTTGTTGAGCTCATTGACTTTGGCGAGCAAGTCCTCGGTGGAACTTTCACCTGACATGCGAATCAACCGGCTTTCGATACCGACTCGCTTGCAAGCCCGTTCCTTGTTGCGAACGTAGACTTGGCTGGCCGGATCATCGCCGACCAGAACCGCCGCGAGCACTGGGGCGCGGCCAGATTGAGATACAAACTCGGCAACCTTGGTTTTCGTTTCGGCTTGGATCTGTTTCGAAATCGCTTTGCCGTCAAGTCGTTGGGCAGTCATGTCTTACTCCGGGATTGGTGAATCGAACAGCATATCGAACCAATGTCTTCGAGTTAAGGCACCAGCCGAATATAGTAGCTCGACTTTTCAAGCCGAGACCAAATTCGCTTCTCGGCTCCGATAGCCATGCCACTATCTTGGAATTGGGGCCAACCTTACCAAAGCTTCCACCTTGATTTGTCGTGAAGCCACTGCGGCATCTGTTCAAGCTCTTCATCGTTGGGCGGACCGGTCAGCCTCACCGGACCATCTTTTGTGATCGCAATTGTGTGTTCGAAATGGGCGCTGTTCTCGCGGGTTTCCGTAACAACCGTCCAGCCATCGTCCAGCGTCACTAAATCCTTGGTTCCGATGTTGACCATCGGTTCAACCGCGATGACGACACCCGGCTTCAAATCAAAATCCTCGGTTTGCATCAAGAGATCGTTGAAGTAATTGGGCACTTGTGGCGGCTCGTGAAGTTCTTTTCCGATTCCGTGTCCGACCATGTCTTCGACGACGAAAAAACCGCGGTCAACAACGTAGCTCTCCATCAACTTGCAAATCTCGCTCCATTTTGTCTTGGTCGACATCAGCTCGATCGAATAGTCCAGCACGCCCAACGTGACCTCCATCAGCTTTTGCGACTGAGCGTCGATCTTGCCAATTGCATGGGTAACGGCAGCGTCTCCACACCAACCAGCGATCTTGCAACCCGTGTCCAACGAAACGATATCGCCTTCTAAGAGCTTTCGCGGCCCCGGGATTCCATGGACGACTTCCTCATTGATTGAAATACAAGTCTCGGCCGGAAAAGCCGGTACGCCCGGACGTGCGCCGTATCCGAGAAACAAAGGTTTGGCGTCGTACTGTTTGAAGGTGTCTCGGTAAGCCGCGTTGATTTCTTCTGTCGTGACTCCCGGAGCGAGCAATCGAGCCGCAGCCTGGTGGGCTTGCCAAACCACCAACCCGGCGGTTCGCATTTTTCGAATTTCACGCGGCGATCGAAGCTCGCGTTTGGCAGGAATGTTCATTGAAATTAGCTTTCCATCGAGATGCTGAGCACATTACCGTCTTCGTCAAACTCAACGTTTATCAGGTGGTTAAGCTCTGAACTCAATTTATATGCAAACTCGCGACGAGTCACTCCCACGGGGTAACGAGAATGATGGTTGCGCAGCAATGACGCTTGCGCGGTTAAGGAGTCTGCTAACTCAGCCCCGTCATCGTCCCAGTGCTGCTCATGAACTGATCCGACTCCAGTCCAAGATTTTGCAGCACACTGACGAAGAGGTTGGGCAACGGATAGTTCCGCTTTTGATCAAACGCCAAATGCTGTCCGTGCCTAAATCCGCCTCCAGCGAGCAGCACTGGCATGTTCTTGTTACTGTGATTGGAGGCGTTACCCAGATTGCTGGTCAGCAGGACAGAAGTCTGATCTAGCAGGCTGGCCCCTTGGTCGTCGATCGAATCAAGCCCGCGAAGGAACTGGCCCCACTGGCTGATGATTGCTGCTTCGACTAGCGCGAGCTGCTCGAGCTTTTCTTCATCCTTACCGTGGTGACTGAGCCCGTGATAGCCTTGTTCAACGCCGGGAAGCGGAACAACGCCGCCGCTTCCGCCGAGATGATAAACGATGAACCGGCTAGAGTCGGTTTGCAGCGCCAATCGGATCATGTCGGACATCAATTTCTGCCGTCCAATAAAGTCTCTTGAATCCGAAACGTCGATCGGCTTGTTGGCATCGACTTTGGGTTTAGTTCGTTTGGCCCAAGCCTCCGAAGCAGCCATGCGTTTCTCGAGATCGCGGACGCTGGTGAAGTAGGCATCGAGTCGTTGTTGATCGCCGGTGCCAAGTTCGTTTTGTAAACGCTTTGCATCGGCGTTGACCAGATCCATGATGCTTCTGCCCTCGCGAACGCGCTGCGCATGTTGCTCACGCTCTTTGGGAGAATTGTTGACGAACAACATTTTGAACAACTTGGACGGAGATTTCTCGGCAGGAATCATTGAGCCGTTTTCGGTGTAAGACGGACTGCTCGACCCGTTGCTACTGAGAACCAATGACGGAAATCGCGTATGCCCGCCAAGATGTTTGGCCATCAATTGGTCGATGGAAATCGTGTTCTTGGCACGTCCTGAACTACCAGCGGGGTTGGCCGTCAGGATACTGGCTTCGGCGCGATGCCCGCCACTGACTCCGGGATGGGACACACCTGAAATTACAGTGAACTTGTCCCGGATGTCATCGATTGATTTGAGGTATCGAGAAGCCGTGTAGTTTCGCCCGGCATCTTTCGGATTGAGATTTGGGCCATGCAGTCCCAGTCCCAACGTCATCGCGACAAATCGCTTGGGGCGTGTCTGTTCCTGTTGGGTAGCGAATGCAGGTTGCATTGCACCAAGCCACGGTAGCGCAAGCGAAACGCCCGTGCCGCGCAGAATCGTGCGGCGACTGACGCTTTGGCGAAAACTAAAGTTGACGGAATTCTTGTTGTCCACAATTGCCTCGAATCACTTACTCAGAAAGATGTCGCTTGTCACAAATGATTTCAAAATCGCTCGAAATCCATAATCAGTTTTGGCAGTTTGCTTGACGGATGCCTGGATCACTTTCCGGTCGGCGAATTGCACCGTCTGTCCGGTGCCGTAGACGACCAGTTTTTCGCAAACGTTTCTGGCCAGTTGCTCTTTGTCCGCCAAAACAAGTGCCTTGAACTCCTCGAGGTTGCTGAATGCCTTTCCATCGGGCATTTGAAAACTGCTGTCGATCTTGAGTTTATTCTTTTTATTTTGAGAGGCATAAGAGTCACGCCATCGACCGGACGGATCAAAGTGTTCCAGCGCAAATCCGGGAGGATCAATTTTTCGATGACACGACGCACAGTCTCCATTCTCCGTGTGTTTGGAGAGCATTTCACGAATCGATTTGGCACCTCGAATGTCTGGTTCGATCGCAGGGATATTTTCCGGTGGTGGTGGAATTTCCTGACCGAGCAAACGCTCTGAAACCCAAACCCCTCGAATCACTGGCGAAGTTGTCGTTCCGTTGGCGGTCACTTTCATGATCGCTCCTTGGGTTAGCAGTCCGCCGTAGTTGGTTGGGTTGTCGCCCTTCTTGTTCAGCAAGACCTTTTGAACTTTATCGCCACTAACGCCATTGATGCCATAGTATTTTGCAAGCCGGCTGTTGAGAAAAGTAAAATCCGCATCGATCAAATTGCCAACGCTCAAATCCTCGTCCAGCATTGACTGCAAAAACGAATGCGTTTCGTCGAGCATCGAATCCTGCACGATCAAATCGAACCCGCCATAAAGTCGCTTGTCAGGTTCGGTAAAGTCGATCAAGTTCAAATCAAGCCACTGGTCGGCAAGGTCGGCGACAAAGTTTTTTCCTTGGGGATGGTCAAGCATTCGGTCGACCTGACGAAGCAGCGTTTGCTCATTCGATAGTTTCTTTTTCGAGGCAAGATTCATCAACTGCTTGTCTGGCATTCGATTCCAAATCAAGTAGCTCAACCGAGAAGCAATCGAATAGTCATCCAGCTCGCCTGGTTGCTCGCGGAAATAAAGAAAACGAGGCGAACACAATACCGCGCGATAGCCAACACGAAGCGCGGCTAGGAAATTCTTGTCCTTTTTGTAAGACTCAATTGCCAAGTCAACAAACGGCTTGACCGTTGAGTTTTCCGTCGGTCGCCGAAACGCCTTTTGGGCGAAGCGTTGAATCAGTTTCGCAAGATCGGGTTGTGGATTCTTCGTGGCGACGGTTCGCCGATTCTTTTTTTGGTCAAGTTCGTAACCAAGGTCGCCCAACAACAGCGTTCGAATCCCGTCGTCATTTGGGCCTTTGTGAATTCGTTCCATAACGATCGATTGGATCGCAATCCCCGGAACGTCCTGCGGTCCGCCTTCGCCTGCGCCGACTTGCCCGCCTCGGAACTTGGCCCGCTTTAGCGTTACGTCTCCGGGGCGAATCTCCAGCATGTGATCTTTGGGCAACCAAGCGTCGAAGGTGATCTCTTTGTAGTTCTCATCCAGTTCGAACGCTGTGATTCCAGCCATCAATGGTGAACCCGAATAGCATTCGCCGGATCGTACCGTGCACCAGATGTTCTTATCCTCGGGAACTTTGAGTCCTTTGCCGCGAATCTTGAAACGATACCATCCATCCTGGCTGGCAGTTGTTGCGGGAGTACGACCGTAAAAAATAAGAAAGGCCGACCAGGTGACGGCATGGCCGTTGAGCATCTCGGGTTCACGAGTCCTGCGTTTTGGATCCTTTCTGACAATATCTCTCGCTTTTAAATTCCGTTTGAGCTTGTCGCCGTTGGCAATGTTTCCGGCGCGCCGAAAGGCTTCATCAAGCGCCGCGTCGACGACCTTGAGGTGCTGCTCCAGTTGGAAATGCGACATGGCCTGGCGGTCGGCGACGGTGTAAAACCCGGACGCACGCGGCTCATCTGGCATCTGGCTTGCCAAGGGAATGTCGATGCCCAGCAAATCATGCAGCGTTCGTTCAAGCTGAAGGTTCGTCAGCCGTCTGGCTTTGACGCGGCCGTTGGTTTGGTGTTCCTCTTTCTGCGTTGTCTCGATCCAGCGCGATGTCGCTTTCAAAAAAGAACCGCGTGATTTAGGGTCGACTTCGTCGCCGTTGGGTGGTGGCATTTCACCATGATCAACTCGATCAAATATCTGGACCCATCGGGCGGTGTTGGCATCGGTCAATTGGTCGGATAGTTTCTCAAGATCAAGACCAGCTTCCGCCCCGCCGCCGGCGTGACAGTCGAAACAATTCTCCTGAAGGAACTCTAGGGATATTTCCGGAGCCGTGTTCGTTTTTGTGGCCTGCTTGTCCTGAGCAAACGTTTCACCGAACAACAACGTCGGCAGGGAGATTGCTATCGCCAGGTTTATGACAATCCAGCGATATCGGATTCGATTCAATCCAGCGCCAACGATGGTCTGCATTAGGAAATACAAGTGAAAGAGGAAGCAATTTCTGACAAGAAACTTTGTATAGACTAAGACGTTTTGCCAAGAACGTTATTGCAACTAAAAGGCGGATGTAGCGGCTAAAACTCATTTTTCACAATCCGAGGCTGTGATTTTTTCAAAAAACGCCCTAATAACAAACACCAGCCGTTTTGGCGCTAGCCACGGTTAACGGCGATTCAACCGCCGATGCAATAAAGATTCTTGTTTGAGCGAACGTAGATCTTGCCTTCGGAGATCGCGGGAGTCGAATTGAACTCCGAGCCGTCGTTAAGGCTGTTGACTGCCAAGACCTTAAATTTGGGACTGGCTTCAATCACATAGCACGTACCAGATTTGACAAACTGATAGATCTTGCCGTCGGCGGATACCGGAGAGCAATAGTCACTGCTGGGGCCGCGGCGTCCACCACCGCCTGCCGATCCAGACGGATCGTTGGGAAGCCGTTTTTTGTAAACCTCTTCTCCTGACTTCGCGTCAAGACACGTGGCCAGTCCGCGACTGAAACCGAATATGTGTTTGTCAACAATGATTGGACTGACAATCCGCCCCGTCGCTTTGCCTTCCCAAACGGTATGCGATTTAGTGACATCGCTTTTGCCACCAAGCTTAATTGCAACTGCGGTTCCAGAACGACCGCCCATCGCATAGACGACGTTGTCGCTAACTACTGGGCTTGTTGACACCGACATGTCGCTAACGCCATTGGTTGAATACCATTTCAATTTACCGTTTTTTGGATTCAGTCCCCAAACTTCAGAGGGAATCGAAAACACCATTACCGCGTCGTCTTTGTCGCCTACGACCAGTGGCGTTGACCAGACATTGGTAATGTCATCGGCTTTCCAGACTTGCTCTCCAGTCGATTTGTCCAAGCCTACAAGATTGCTGTTTTCATCTGACGCATTGACTACCAAAACGTCGTTGTGAAGAACCGGACTGGCTCCCGATCCCCACTTCATTCTTCCTGAGCCAGTGCCAACGCTTTTCTTCCAAACTTCATTCCCGTTGGCAAGGTCGAACGCCATTACACCCGTCTTTCCAAAAAAGACAAATACATGTTTGCCGTCCGAAACTGGAGTGCTGCTGGCATAACCGTGCTCCGGAACTCCCATGCCTCTAAACGGGTCTTCAGCAACGGAATTATTGAAATCGTTCTGCCAGATTTTTTTGCCGGTCTTCTTGTTGTAACAAATGACGTGTCGCTTAAGGTCGCCAATATTGCCGGGCGCCCTTCGGTCTTGCCCGTAGCCTGTGTAGCAAGTCAAAATGACTTTGTCGCCAACGATGATCGGCGCTGAAGCGCCCGCTCCAGGAAGTTCAACTTTCCAAGCGAGATTCTTGTCAGCCGAAAACTCAGTCGCTGTGGTGGCGCTTTCGGGCGAAACGCCCGATCCATCTGAACCGCGGAATCGCAACCAGTCCTGAGCTTGGCAAATCGAAACAGTGATCGTTACCACGAAGACGACAGCCGCAATCGCGGTGATAAAGTGATTAAGTCTCATTATTCAAACCCTTTGCTTTTCAAGAACCAAGGAACACCTGGCGACGACGCCACAAGCCGATCCGGAATCAACTATTATCTTGGATCAAGCCGGTACATAAAACCAGCAAGCCAATCAAAACCGAATTTTCGACGACTGTGAGCTGAGTCCCAGTGACCCAGTATCCTGTTTCGACTCGGTCTTTCCGCCTTCAAACCAATGTGCGATTTTCGACAATAACGAATCGTTCGAATCGAATACCGTTTTAACAAACCACTGTTTTCAATTTGCAGGAGAGTATGAGCAGCAATCCCGACGACAATACAACCCCGGATTCGGTCCCGAGTGTCGATCAAGTTTACAAGTATTTGATGTTTGGGCTTTCTCTTCCCGAGCGAACCGTTCGCAGCACCGCTGCAATGGTCGGTGGGGCGATCGACCAGTCCGCCAATCTGTTGGTGCCACAGGCATTTCGCGATTCAAAAACTTACAACACCTTCGTCAAGCAAATGCTCGACGTGATGGCAAACGATGTTGGTGGCGTTGGAGCCGATGCAGCCGAGACCGAAAACGGCGCCGAAGCTGGTGAAGGAGAAGGCCCAGAGATCGAACAGTTCGTCGCCAAGAAAGCGGTCAGTTCGTTCATCGACCTGGCTGGAATGGCTACGATGCATGTTTCTCCGCTGACCGTCTTGGCAATCGTCAGCGACGTTGCCTACGGGAGCAAAACCTATCTCGATGAGTTGACCGAAGAGTTGGTCAAGGAAGGCGTTATCGACGATCAATCGGTCATCAACAACGCTGCTGATTTACTTGACGCGATCGGTAACGCTTCCTCTCAGACCGCTGATGCATTGGATCTGCCGCCGATGAGTGTTGAAGGACTGCGGGAGACGATTCAGCAAACGCAAGCCGCGGTTGCAGATATTGATCCTGCGCTATTGATCCCACAGTCGGAGATCGAAAGTCTGTGGGACGACATGCAGGCGATGGCAACGCGCCAGGACGTCAACGTGTTTGAGATCTCCAGCGCAATGACAATGTATACGCTGGAGCAGGTCAACACGGTCAGTAAGGGTGCGCTGACGACGATCCGTGTAACCGGGGATTTGGTCGATCGGCATTTGTTCGATCACTATCGTCAAGGGCTTGAGCAGATCAACGAGCAAGGAATCTATGCCATGGTTGCGCAAACAAGCCAGCCGTACCTCGATGCGGTTTGGTACAACTTTTCCGAAGACCGTCCCACGATCACCGAAGACTTCGTCTCGGGCAAGATGGTCGGCCAAGTCTGGAGCAGCGTCAAAGGCTGGTTGGTCAAGGATGAAGACGGCGAAGCATCATCGGAGTGAGCTGGGCCATCCGTAGTTTTAATACTCCGTGGTTTCAATACTCCGTGGTTTCAATACTCCGTAGTCTGGATACTCTGAATAGAGTTTGTGGCTGAGCTTGCTGCTCATGTTCGATCAACTGCCGGCAAACTTCAGTTAAGCGGTTTCTTCTTCAACAAAAATCGGCATTTGGATTGAGCAACAGTCGAGTTTGGGTCAAAATCAAGTCTAATATTGGAGTCATTGCAAGGCGGAGCGCCGAGTTGTCAAATTTGGAAGTGATCATTTTCGACTGTCCTCATTGCCTGCAAGATTTGCGTGTCGCGAGGGACCAAGCCGGAAATCGCATCGACTGCCCTAAGTGCAATAGGTCGCTTACTGTTCCCAGCCAATCAGCCGATGGCGGATTCGTCGATGACCTATTCGACACACCTCCTACCGATGTGTACGGAGTTAAGTGTCACGTTTGCGATACTCGAATTCATGTCAGTCCAAAGCAAATTGGAACGGAGGTCGAGTGTCCGATCTGCTACTCAAAGGTCAAGGTAAACGCGCCCAAACAGCACCGGAAAGGCGAAACGACCTCCAGGTCGACCAAGAGCCACATCGTCCCCGACGAAGAACTAAAGCTGAGTCCTCCGGTCGAACGACCAAAAGTCGAAATTGATCCGGCTTGGGGGTTGGCGCCAGTCCAAGATGACTTGCTCGCCCCCAAACCAAAAACGTATGACGAGTTGGGTCAACATCAACCAAAAAACACTCCGACTTCATTTGACGACGTGCCCGAGCTGATTGTCGTCGACGATGGTCAAGGCAATGGGGTGACCGGTGCGGCAAGCGTTGTAGGGCAACCCAAGCAAGCAACGCAAAAGAAATCGGCAAAGAAATCGGCAAAGAAACAAGGTCAAAAAGTCGACTCCGACAACTTTGACACAACACCCGCGAAACGTAAAACCGACTCCAAATATTCGCGACCCGAGCAGCACTTTGACTCTAACGGCCCCAAGGACTTTCCCGATTTTGATTTGCCCACGCTACTGGATTCGGCGATTGAGATGATAAAGAGCCCCGGAGTTTTTCTGCGTGTCGGGGTTGCGTTTGGGTTGATGTGTTTGGGCGCCATCTCGATGGAGTGGATTGCACCAGCCTATCATTCTTTCGAAGAAGCAACTGAGCGCTCGATGTTGACTCGGTTGATGAGTTCGGCCCGGTGGTTGGTCGCAGCAGCAATCTATTTAGCTGGCTTAGGCGTGCTGTGGATGACAAGCGGCTTTCTGTTTCGGGATGCGGCACGTGGCAAAGCCAACGTAACCAGTTGGGGAACCTTGGGATCCAATGAAGTGCTTCCCACGGTTTTGCTTTTTGGATTCGGCTTTTTTATGGGTGGACTTCCTGCGGCAATGTTCAGTTTGGCGATCTTGCCGCTACGAATCTTGCTGAGTCCGCTTTTCCTACTCAGCGCGTGGTACAGCCAATCGCCATTTGCCATCGTCAGTGTTGATGCGTTTCAATCGACTTCCGAGAGTGTGAGCCAATGGAAGAAGTTCTATTTATTTGCCAGCGGGCTGGCTTTCCTGGGTTTTGTGGCGGGGCTGATTTTTTGGATGCGAGCATTTCTTCCATTCTTTCTCGGTTTGCCGGTGATCATTCTGGCGATCGGAATCTGTGTGATTGTCACGTTACTGTTCGCGCCGGTTTGCGGGTGGCATTGCGGGCGACTTGTTGAATCGTTAGAAAACCCGGATCAGTTGGAAAACCGGGATTAGCTTGGGCCTGCTGCAAGCCGCACTACAATTTTACTTTGCAATCATCCTATGAATTCTGAATCTCTCGAGCCCAACGGCCAGACTTCGAAACAGAAGCGTCAAGCCAACAAACGGATTGACTCGATGATTAGTTACGTGACGACGGTCGGAGCGGCTTGCCTGATTTTGATGTGGAGCGTTTTCAATATTTGGCTCAACGTGCTCCAGTTCTTCGCTGCAAACGCAAAGCAAGCCGACGTTGTTTTGCAGACCGGCGAAGCAGAGCCGGTGTGGTGGATAACCTGCCTGATGGTCTTTCTGACCGCTGTCGTCCCGTTTCTTTTAGGTCTGTTTTTGTTGTTTAAGACGGTGAAATCGTCGGCCAGGAAAACCCGCTGAAGGTGGGCGAGCGAGAGCGTCTGACTTGTGAAAAACTCTTACCCAACGGCTTGCGCGGCCTCGCGGTTGTGAACAGCCAGATCGAGTTTGCGAAACTGACCGCGAAGATTGGTTCAGAGCCGCTTGCTTTCGTCTGTCGACCGAACAATTGCAGCCGGTTAAAATAAGATCAGAGGAGCCCAGCCCGCTCCAAAGTCGACCAGTATTCTAACGTTAGCCGCTTATGAACCCCGTCAGCCTCAAAGCCGTACACGTCGCGTTGACGGCATTGGAAACGAATTTTGCTGGCGAGATTCACGTCGATGCGCTAACCCGCACCCTTTTTTCTACCGATGCGTCGGCCTACCAGGAAACGCCGCTCGCGGTCGCCTATCCGAAAAACGAATCGGATATTGTTTCGCTCGTAAAACTGGCCGCCGAACAAGGCGTCGGATTGATCCCGCGAACAGCTGGTACCTCGCTTGCCGGCCAAGTCGTCGGGGCGGGGATCGTGGTCGATGTCTCAAGGCATTTCACCAGGATTCTAGAGATCAACGCGGATGAGAAATGGGTCCGTGTTCAGCCCGGCGTGATTCGAGATGAACTGAACCGGGAGTTGGAAGCTCATGGGCTGCTGTTCGGTCCCGAAACTTCGACTTCCAATCGAGCTATGATCGGCGGGATGGTTGGCAACAACTCCTGCGGTTCCAACTCGGTTGTCTACGGCAGCACGCGGGATCACACGCTCGAAATCAAAGGCGTATTGAGTGACGGCAGCGTTGCAAGTTTCAGCGCGATCGACAAATCCCGATTTGCAGACAAGTGTGAGTCGGGAGTCGACTCGAACGCCGCAAACGCGAAAGACGACGGGCTTGATTTCGAATCAATCCTCTACCGCCAGACACAAACGATTCTCAGCGACCAAGCGGTTCGCGCTGAGATTCGAAGAGAGTTCCCCAAACCAGAAATCCCTCGGCGCAACACGGGCTACGCGATTGACTTGTTGATGGACGCGGCCGTTCTGGATTCCAACAGCGACAAAGATTTCGACTTTTGCAAACTGTTGTCTGGCTCCGAGGGAACGCTTTGTTTCACCACCGAAGTCAAACTCAACCTGCTGCCGCTTCCGCCGCCAGTTTCGGGTTTGCAATGCGCTCATTTCGAGTCGGTCGATGAAGCACTCAGGGCTACACTGATCGCCGTCAATCATTCTCCGTATGCGGTAGAGCTGATTGACCGCTTCATCCTTGAAGGCGCCGCGCGGAACATTGAACAAAGACGCAATGCCGAGTTTGTCGAAGGCCAACCGGGCGCGATTCTGGTCACCGAAATTCGCGGGCAGTCCGAGTCGGAAGTCACAGCAATTACCGACCAACTCCAGTCCAAGCTCAAATCTGCAAAACTTGGTTATGCCTATCCGGTCCTCTTTGGCGAACAGACCAAAAAAGTCTGGGAGCTCCGCAAAGCCGGCCTGGGAATTGTGGCAAACATTCCCGGTGATGAAAAACCGTGCGCCGTCATCGAGGACACGGCGGTCGCCGTTGCCGATCTGCCCGAGTTCATCCGCGAGTTCAACGAGATCCTCGAGAATCGGTTTGGATTTCAGTGCGTCCACTACGCCCACGCCGGATCGGGCGAGATTCACCTGCGGCCGATTTTGAATTTGAAAACCGAAAAAGGCAACCAACAATTTCGAGACGTCGCCGCCGCGATTGCTCCGCTGGTCAAAAAGTACCGCGGTTCTTTAAGTGGCGAGCACGGCGATGGTCGCCTGCGCGGTGAGTTTCTCGAAACGATGATTGGAGAAAAGAACTATCAATTGACGCGGCGGATCAAGCAGATGTGGGATCCGAACAACGTTTTTAACCCGAACAAAATCGTTGACACGCCGCCGATGAACACGCAGCTTCGATTTGCTCCGGGGCAGGAAACTCGAGAACTCGAAACGGTGTTTGACTTTTCCCACGAGCAGGGAATCCAACGTGCCGCCGAGCTTTGCAGTGGTTCCGGGGACTGCCGAAAAACGGAGCTTGCCGGCGGAACCATGTGCCCGAGCTTTCAAGCGACTCGCGACGAGAAAGACTCCACGCGCGGGCGTGCCAACATGCTTCGCCACGTGTTGACCAGCCCCACCAACGAGTCACAGCCGTTTGACAACGAAAGCCTCAAGGATGTGATGGACCTGTGTTTGTCGTGTAAAGGTTGCAAACGCGAATGCCCCTCCAACGTTGATGTTGGAAAGATGAAAGCGGAGTTTCTCCAAGGTTACTACGACGTTCATGGTGTGCCGGCTCGGGCTCGGCGGATTGCAGACTTCGCCAGCAATATGAAGAAGGCGTCCAAAGCACCTTGGCTGTTTAACTTTCTGGCTTCCAGCTTTGCAACCCGGTCCCTGGTCAAGCGGTTTGCCGGATTCTCAAAACATCGTTCGTTGCCTCGGCTTCACAAGCAAACGCTAGAGTCATGGTTCGCGTCACGTTCTCCACACCGCAATGCCGGCTCCAAAGGAAAGGTCTTTTTGTTTGCCGACGAGTTTACCAACTACAACGACACACTAGTCGGTATCGCGGCCGTCGAACTGCTCGAACGAATTGGGTTCGCGGTTGAAATTCCCAAGCACGTTGAAAGCGGTCGAGCCGCGATGTCGAAGGGCTTACTTCGAACTGCGAAATCTCTGGCCAACGAAAACGTGAATCTTCTATCACCGCTGGTCGATGAATCGACGCCACTGATTGGGATTGAACCCTCGGCAATTTTGAGTTTTCGGGATGAGTACCCTCAACTCGTCGATCCCGATCTACGTGACTCGGCGACCGGTCTTGCTGCCAACGTTTTGATGGTGGACGAGTTCTTCGGCCAACTGATTGAGCGAAACGAAATTGATTCCAGTCTGTTCATCGAGCGCGAGCAAACCATCCGGCTTCACGGCCACTGTCACCAAAAAGCCCTCGCGTCGCTCAAGCCAACGATTCAAATGCTGCAATTGCCACGTGGCTATCGAGTTCGTTTGATCCCCTCGGGCTGTTGTGGAATGGCGGGTTCGTTTGGTTACGAAAAAGAGCACTACGAGATTTCAATGCAAATCGGCGAGCTGGTTTTGTTCCCGACCGTCAGATCCGAGCCGAGTGACAGTTTGATCGCGGCTCCCGGTACATCGTGTCGTCATCAAATCGCCGACGGAACAGGTCGAATAGCGCTGCATCCGGTTGAGATTCTGCGAGCAGCATTGAGGTAGCGCGATGGGTAAAAATACGAGCTCGCGATATGTTGTTTAGTAGCTCGGCTGTCCCAGCCGTGATTTCCAAACACGCCCTAACAACACCAGCCGTTTTGGCTCTAGCCACGGTTAACGGCGATTCAACCGTGGCTAACGCCAAAACGGCTTATGAAAATCACGGCCTCTTCGAGCCGTGAAGTGGGCTTTCGGTCTCGGCTCGGAGAGCCGAGCTACTCTTTTCCAATTGAGCGTTTATCTAGCACGTGATCACTAAAGCTCAAACGATTCGAGATTCTTCTGCAGATCATTCATGAAGTTCGCCGCGCCGATCCCGTTGGCGATTCGATGGTCGAAGCTCAATGTCGTCGTCACGGTCGGTTGGAACTTGAAAGAATCGCCGTCAGGTACGGGGTATGAGAACACTTCTCCAAACGCCAACGTCGCGACGGCCGGAGCAACGATCGCCGGAATGCCAACTCGCATCCCGGCTTTGCCGATGTTGGAAACAGTAACCGTTGTCGATTCATCGGCTTGATCTTCACCGTTGCGGGCGAGTTTGACTTGTGCAACGTAAGCCGCAAAGAACTCGTCGGCGGTCATTTTATCGGCATCGTGGATGACCGCGGTCACCAATCGGTCTTCGGCAAGCGCCACCGCGACGCCAAGATTAACGCGATGAAAAACCTTCAGTGAATTTCCATCAACCGAAATCGAACTACGAAATTTGGGATGCCGAGTCAGTGAATCAACGACTGCCCAGCAGGCCATCGCAAATCCGGTCGGACCGCCGGACTTGCGAACGCGTTCACGCTCTGCCCGAATGTTGGACCAGTTGATATCGTTCATTACGGTGACGGGAATACAAGCTTGCGCGCCCCGTCCCATCCGATAGTTCAACACGATTTGGGATTTTGGCAGCGGCTGAATTTTGAACAGCTCCGCCGAGACGCTTGCGTTGACGGCCGCCAAAAACGCGTCGACGTCGGCGGGCATCAATTTGCGACCAGCACAGGGAATCTCATCGACTCGCTCCAGAAGATTCAACTCCTTGAGGTACTTTCTTGTCTTGGGAGGAATCAAAGCTCCGGTAGAGCGGACCGGTTTGGGCTTGGATCCTGCCGCGTTAGGCGCAGCTGCGACTTCTGCGGGCGTGTGGAATGCCTTCATCTCCTCGACGCCTTCGGCGACTTCGATCTTGCCGATTTCGGCGCCGATCGACAGCACGGCTCCGGGCTCTACCATCCACTCGACCAACGTACCGTCATAAGGCGATTCAACGTCGGTCGTCGCCTTGTCGGTCTCCATGACGTAGATCGGTTCATCGCGGGTGATCGCATCACCCGGCTGTTTGAGAAACTCGACCAGCAAAGCCTCTTGGAGGCCTTCGCCAAGCTGTGGAATTCGAACTGGAATAACAGGCACTTCGATCAATCCTCCATCGTGTGTCGAATCGCCGCGACCACTTGATCGGTATCTGGTAATGCGGCGTACTCAAGAATTGGGTTGTAGCCGATGTGAACATCCGGCTTGGAAACCAACTGAGGTGCACTCACGAAGTAGCAGAAACTCTCGATATCACTCATGATCTCTGCGATGATCATCTGGCCGACACTGCACGACCGACCATCTTCCTGAACGATCACCAACCGTCCGGTCTTTTCAACTGAATCGAGGATCGCTTCTTTGTCCCACGGTTGAATCGACCGGAGGTCAATAATCTCGACCGAACACTCGTCAACCAAAGCATCGGCGGCCGCAAAGGCCTGCTCGATGCAGTTGCCCCACGCGACGACGGTGACGTCTTCACCCTCTCGCCGAACACGAGCTTCTCCAAAGCCCACTGGCGGAACGGTTTCGGGGACCTGCATCTGCTGGCGGAACATGTGTTTCGGAATCAAAAACAAAGTCGGATCGTTGGAGTGCATCGCCGTCCACATCAGCGCCGTTGCATCCTCTGGCGTGCTGGGAACGACCACGCGAATACCCGGAAAGTGAGCAAACACCGACTCATTGGCTTGTGAATGCCAAAGCGATCCACCTGGCAGATATGCGCCGTAAGGAGCGTACATCACCATCGGGCAGATCCACTGGCCGTTGGTTCGCCATCGCAGCGTGGCGAGATTCTGTGTGATTTGGTTCATCGCCGGGCCAACGAAATCAATAAACTGGATTTCGAATACTGGCCGTTTGCCGTAGCAAGCCATTCCGATACCGACGCCTGCGATCGTGGCTTCGGCCAGTGGCGAATTGAAAACGCGAGTCGGGTGCTCGTCGGAAAGGTCAGCCGTCAATCCAAACACGCCACCCTTGGGTGCTTCAATATCTTCGCCGAAAAAGAAGTATGACTCATCAGTGTTGAGGCCGTGCTTGAACACATGATTGAGCGCGTCGACGATTCGCCATTTTTTACCGCCTTGGATCGGAGGTGACTCTGGGATCGGTGGCATGTCCAACAAGTGAGTCATCAAATCGTCTGGAGTCGGGTCGGGCTCTGATTCGGCGGCAATGTATTCGCGATCAACCTGTTCGTTGATCTCCAATTTCGCCAGCTCCCATTCTCCTTCGGTCAACTCGCCAGACTCAATCAATTCACGAGCCAAGACGAGAATCGGATCACGGTCATACATCTCGTCGATTTCGTCATGCGGACGATAAACGCGGTGGTCATCGGAACTGGTGTGAGAGCAAAGCCGATCCAGTTCGGCGATCACGACAGTCGGGCCGCCGCCATTTCGAGCTTTCTCAATCACTGGCCCGACCGCCTCAAAAACGCGATCGGGATGTCGGGCATCAATCTGCAACAAGTGCTTTTCGTTGAAGACGTCCAGCTTGAACGGATTAAACTTTTCGGTATTAGTGCTGATTCCGTAGTTGTTGTCTTCGACTACGAATACGATTGGCAGTTGACGTTCGATCGCAAACGAGATCGCCTCATAGAATTCGCCTTGTCGAGACGCAGCATCACCGAGCGTCGCGACGACGACTCCGGGCTCTCCGCCAAGCTTCATCGCCCATGCGACTCCGCACGCCGGCAGCGTATTGGCGCCGGTTGGTGTTGGCACACTCCAGATGTTTCGATTGCGATCCGAGTAGTGCCCGGGCATCTGTCGTCCGCCGCTCGAAGAACCGAGCTTGGCAAAATACACACTTGCCAGTTCGGCGTTGGTGACTCCACGAGCCAGAACCATCGCCCGATCACGGTAATAGGGGAACAGATAGTCGTCACGCTCAAGCATCAATGGAATTGCCGCAAGTGACTCGTGCCCCATTCCGGCAACTTGAAACCAGCCTTTGGATTGACGAAGCAGCACACCTTCACGTCGATCACCTTCTCGACTGAGATACATCAGTTTCAAAAGATCGAGACGATTGTAAGTCATTTGTGCTTGGGGCTTCATACCACTACTTTCGGCTCCATCCGAACGAGGCGAGTCACGTTTTCTTATCATCGCAATATTTCTGTTGTTCCTCAAGCGACATGAGCGTTGGACAGTGTCTGCAATGTCTCAACAACGACTCAGTGAAGCGATCAATTGCGTCGCGACTATCCGTGTCGCATGCAGCGGAATTCTGTCGTTCAAAGTCCTATCATCAATCGCGAACAACCAACTCAATCTATGAGTTGGGTGTCGAATTTCGATAGCTAATTTTCCACGTCCGTTAGTTATTTCTCTCGCCTGGCACTTTAAGTCCGCCAAGCGACAGATTAATTACCGTAGGTTTATCCGAATTGTATATTTCAAAGCGATACCAAAACCAAACACAATCACCAAAAGCAGGCTAATAAAGCCCTTAAAAATCCGAGCTCAGCAAAAACTTACTCATAATTTGGCGAAGAAAGTTCTAATGCGATTTCGCTGGCGCTAACGACCATCAATCCACACCCAGTAAGCCGGACACCTTCGAATTGAGCTACCCATGCGGGTATGGTACGCGTTCGGATTCGCCAATTTGATAAGCACAAAGCGCAAAAAACACGGCGATTATCTGGTACTCCACCTGACTTTCATACCAAATATTCAATTAAAATCATTCCGAAACATGTTGCTGGCGTATGGGTTACAACTAAGACGTCCTTACCAGTGTCAATTCGGTTTGAAAAAGCGTAAATTTACGTGCAGTGTTGACCTGAGTTTATCTAATTTTATTTTCAAGGACGCTTATATTCAGCGTCCTGTAGAGGAGAAACGCGTGGCTCATTTGAATTTCTTTGCGGCGCAGTTGTTGCCAACCCGAAATCTTGTTTCCGGGTTGATTTTAATTTTAGCACTGTCGTTGGCACAGAGTTGTGGTCTTGCGACCGGACAAGACAGTGCCGTGCTCGAGCCGCCTGCTAAACAAGCCACCGAGCAAGAAGCTCAACCCAAACTCAACCAAGCCGCGCTCAAGCAAGTCACTTATGACATCGAGTACATGTCATCCGACGAAATGGGCGGTCGCCAACCTGGAACGCCAGGAATTCAGCTTTGCGAAGACTACATCGTTGAAGAATACCGTAAGGCTGGCCTTCAACCGTTGGAGAACGGTACCTACCTGCAAGAACTCGAAGTCGGTCAAACTCGATCGGTTGACAAAGATGCGACGGCTTTGATTCTAAAAGGCCCCAACGATACTAAGCTCGAACTTGACCTCGGTAAAGATTTTCAACAGCTTGTCGGTCGGAAGAACTTTGACCTCAGCTCGGATCTGGTATTCGTCGGTTATGGAATTTCCGCTGAAGAGCACAACTTTGATGAGTATGCCAACGTTGATGTAAAGGACAAAGTCGTCGTTCTGATTCGGTACGAACCTCAACCGGGAGACCCACAAAGCGTCTTTGACGGCGAGGACACTTCTCGGCACGCAACTGGTCGCCAAAAGGTCTCAGCTGCCCGTCGTGCCGGTGCGGCAGGCATCATCATGGTCAACGATCAATCCCGACTCGACGAAGAAGGTGAAGACGGATTGATTCTCCCGGATCGTTTCGGCTCCAACTCACTGCCGTTCGCTCAAATCAAACGCGACGTTTTCGACAAAATGCTTAAAGCTTCTTCACTGACGTCGCCACTGGGAAAAGAACTTTCCACCGTATCGGAGATCGAAAAACTGATCGACTCGAATCTCGAACCTATTTCACAACCAATCAAAGATTGGTCCTGCGAGTTCAAATCGGCTTTCCCTGTCAAGAAAACCAAAACCAACAACATCATCGGAATCATCGAGGGCGAAGGGCCCAACGCCGATGAAACAATCGTTATCGGCGCCCACTACGATCACCTTGGCATGGGAGCCTACGGTTCTCGGGCTGGCGGTCGACGTGAGGTACACAACGGCGCAGACGACAACGCCACCGGAACCGCTGCTGTAATTGAGCTTGCTCGTCGGTTCAGCGCTCGCGACAAAAAGCCTGGCCGACGACTGGTCTTCGTTTGCTTCACTGCCGAAGAAATGGGGTTATTGGGAGCAATTCACTACTGTGAGAACCCGATCTATCCGCTCGAATCCACAGCCGCGATGATGAACTTCGACATGATTGGATGGCTGCGTGAAAACAAACTGACGCTTTACAACTGGAATACCTCGCCGCAGCTCGATCCGATCTTCGAAGCCGCGAACGAGGGGCTTGGGTTCGATCTTAACAAGCCCACGCGGGCGTTCGGCGGCAGTGACCATCTTCCGTTCAACGAACGTGAAGTTCCCAATATGTTTATTCACACCGGAACCAATCCGGTCTATCACACTCCAGAAGACGATTTCGAAGAAATCAATTGCGAAGGTGCACTACGCGTGATCGATTACTCTGAGCGTGTGGTCGATATGCTGGCTGAACTCGAAACCAAACCAACGTTCGGTACACCAAAGCCGTTTAGGCTGGGCGTTATGCTCGACGACGAAGAGGGCGGAGTCAAAATCGAGGGCGTGTCAGAGGATTCGGTCGCCGAAAAGGCGGGGCTTCTCGAAGGCGACATTATCCTGGACGTCGATGGCGAAAAAATGGAGAAACGCCGAGATCTTGTGAAAGTGCTTCGCCGGGACGCTGGCAAGACGGTTAAGATGAAACTCAAACGCGGCGATGACGAGATCACGTTGAACGTGGAGCTGAAGAAGTAGGCGGGTACTTGAGTTTTGGAAACTCAAGGGTCATGAGAATTGAGAATTGAGAATTGAGAATTGAGAATTGAGAATTGAGAATTGAGATTTGAGATTTGAGATTTGAGATTTGAGATTGGGTGGCTGGGGTCGAGCGTAGTGAGCCCCCAGAGCATTCTGCTATGTGAGTTCATTGTGTCATGTGAGTCTATCAACTGTGGGCTCACTGCGCTCAACCACAGCCGCCCCATACAAGGTCCGCAGTTGAGTTAAACGTTGAACAGGAAGTGGCAAATATCGCCATCTTGAACAACATAGCTTTTTCCTTCGACTCGCAACTTTCCGTTCTGACGAATGGCGGCTTCGGTCTTGTGAGTCTCGAGGTCGTCAATCGTGTAGACTTCGGCGCGAATAAAGCCTCGTTCGAAATCGGTGTGAATCACTCCGGCGGCTTGCGGGCCAGTGAAGCCTTTTTTGATGGTCCAAGCCCGCACTTCTTTTTCGCCGGCCGTGAAATAGCTTTCCAAACCGAGAGTCGCATAAGCCGTTCTTGCTAGGACGCTGAGTGCCGGCTCGCTCAACCCGACGGCTTCCAGCATTTCCGGACGGTCCTCCGGGTCCAGCTCGGCAATTTCGGCTTCGATCTTCGCGCACACGATTACGAAACCGGCGTTTACCTTCTCAGCGTGCGCTTTAACCTTGGCCACAAGTGGCGACTTTCCTTCCAGATCTTCTTCGGAAACATTGGCGACGTACATGATCGGTTTGTGGGTCAACAAACCGTAACTCTTGATCGATTTGAGCTCGGGTTCGTTAAGCGAAAGACTACGAAGCGGCGCCTCGGTTTCGAGATGCTCTAGGCACTTCTTGATCGCGACGGTGGTTGCGATGGCTTCCTTGTCGCCTGACCGTGCCGTACGTTCGGCTTTGGCGAGCGCATTTTGTAGCGTCTCGATGTCGGCCAGCATCAACTCCATCTCGATGATTTCAATATCATCAATCGGATTGACCTCGCCGCTGACATGAATCACGTCTTCGTCTTCAAAACATCGGACGACTTGAAGGATTGCATCAACCTGACGAATGTGGCTAAGGAACTTGTTGCCGAGCCCTTCGCCTTCGCTGGCCCCTTTGACGATCCCCGCGATGTCAACCAGCTTTAGCGTCGCAGGAATGACTTTTTGGGGAGTGATGTAGTTTGTGATCCGCTCCAGCCGATCGTCCGGAACACTGACGATCCCTTCGTTGGGTTCGATCGTGCAAAACGGATAGTTCTCGCTGGCGGCCGCTTTGGAAAGCGTCAACGCGTTAAACAAAGTGCTCTTGCCCACGTTGGGCAGCCCGACAATTCCGGCTTCCATGTGCCTCGTTACCTGATTCAACCTGTGCCTGAAAAAGCCGCATTGGAGATCGCCCATCGCGATCGGCGGCAAGTGAGTCAAGATTGTATTTTGAAATCGGGTTTAGCACCACGGCATAGTTTGGAGCACAGTGATGAGTCCTATGAGACGCTAAGCCTCGAAGAAATGGCATGGCCATTTACTTCGCCTAAACCCGTCTCTGCGGAACCAGTGGGTCGGGCTTGAGAACTGCCGGAGCGGCAGTCGGCCTGGTTGCAACTTCTTTCGCAGAACCGGCATTCGTTTTCACCGCAACTCCGCCACCATCTTGGCCACTGCCAGAGTCATCGTCGCCTGACGAATCGTTTTTGGAATTGCCTTCGGCAAACTCGCTCCTGGAACCGTAGACTTCCGCCCAAGCATGGCTGAACGAGGCCCCGAAAAAGACGACCAGCCCAGTCATGTAAACCCAGATCAACAGCACTACCAACGTACTCGAGGCAGCATAGATCTCGCTGGTGGTTGAGAACTTCAAATAAAAACCAATCAGATAACGACTTGCCGCCACCAGACACGCCGTCAGCACCGCCGCTGGCCAGATGTCTCGCCATTGAATTTTCGTCGACGGCAGAAACCAGAACAGCATCGCAAACACGATCGGCATCAGCAGAAATGAAAGGCTTCGGTCAGCCAGCCCCAACCACGTTACGAGTTGCGGATACGCTCCGGCCAGTTCATTGAGATACGCGATCACTGAATCGAGAACCAACGCCGCGATCAATAACAACCCCACGACGATCACCATTCCCACACCGACCAGCCGTTTTTGAATCGAATAGAGGAACGTTTTGTCGTCGAGCGACACATTCCAGATATCGTCAAACGTATCGCACAACTGAGTAAACACGCCCGAGGCAGCGAACAACAAAACCGCGATACTGATCGCACCAGCAACAAATCCCGACCCCGGCGAAACGGCGTTTTCAATCAAACCCGCCACGTAGTTGGCGATATCTGGGGTTGTGATCGTGGATAAACGCTGAACGATTTCGGCTTTCACCAAATCTTCTTTGTAGATGTATCCAGCGATTGCGACCGCGACCATCAGCGTGGGGGCCAGCGAGAGCATCGTGAAGTACGTCAGCGCTGCAGACATCCGCGACGCGTTAACGTCGATCCAAATCGAGCAGGTGCGCGTCAGTAATTTCCAAGAACGTTCGAACATTTTCTAGCCGTGATGGCAGATACTCGCACCAAAGAAATCACCGCGAAAAATCTGGTGGATTCGCTCTCAAAAGTATAACGCTTCCATAAGAATAGACGAACGTCGATTCCAGCCTGCTGTCTCAATTGAAGCAGTTTCAATAGACGTAAGCTTGGCACCACTTTTTGATTTTGGTTTCCAATTTTGGTTCAAACCAACCAGCAGCATGAGTTGTCGCTTTGTTTAGATGCTCACGCGTCCCGATTCACGTCGCGTAGAATCTATTGCGCCTCATCGGCCGGCGGAGTTGAAAAAGTGATGCAACTGTTGGCGTTACTATTGCCGTTACCATTGCCATTCCCATTCCCGTTGCCTCCATCCATGTTCTGGATCGCGTCGGCTATATCTGCCATTTCACTGTTGATCGCGTCACGCAGCGTGGTCAGCCCAACGATTGACCCGATACCAACAATCGTTGCGATCAAAATCAATTCGATCGTAATTACGAAGCCTTCGTCGTTGCACCAGAAACGTTTAAAAGCCATCAACAAAGAGCGATTTTGGGAATCCATTCCGCCAACTCCACTTATTCTGTGAAACTATCTTCCAACTCTCTATTTATCGGAATTTGGTCGGCAAGTGATTTGACATTCAAAAAATATGCGCTTCTACGATTTGCATAAGTTGAACAGGCAGTTGTGAATCACTCACCCTGTCAGTAATCGCTAGGTTCAAAGCGTCAACTCAGGAAGCCCATTTGAAGTACCTCGAAATGCCTGAGACAACCCGTAACTTCCTGATAACCAGACTCTTAAACGCTGAGAAAAAAGCTTGTTCGCTTTAACTGCAACCTAGAATTTCGAACATCCCTTTAGTGTTTTTCAGACAGTGACACATGCGGTTTTCTGAGTTCACATCTCGCTTCTTGAAGCGTCTCCAAGGCGACACTTACGGAACGGCTCTTTCTACTGAGCTGATTCTGGTTGCAACTGTCGTCTTGATTGGGCTGGCTACAAGTTCGACCGCATTACGCGATGCAGTCATTAGTGAGCTTTCGGATGTCGGTGGAGCGGTTCAGGACTTGCAGGGATGCTATTCCGTCAATGGTCTACGTGGACACAGCTCTCATGTCGCCGGAATGTCATACGGTGACTCGCTCGACCACTGCGACAATTCCGACGATGCTCCAGGTGTCGCCGATAACTGCATTGTGTTTGATGGACCGCCAACTAACGAAATAGCGACTGTGATTGCCCCAGACGAACTGGTTACGAGTCTGAGCTTTGATGGTGGTGACGCGAGCGACACATCGCCCTTTGGTTCCGATAACAGCGGTGTGGCCGTTGGTGATCCCAACTTCACCGATGGCGTCGTCGAGTTTGATGGAGACGACGCGATCTATCTACCAAATTCTGACGATATTAATCTTGGAATTCACGAAGAGCGTACGATCACGCTGACATTCAATGCAGACGATGTGACGTCAACGCAGGTTCTCTACGAAGAAGGCGCGACAGTACGCGGGCTTGTCATCTACATCGACGACGGGATGCTTTACATTGGCGGCTGGAACATTCCCGATGGTGAATCTGGCTGGGATCCCGAGTTTATCTCCGTTCCAATTTCTGCAGGCGTCGACAACACCGTTTCGCTGGTCTTGGATGGCGACGCGACGGTTCAGCCGGATGCGCTTAGTGGATACCTCAACGGAGCATTGTTTGGTTCGGCTCCTGGATCGCAACTTTGGCAACACGGTGGAGGTATTGGTATCGGTGGCACTAACGGCAGAACCAATCTTCACACTGGCAGTAGCAGTGATGACAACTTCTTTACCGGTACGATTGATGATGTAAGCATCTTCAATCGAGTCTTAACCGATGCTGAACTGGCCGCACCGGCTCAATAAGCTGACGAGCAGGTAATCGCAGCCTCTTAGTTCCATGCAGTTCGGACGCCCAAACAAATCAATTGATATTCGTGTCGGTTCGAGCAGGCATCAAACGGTCCATTGCTCGCGGAACCGGTCGACCATTGGGACCCGTGATCGCGTTGGCCTGCTCGACCAACTGTGTGCTTTCGTCTCGCTCCCGATTCATGAAGTCTCGAAAATCGAGTGCTGCCGGACCGATCAGAAGAATAAAAACGGGCGGGGCAAGACACAAAACAGTCGGCAACAGGAGCTTGATCGAAGCGGTATTGCCAGCCTGCTCGGCCCGTGTTTTCCGATTGTGTCGCATTCGATCGGCGCATTGCAACAATGACCCAGCCACCTTTCCGCCCAACCGTTGGCTTTGCGACATCAGCGCAGCCCAAGCTCCGATCTCGGGCATGTCGATTCGTTCGGCAAACGACGACATCGCCTGTTGAACCGAACCGGTATCGGTTTGGCGTGAGATGATCAACAACTCTTTCGACAACGCCCGGTGTGTCAGTTTAAATTCATCTGAAACTCGTCGAACCGCGTCCTGGATCGGCAAACCGCCTTCGACCGACATCGCAATCATGTCCAGTGCATCGGGAAATGCATTTTCAATTCCGCGCCGACGTCTTGACGCAATCGAGCTGAGAATCAATCGAGGCAGTCCGTAGGCGAAAATCGTTGCAACTAGTCCACCAATAAGAATGTAAATTTTGTAAGCAGGAGCGATTTCTTCGCTTATGAACAGCAACGCCGCACCCAAGATCACAATCATGACACAAACGTTTCGCCGGGCGAGGTAGTTGGAAAGCGCGTTTGTATGAAACTGGCCGGCTCCGAGCAATTCAATCCGCAAGATGGTTTGCTTCTTTTCGCTAACGGGAAATACATTGGAAAGAGGTTTGGTCAACGGTCCAAACGCATCGGGCCGAAGAAAATCAAATTGGTTGGTCTGGGTTTTCGGTTTTCGTAATCGCTGCCCCAGCAGAAAGACAACCATTGCGATACTGGTGAAAATCAAAAGGTAAGGGAGTAACTGCATGGCTTAGTACTCCATCTTTAACGTCATCGCGACCCAGCAAAGCCCGACGATCTCGGAGATCACACCGTAGGCCACCATCTTGAGCCCCAGCTCCGACGAAAGCAGTTTCCGCAAATACTCTGGATGGAAGATCGTCAGATAAGCAAGAACAAACACTCCCATCAGGCTGATCGCCCCGATTGCAAACCGCCCCAGACTCGTCATTGAGTTTACTTTTTGAATGTATTCGCGACGGTCACGAATTACGGTCGCCAATCGCTCCAAACCTTCGGCCAGTCGCCCACCAAGCTCACGATGGACCGTAACGGTGTGAGCAAAAATGCGAACTTCCATCGTTGGAATTCGTTGGGCGAACGCAGCCATAACGGACGCGACGGGCGTTCCCAGCTCAAACTGACGCACGCATTGATTTAATTCGTTCTTAACCGGGTCTTTGGCTGCTTTGGCTGCGATCTCGATAGCGCTTTCAAAACTCTCTCCCGCGCGAACCGCTCGAGCGACAAGGTCCAGCGTCGGAGGAAGCTGATCTGAAAACTCTTTGATCCTTCTTCGCCGGATCAGAGTTAATACGAATGGAACCACAAACAATACACCCAGCGACAACAACAACTGCACCGGCAACGAAGCCCCGTAGAGAAATGTTGCCGTCGCGGTCAGGACTGCCGCAAGGATTGAAAGCAAGACGATTGTTCCAATCGACATTCCGACTCCCGATCCTATCAACGTAGAATGCATCCAGCGATCGAAACGAACAGCGATCGAGTCGGTGTCGGAGGGTGGCGTGATCACTCGTTGAGGAAGTCGCCTAAGCGCAATTTCCGCTGGACCGCTGGGCGTCATCAAACGACGAACAAATACGGCGGACAACATGAAGAATCCGGCCAGCGAAGCAAAAACTGAAAACTCGAGCGCGCTCACGATTTTCCTTTGTTCCGATTGAACTTCTGACGGAGTTTCGTAAAGGTCGACGCATCGTAATCGATGCCCAGTTCATTGAAACGGCTTATGGCGCGAGGTGCGTCAAAGGAAGTCTCAAAAGCTCCGCGGACATTCCCATCTGCATCAATACCATCCCGCTTGAATGTGAACACGTCGTTGAGCTGATACGATGGTCGACCGTTTTCCTGAAACGGATTAAGTTCGGCAACTCGCATGACCCGTCGCAAACCGCCTTTGAGACGAGAGATCTGAACGACGATTCCGATTCCCGATCCGATGTAGGACCGGACGACTTCGTGGGGTAATTCAAGCCCAGCCATTGCGACCATCATCTCCAGTCGCATCAGGGCGTCGTTGGCATCGTTGGCGTGAATCGTCGTTAGTGAACCTTCATGACCGGTGTTCATCGCTTGCAGCATGTCGAACGCTTCAACACCACGTACCTCACCAACGATGATCCGGTCGGGTCTCATTCTCAGGCTGTTGCGAACAAGGTCACGCTGGGTAAACTCGCCTGCACCTTCGCTATTGGCAGGCCGGGTCTCCAGTCGTGCGACATGCCGATGCTGCAGAATCAATTCAGCAGAGTCCTCGATCGTGATAACTCGCTCGTCATCGGGAATGCAGGATGAAAGTGCGTTGAGCAACGTCGTCTTTCCTGCACCAGTTCCACCTGAGATCAAAACGCTAATCCGCGCCTCAACTGCGGCTTTGAGAAAGTCGGCGATCGGACGAGTCATGGTTGAGTTTTCAACCAAGCGGTCCAGGGTCAAATGTACTTTGGCAAAACGGCGAATCGAAAGTTTTGGGCCGTCCAGCGCCAGCGGCGGAATCACTGCGTTGACACGTGATCCGTCTGGCAGACGGGCGTCTACCATTGGACTGACTTCGTCGATTCTCCTCCCGACCGACGAAGCGATTCTCTGAATGATACGCAGCAAATGCGTGGTATCAGCGAAAACAACATCAGTCAGTTCCAATTGTCCATCGCGTTCGATGAACACTTCGTGCGGATGATTTACAAGAATATCGTTGACCGACGGATCGGCCATCAGTTTCTCCAGCGGTCCGATTCCGAACATCTCTTCATAGAGTTCGGTTTCCAGTCGCTCGCGTTGCCCGTCTGCCAGTTCGCCGCGGCAGTCGTTGATGCTGCGACTGACGTAGGGTTTGAGCTGTTCCTGAAACTGCTGTGGAGTTAGACCTTCTGCAGAAGCCAAGTCAAGCGAACCGACAAGCTCTTGATGGATCGCCTGTTTGAGAACCTGAAACTGAATTTCTTGGTTCGACGTTGAATTTGCAAACGAACTGCCCTGCGGTTTTTCATGCGTATTTTTCACCGAGTAGATCGGTGCCGGGGCAATCGTGGTTGAGTCATCGATCATTCCCACCTCGGATCGTAAAGTTCAACAGCTGTCGCCGACCGCAGTTCGTCTTCAGTTGCCTTGGACGAAACCTCGTCCAAATCAATGGGTTGGGGTGCATCGATATTGATTGGTCCTGAATCCTCGAGACGATCTCGCAATTCGGGTTCCTGGTTGAAGAGAGTTTTGATCTTTCTGAAATCTGATCTGAGCCGCTCAAGCTCTGACTTTTCGCGCGGGTCGATCAGGAATCCGTCAGCCGTTTCAAGATTTCGATAGCCTCGATTGCGCTCGGTATTGGGTCCAAAATTTTGCTCAAAGTTAGGCCCCAGGTTGGGTCTTTTGTTGGGCTCTATGTTCGGTCCCGATAAACGCTGGGGATCGAGATCGAGTTTAACTTCGTCGCCCTGTTGCTGCTTAGGCTCTTGCTGATCGCTCTGCGGATTCTCTTTGAGAAGAATCCATTTTTGGAAGTCGTCTTTTCCCGTATCCCGATCACGCAAAAATCGAACACTTGATCGGTTTTGGCCTCGGTAAATATCCATGTCGCGAACTTCCCGCCGCGCGATCTGAACTGGCTCCTCTTCCACAACGATGATGTTGCTCAGCGTGGCCGGCTCGTCGATTTTGATGATCTCTTCATCGTCAGATCCCCGCAGTGTCAGCGACAATTCCCCGTGACCCTCAGCAACTCGAATCAGCTCAGCCGATTCGGGCTTTACCGCCAGTGTCACCCGAACACGCTCGTCGAAACCAAGCTGACTGGAGTGGCCCGTCTGATTGACCCGCTGACCAAGCGCGAGGATGGTTGCCTTTTGAACAAGTGTGACCGTTGCGTTGTGGTACTTGGCTGCTGAAATGCCAGCACGGCGGTCGTCATCATAGTGTCGGTGGCGTCGACCACTACCTTGTTGAGCGTTCAAGCCTCTGGGCGAGTTGTATTGAAAGTGTTCAGGTTCCCAGTAGTCTGAGTTGTTTTGATAGCGATCGTTTAAATCCTGATCACCAGTATGCCCGTTCGCACTTCGGGAATTGAGACCGTAGTGAAACAACACATCGACATTTTGTCCGGCGCCAGCGAACCCTAACAACGCACTGGTCGCAGTCACATCGATCGTCACTGCGCGTTGACCGGGCTGGAGCTTATCAGCAATCCCGGGGCCGGTTCCGGGGGGATAAAAGTCTTTGGTGTCGAACGTCGATCCGCGCTGCAAATCGACGGCGACCGTTTTTCCGATAATCTGATCGGGATTGGACATGAAAACGCGTTTGATACCATGCTCTTTCATTTCCTCCCGAGTCAAGCTGAACAGCGCGACATCGTCGAGCGTGATTCGAGTTCCCGACGGTAAGTTTCGACTGGCTAGCGGAACCGTGATCTTCGCAGGCCCACGGCGAACCTCCGGCGGCGCCTGCGCGACTGGCTTTTTTTGCAGAGTTTTTCGAAGCAGAAAAGCTCCGACCAACCCAAATAGAATGGCGAAAAACGCAACTAATATCGTCCCTGAATCAATGCGTGACATGTTTGTTCAAATTGTATTGCGGTGGTTACCGAATAATATTTGCCTTGGAGAAGAGTGAACTTGAAACTGCAAAAGGAAATCGAATCGGTCTCAACTGCCTCAAGTCGGATCCTTCCGACTTATTGATTGGCTGAGTTTGAATCAAAAGCGTGGTAGTACTTCCTCTTGCCTACTGGTTGTTTGTGGTTGCCTTGAGTAACTGAAACAGAAATACCATCCACGACGCCATCGCAACCGGTACCGCGTAGGGGATGTACTGCTTGATCGCCGTTCTGCTATTGGTTGGAACATCGGGCACTGTCGCCGGAGTTGGCTTGAAGTCCTCGTTGCGTCTGCCTTTGAGTTTGTTCCTGGTAACCAGAACGATCACGCAGAAGACCGCAAATACGGCGCTGCCAAGAAATATAAGCAACGTACAAAGCGGCCCCACCCAGGCGCCCACTGCCCCCATGAGCTTTACATCACCGCCACCGCCACCGCCGACCAGCCACAGCACCAACAGGATGCCAAAACCGACAGCGAATCCGCCCATCGCGTAACCAAGTCCTTCCCATCCACTGGTGACCGTGTGGTAAAGCACGCCGCCGGTGAAAGCCGAAACTGTCAACCAGTTGGGGATGCGCCGAGTCCTGACGTCGATGACGACGGCGATGGTCATCAGAATTGCAATTCCGACAAACGGCAACAAGGCTTGGTCGAGTAAACCCATTTAGGTAGCTCCGAAGCGAAAATTCTTTAGGTGATGGAAATGTTTGGGATGGCTTTGATCGTTGATGTAGCTGGTGCCGCGAATCTTAAACGCCGAAACCAACCTCGCTTTGACTGATGATGCAATACCTATCTACTTGGTTCGAGCCAATTGAGTGTCCGATTTCAATCAATCTATTTGCTCCCTTCAAACGGCAGTAGCTGATCATTTTCGCCAGATATCATTTTCGTTCGATAAAGCTCGTCAGCGAATCCGCCGCGCCAAAGCGCCAAAGCCCTGCCTGCATGGGTCAAGAATGTATAGTTGCGTTCAATTCGCTCAGGTTCCATCTCGATGATGACGCGCGATAACCATTGCGCCGCCCGCACAATCGTTTCACGTGGAGGGTGAAGCTCACGTGGCGCCATGGCCCACCACTCAAGCATATGGCCAGTTGCCAGCACTTTTCGGCTGAGTTGATCGGTGTCAGGATCCCGCACCGGGATCGTCGCATCAGGCCAGTTGCCATCCCACGATCCCTCAGCGGACTGGCTCTGGTAGGCTCGACTGGTCATATCACCGAGATAGCTCATGATGCTGCTGCGCATTTCTGGTGAAATTAAGCCAGCGGGGCCGTTTGGGCTTCTTGCTTTTTCCTGTGTTCGCATTTGATCGTCGATGCGAAGCAGAATCGTCAGCGTGTAAAGCCGGTGTTGACCGTAGCAAACGCCGTCTGGCTGAGTCTCGCGCATGATTCGCTTGGCCAGATAGTCGTAGCTGATCTCCTGGCCTTCGGGGGAATACCACGGTGAATTGTCGGCCGCGTAAAACGCCAACGCCAACGTTGTCCATTCGTACTCGCGCTGGTTCAAGCTAAAATTCATCACGCCGTCCCGGACCATGTCGATCAACCTACCCTCGACGTTGGCAGCGGAGATCTTGTAGCTGAGCGGCGTTCCGACTTCGGCCAAGCTTCCCAGCAGGTGATCGACGTGGCTGACCGTTGAACGACCTTGCTGAGTTCGAACTGCGATTCCATTTGGCGTTACCGACAAAAGCGGAGTTTCGTTTTCGCCCCAGGCTGCGGCAAATGCTTTGTGGTCTACCAGAAGTTCCCTGAGTTGGACACCGTCAAGCGACTGATCGTCAAATTCGATCTTGGTCCCCCAAAATCGAAGCGCGTGATCGACGTAATTCGTCTTTGGTGGTTTGTCGGGAGAGAAGTTGGGCCGCAGTTTATACAGGACTTCGTTCAGTTGGCGATCGGTAATGACAAAATCGTAATCGTGCTGAGGCCGAACCGTTCTGGGGTTCTCATGCAGCACTGGCATCAAAGGTCGATTGTTGACCGTGGCGGCGCTAAGGCTCAGCACACCAATGATCACCGGAAGAAAAACCAACTGAGAGAGCAAGAATATTCTGCCCGATCGATTCCGATTCTTTCCTCGGTTTGGTTCCAGCTGGTTTTGTTGGCCACTGTTTTGATTCATCACTCAGTCCTCAAAAACTGATGTTGAGCTGGTCGGTCGGTCGCCGAACAGTTTGGCGGCAGCGGGTTTGGGTTTGGCGGGAGCCCATTGGGCTTTCGAGCTGGTGGTTAAAGTGGCGTTCAAATTCGATTGTTCCCCAGCGTTTTGGTCAACGTTTTGTTGAACGACGGGTTGGTCTTCGTCTCTGATCCAATCGGTATCCTCGGTGTCGAATTTGGCCGATCCGACTTTGGAAAGCCGAAATCTGACGCCGCCGGCTACCGGTTTTTCCGGGTTCGAGTTCAGCTTGGATTTCGTTTTTGCCGTTTCAGTTGGCTTGTCCAGATTGGAGACAACTTTGGTGCGGCGATAGACGACCGAAATTTCATCTTCGAACACCTTCTTGAATGGCCCGGCGTCGACTCGCAGTTCACGCATCAGGTCGGTCTGGTTTTCCTTGTCCACGACGAGATCGTCAATCTGATATCGCCGCAAGAGTCGCTGCCAGTTTTTTCCGCCGTAATAGATTGACTGGTAGTCTTTCTCGATTCTCGGAGTCAGCGCCGCGTCGTTGAGATTGGCCAAGACCTTGGTCGGCTCCCCTTCGACTTGTAGATGGTCGGCCCAGTACTTCGGAGTCCAAACGACTTTCGCTGGGCGGTTTCCCTTCAGATACGCAGTTGCGCCCAAAGGCGTCTTGCTCCCAAAAACCTGGGCTGTGGTGCGTGACTTTCCTGCCATCGCCATGCTGCCGATCGGTGAAAGGGTGAAAGCCATCCAAATCAGCAAACCACAAACCAACGTAAACGCAAACTTTAACGAAGAGTTAGAGTTGCTCTGAGGTTCCTTACTCTGAGCAGGCCTTCGATTGCCAAATCGGGGGTTAGCGAGTTGGGGCAACAGCGACACCGAAAGAAGACACATCGTAGTGGCGAACCAAATGATCTGGCTTTGAAAACACGCTACGACCACGGTTACAAAAATCGCACAGGCGGTGTTCCAATACGGAATCCTGTGAGTCTTTCGAGACGCAACAATCCATCCGAGCCAAGCGATCGCGATCCAGGCCCCGCGCCAACTCGCGATCGCGACCGGCGACCAACCTCCAAGCGCGTGGACGATGGGATTATTGGCGGACCAGAACACGGCTTTCCATAGCCCCAAACCGGCTGGCTGTATCAGCGTGGCGACCAGACAAAGTTCGAATAGCCACGTTCGGTGGTGCAGTTCTTTGTCCGCTAAAACAGATTCGTGATTATCTCGCTTGCTCAAGACGCCGACCAAGCGAGACGCCGTTAGCATTGCCAACAAACCGACTCCTATCAACACGCTGACGTCAAAGTTGGCCCAGAGAATGAAAAGTCCAATGACTACAATCCACCTCCAAGTCGAAGCTGACGACCAAACCATGTCGGCCGCCGCCGGCTGATCTCGTCTTGAAACAGTCCCGACCATCGTTAGAGCGATCAACGCGAACATTAGGAGCCCGAATGTTGATGCTCCCAATGAGTTGACATCGATTGAACTCGCCAGGACGATTGGCGCGACAAGCAGCGCCGTCCATCTTCTACCGGAGATTCTTTGAAAGACAAATGCCCAGATCGCGAGGGTGAACATCTGAAGCAGCGCAAAGGCGCAGCTGAGCCACTCGGCGCCGCCGAAACTGTAGATTCGATAGACGAGCGACTGGCCCAGCCAACTAGTCTGCAGTTTTCGAATGCCTTCGGAGTAGGGTAGAGCTGGATCCGCCGCGGTGGTTCCACTGCTAACAATTGTTCGACCGTTGGCGACTTCATGCCAGATCTGGCCGGTGGGTACCGGTAGATAGCTCAAATGCAAAAACAGAATCAAAAAAGTGAAGCAAATCAGCGCGTGTTGCCAACTCAGCGCGCACCAGTCCGGCAGAATAGCTTGTAGTTGATGCCCGCTTTTGTCGGCGGTGCCTTCTTGCGCAGTTGCTGACATTGGAAAAAGCCCGAGCTCAGATGAGATGGTGCCATTGCCCCTTTAAAAGCAAATGTTCCAACTGAGGAAGTTGGAAGCTTTCTACCTCAAGCAACGGTGGAACCTATAGTTAGACTCGGACGTCCTGATTCTCTTATGGAGTTGACGAACTTCCAATGAACAGGCTCACCGTAACCGCCCCAACCCGAAGCACTCGGTTATTCAGATGAGCTGCTTCAAACGGTGCCAGTTGGAGCCGTATTTGTTGAATTCGCCGCATAGTAGGAGCGAGTCGTTCGCGAGTGCTGGCTGAAGACTGGCGCTTTGTTAGAACTAAAAGTGAGGGTTAAAAAATCAGCCGTTTTGGCGATAGCCACGGTTCGGGACTCAACCGTGGCTATCGCCAAAATGCCAAAACGGCTAACCCCAGAATTCAGGTGTGACGCAGTACTATCGCTCGTTCGCTGGAGCCCGATTGAACAGGATGCAATTGTCGGCTTGGCTGATTGGGTCCTCGAAAGCGTCACAAAAATCCCGTGCGTCGAGGTAGCTACTGCCTTGGGTGAACCCCGAGTGACCGGTTACTCCGTTGAACGAGTATGACTGAGTCAGATCCTGGATGGCTCCACCGACGTCAGACAACTCACTAACCACTGCATCTCGCACGGCAGTGAAGCCGGTAATCAAGCCGATAACCATGATCGTCGCTATCAAAATAAGCTCGATTGAAACGATGAATCCCGAATCGTCCTGCCAAAGTAAAACTGATACTTGCATGGCTATATCCTTGTATGCAGAGTTTGGGGGCTTAAAAGTGAAAAAATTGTCCAGCCCAAGAGAAGTGGTCTGGTAAGGCTATCAATTGATAAGTCTCTTGTGATAAACGGCCCATTGCTCCACGTGACTAGCGTTCGTTCGCTGGGCGCCGCGTGAAGACAATGCAGTTGTCTGCTTGGTTGATAGGATCCTCAGCAACATCACAAAAATCGCGTGCGTCGAGGTAGCTACTTCCCTGAGTAAACCCGGAGTGCCCTGTTACTCCGTTGAAAGAGTAAGACTGGTTCAGGTCTTGAATTGCGCCTCCGACATCCGACAGTTCCGCGACGACCGCGTCACGAACGGCGGTAAATCCAGTGATCAACCCAATGACCATGATGGTTGCGATGAGAATCAACTCGATTGAGACAATGAATCCGGCTTCGTCGATCCAAATTGACTTGATGACTTCCATGATTTTATATCCTTAATTTATTGCCAGTGCATCCGTTGCACTGTTGCGAAGAATCCGTAGTCGCAAGTGTGAGTTACATGATGGGACAACTGAAGGCCCCATTAGAAAAGCTCGAAACCATAACGCGCCGTTTTTGGCTCTAGTGAAAATTTCGCAGATGAGTACCCTTTTGGTCCAGTTTGGAAAGAGAATGTAATAACTGGCTGGATTGAAACCGACTCAGAATTTCTTCTCAAGTCTCACCTCGCAAACTCCGAAATGCCTCCCCTTTGATCAACCCACGGAGGCTACGAGGTCACATCTATCAGGGCTTTTTGCCTCTGAAAACGCGCGCAAAAAAGGCTGACCTCAAATGAGGCCAGCCTTTTCCAGTTGAATTCCAACTATACCAAAGTCAGCTTAGCTGCCTTCTTGCTCTGGAGCACCGTCAAAAGTAATGCAGTTGTCGGCTTGTCCAGCGATGTCATCTGCGTCATCGCAGTGATCAGTAGCATCAATGAAATCACTTCCACATGTGCTTGCAGAGTGACCAACAACGCCATTGAATGAGTAGCACTGGTTAAGATCTTGAACAGCACCAGCAACGTCTGACAACTCAGAAACAACAGCGTCACGGACGGCTGTCATTCCGGTAATCAAACCGATAATGGCGATTGTAGCGATCAAGATCAACTCAATAGAAACGATGAAACCAGCTTCATCATTCCAAAGTGTTTGGGCAGGGTTTTTCATTTTGAAATCCAAAAGAAACGTGATTGAAGAGTAACGAACAAAATGTTCACTTGTTACGCAACAGTAGGTTTCCTTAACCCGCATGATGTGAATAAATTCAAATTCTGTAAATTTTTTCCCGATTGACAAAAACTGGTTTCCAACCACCATGAATTCCTACTTTCAAACTTTTCTTGATCAAAGGAATCAACATGCCAAAATTGCTCTGGAACGATTGTAACGGTGGTATTATCACGACCGAACTTCTGCTCATTTCCTCCGTGGTTGTGGCGGGACTTTTGGCTGCACTAAGCACTTTCCGATCAAGCGTCGAAAGCGAGTTTCAACAGCTGGGGGATCGGATCAAGCAGACCACCAAGATGGAAACGCCTGTAGCGCCTAAATCTGAAGTGATTCAGGCCGAGGTCCAAAGCTTCCAAGCCGCCGATTTACAGGGCCTGGTTGACTAGCGATTGTTCGCTTGTCACGCGGGCGATAGCCACGTTAATAGTGGTGGTTAGCGTAAACCGCCGAACCGCCTGTTAGCTGCCCGGTGGCGGGTGATTGATTATCTCTTGGCTGTTGACTGGCATCTCTGAGACCGAATCTTCTTGGATCGGTTCTTGGTAAGAAACCTGCGCGACGGTTTGAATCGCGTTAGGCGGGCTCAATGGGCGAGGCTGGAAAATCCCACGCCGTCCATTGGTGGACGCCATGCTTTGATTTACTGTCTGCGGTTTAGGTTTGGCAGGATCTCGATCGGGTAGTTGGATCGGACGTTTCATTTTGGCGAGAACTCGGTCATGACTTTCGTAGTGGCTGGACCCAGTAATTCGATTGGCCAATTGAACCCGTTTGGCTTTTGTCCGTGGGGCCTGAGCGATTCTTTGTTGGGGCAAGGCGGATTGGGTGCCTGTTTCTATCGATTGATTTAAGTCCGCCTCGCCGGTTTGGATGTGCTTGTGGACTTCCATCAGACCGATGGCCGCGATTTTAAGCTGGGGGTCGAGATCCAGAGCACGGTTGTAGTTCAACCTCGCCCTTGAAAGGTCTTCCGATTGGGCTTGGATGAACGCTAGGTTGGCAATCGCCTCGGCTTCAGGATTGGCTTGGCGAAACAGTTGAAACGATTCGTTGAGCCGATTCTGCTTTCCAACTACGATCGCCAAATTGTTGACGTTTCTTTTTTGGCTGGGGTCAAGTGTGACTGCTTTTTTAAGCGTTGTTTCTGCTTCTTCCAATTCGCCAGCCAAAAGCTGAGCGTACCCGTAGTCTCCTAAAAGCTCAGCCGTCGGAGCTCCGGCGGCGATTGCTTTGGACATATGCTGCAAACCAGCGTCGAGACGATTTTGCCGAACGGCAGTCACGCCCAGTCGGTGAAGCGATGGAGTGTGCGGACCATTGGCAAGAATATTCAAGTAGGCGTTTCGTGCGTCTTCGAGCTTTCCGTTTCTTTCAAGCAGTCTGGCCATCCCAAACTGAATTTCAAGCGAGTTTGAATCGGGTTTAACAGGAAGCGCCTTCCTGCCAGCAAGTGGATGTGAGACCGAAGCGCAACCCGACACAAACGCCACCAGGGCAATTGTTGCTAAAGCTAGTTTTGCAATTCGGGTATTCATTGTCTTCTAATTGGTAAAGTCAGAGATGCGAAGAACGTCAATTACCAAAACCTCCACCAAATCCACCGCCACCAAATCCTCCTCCACCGCCAAATCCGCCACCAAAGTTCCCTCCGCCGTTTTGTCCACCGCCGCCGTAATTAAACGCCCGACCGTATGCTTGGCTGGCTTCTCCTGAGTTGAGACCTTCAGGAAACGCGGGAGCAACGACCACAATCTGAGAAGCGTTAACAACACCTAACATCGTCAAAGCGTTAACAACAACCTGCCGCCGTGCGGCGTCAAGCTCGTCATTGAAATGGACCGGAAACCGGTGGACCGTGCTCCAATGCTTGCTGGTATCACTTCGTTCGATAACGACATAGCGATGAGGAAGGTAACTCTGATTGGGTTGTTGAGGTTGAGTTGAAATCAAATGTCTGGCAATTTGACGCACGTGGTCTTGTCCGTGAGGAGTCAAGCGAAACCCTTGAACTCTGTCTTGGGTTTGATATTCGAACTCGCCAACAATCGTAGACTGGCCATTGAGCAGATGGGCATGATTGGGTGTGTTAGGTTCAAACTCGTGCATGTAAACGATGAACTTTGCGGCTTCAGCGTTTTCTTCCTGCGTCCGATTGGCTTCATCAACAACACTGCCCAGCAAGCCCGGTTGGATTGGCGTTCCGCCAGGCGGCTGGACTCGACAACCCACCGCTAGCGCGGCGAAACAGATTGAGACAACGCTCAACCTTAATGCTGCGTAACCCGAGCTTAGTGTCATAGATATTGTTGAATTCATTTTCTGTTAGTCCGAAAAACCGCATGGTCCGGAAATGTAGGACCGCTGGACTTGCATTTGACGTCTTGTTCCTGAAGTGACCTCATCAAGGAATTGCGATTCGATGATTCCTCGATTGTGCGACTGCATCTCAGTCCACAATGTGCTGCGATGATCGAAACCGCGGTAGCCTTCCGTTTGGCGTCGGAGGAAAAAATCGTCATCGGTGGGATCGGTGACTTCCATGCCCGGTAACAATAGCGGGACCTGTTCTCTCTCCATGGGGTGGATTAACTCTGGGCTGACAAGGACAATCAGTTCGGTTTCGAATCTCGACGTGTCCCGATGTGAAAACAAGCCGCCGATGAATGGAAGATCGCCGATGTAAGGCGTTCGCGTTTTCTGTCCGCCCTGTTCGTCTTGAATCAAACCTGCCACGGCGAGCCATTGGCCTTCTCGCAAGTCGACCGTTGTATCGACCGAGCGGCGGTTAAGTCCGGGTATCCCGGCAACCGAAGCGTCATTGTTAAGCGTGCTGAATGATGGCGAAACCTGCAACCGAATCAAGTCTTTGTCGACCACGACAGGCGTGAATTCCAACTCGGTTCCAAAACCACGGAACGTCGTCGCAATCCCGCCAACGCCACCGACTCCAACGGTTGTTGGAACTGCAAACTCGCCGCCTGCTTGAAACCGTGCAGACTTACCGCTGATCGTAATCAAAGTTGGCTCAGCAAGGATCTTGCCATATCCATGGGTTCCCACAGCAGTCAGAAAGAACTGCACGTCTCCGTCACTGAGTATCGCCGAAACATTACCGCCTCCTCCTGAGAGCAGGTGACTAAATGATCCCGAGTCGAACAAAGTCGAAATGTCGGCGCCAACGGATCGGTTTGAGTTGCGCACTAGTTCTGCGATCCTGACTTTCAACATCACTTGTTGAACACCAGGTACTTCGAGAAGATTGATGAAGTCCTGTGGGTTTATGTCCTCGTAGTCATCGTCTTCGAAATTTCCGTTTTGCCTGTCGCGTCCGTCTGCGCGAGTCGATTGGATGTCGTTAAGCCAATATTGATTTCCACCGTTTCGCGTGCCACCGTACAGGTATTGCCCACCACCTCCACCGCCAGCACCACCTCGACCACCGCCCGCGAACTGTCCAAGCATCTGCATAATATCCGCAGCTTCTTTGGAATCACGAGCCTGCCCGCGAACGATCACTTTGTCTTCGATCGGGACCAGGAAGACCTGGCTGTTGGGAAACATCTCGTTGATTCGAGATTGCAGTTTCAAGTATCGCCGCTCTTTTCTCTTCTGCTTTTGGCCTTCGTCGTTGACTTCTACGAGATATCGCAGGTAGTCGATTTGACCGTTGGGAAGCTCATACCAAAACGTCAATGACGTTTCGCCGATCCCCTTGCCGATGATTTCAAATTCGTTGGAGCCGAATGTTTGAATGTCCACGACTCCAGGATCACTGATTGCAGATCGAACGATCGGATAGTTGGTACGAATAATTTTGGATTGGGTCGGCTCGATGTTCATCAAAATTTCGGGCTCGATGATTTCCCGAATCAAAGCCAATTCCTTCGTTGCCGCATGCGGCTTGGCAGGTTGGCCAACCAGTCGTTTTGCAGAAGACGCTGGGCGCGAGCTAATTTGCGTTGTAGGGCGTGGAGGCGGTTGACTGTTCTGTGCGCATGCCAAATGATTTTCCGAGATCTCAGACGCGAAAATCAAAAGAATCAAAACGGCAAAGCGCAAACCGAGACTCCCCCACAAATTGTTGGTACTAATATTGAGATGAAACTGAATTAAAGAGCGCCTGACCAAAGCAACACCGTGTGGAGTAGAGGGTCGATGAGGAGGCGGAGTCTGCCGAAATGTCCGCTTCACCGCTAGACCAGATCCCCTAATTTTTTACTCGCTATTAAAGAACTCATCCAAACGAACTCATCACTGAGAGTGATTATCGCAACGTTATGGCTGAAAGTGATTCATTGCTAGCAATCAGGCGGGACAAGAGCCCGAATAAATTCTGCAGATCACCACGGCTAACAAACAAAAAACCGCGTTTTGAGTTTCTGGCGAGTGTCGTGATTTAGCCGACACGAAACAGCCCAGACTACCGATAAATCCGACATGATGAAAATGAACTCTCTTCTTGAAAATTGGGTTCAGCGAATTTGTGTCGCTTTGCTTGCGGCCATTTCATTCGGAATTCCCTCGATCGCTCAGGGCCAATTCGCTGGACAAGCATCATTGATCACGTCACACAGTGACTACGTTTCGCAGTGTGGATGCCAAACGTGCCCCACGGTTGCCGCCGGGGCCAGGGCTCCATGTCAAGGCTGCAACGGCAAGGTCGGTGCCCTTGTCTCAGGCGTCAAGCGCAACGCAGCGATGTTGAGCCATCGGGAAACACCGCCGGGAAACATGGGTTTGCATTTCCCGTATCAGGCAACGCAGATGTACTATTACCGTCGCCCGTACAACGATTTTCATGTGCCGCCTCACATCGACGAGTCCCGCAGCGGCCCGAATCAAAGCACGTTTGGAGATCGGCTTGGTTATTCCAATCAGATTTTCGACCAAGTTCATAAGTCATCTGAGGAGTATCACAACGCTCAGTATGGAGCCGAGCTCGAGAAAGACGGCTTGCTGGAGTTCGTTGATTGGAAAGGCCACCAGCAGAAGCGGTTGATCTGGGAAGCGGCACCCAGATATCAATCCGAGCATCGCAACGCTCCCTACCCACCGCTGGACGAAGAAGTCCGAAATCGTGGCTCGGTTCCAAGTTCAAGTCCAAACTCAGGTCTTGGCTCCGGCACCAGATCAGGCCGCAATCCAGCTACCCGGTCAACTATCAAATTGGGAAGGTCACTCGAATCACGACAACTCTATTCAGCACCCGATGAATTGCAAAACCGTTCTTCGCTGCGGCGAGTCGGATACACAAGACTGAAATCACCGTTATATGAACGAGAGTAGATTCGTTCTTGACGACTGGAACTGAGCGTTTACTGAGTATTCACGCTCGCTGATAACGCGACCGTGTAGTCTCGGTTAGGCGCGTGACAAACCGGGGCTACCCAAATCTTATTGCTGTCCAATCATCGCAGCGATCACATTTGGCAATCTGTGTCTAGCTTCGCATCGAGTTGGCAAACTGAACTCCCAAACATTTGAGCCCTTTTTCGCCTTCGCTTCCATCGACGACAACGTTGACAAGCACTTCGCTTGTGTTGAGTGCCTCGACATTGATCTTCGCTTCGGCGAGCGCCTTGAACACGCCGATCGCGACGCCGGTGTGGCTGCGAAGCCCGACCCCCGAGACACTGAGCTTGGCGATCGAACGTTTTGATTCAACTCGTTGAGCCCGAAACTCCTTGCAGACTTCTTCTGCGACTTTTAAAGCGTCATCGAATTGATCGCGAGGCATCGTAAATGTAATGTCTGCGAGCTGACCGCTGGCATAGCTTTGGACGATCATGTCCACGAAAACGCCTGAAGCCGCGACGCGATCAAACAGTTGGGCTGCCGCGCCAGGGCGATTGGGGATCTTGGAGACAGTGATTCGCGATTGGGTTTGGTCAAGCGAAATGTCATCGATTATCAATGCTTCCATACCCATTTCATCATTCAAACTTTGAATGACTTCAGCCATCGAGGGGCCCGCGCTCTTGTCCCGATCTGGAACTTGAGGCGCATCGGACGCCACGATCTTGTCCAAACCGAATTCGGAGTGAACGCCGCGAAGCGCCGTCAATGACTTGTCACGCTTGACCAAAGCAGAAATCTTGATCTCACTGGTCGTGATGATCTCCATGTTGACATCTGCATCGGCAAGCGTCTTGAACATGCGATTCGCGACTCCAGTTTGCTCGGCCATCCCAAGCCCCACCACCGAGACTTTGGAAACGTCACGGTCGACTAACCCGAGTTTTCCGCCCAGCTCACCAATCGACTCTTTGACTGATTCGATCGCTTCGTCGGCTTCTTGGCGCGGAACGGTAAAACTGATCGTCGTCGTGCCATCGTCGGCAACATTTTGCACGATCATATCAACTGTGATTTTCTTTTCGGCAATTGGCTCGAAAATTCTCAAAATCGTTCCAGGAACGTCGGGAACGTCGAGGACACAAATCAACGCTTCGTCCTTGGTTAACGCGGCGCCACTGACTGCCAATCCGGATGTCTCTGCGTTATCGGCAATGATCGAACCGGGAACGTCGCTGAGACTGGAACGCACGTGAATCGGAACATTGAACTTCTTTCCAAACTCAACCGAGCGACTGTGCATCACGCCTGCACCGAGACTGGCAAGCTCAAGCATTTCGTCATAGCTGACCTGCCGCACAAGACATGCCTCGGGCAAAATCCTCGGATCAGTCGTATAGATCCCATCAACGTCAGTGTAAATTTCGCACTGATCGGCTTCCAGAACCGCTGCCAGAGAAACAGCGGTTGTGTCACTACCGCCGCGACCCAACGTCGTGATATTTGAGTTCTTGTCGATGCCTTGAAAACCGGCGGCAATCACAATGTTGCCATCGTCTAACAACGCCTTAATCCGATCGGTTGAGATTGATTGAATTCGGGCTTTGGTGTGGGAGCTGTCTGTTTTGATTCCAATCTGAGCACCAGTCAAACTGGTTGCCTTGTAGCCCAGAGAGTCGATCGCCATCGCCATCAAGGCAACGCTTACCTGTTCGCCAGTCGAAAGCAACATGTCCATTTCACGCGCCGGCGGACGATCATTGATTTCATTGGCTAGGGAAATCAACGTGTCGGTGTTCTTGCCCATCGCGCTAACAACCATGACGACTTGATTGCCCTGCTGCTGGGCACGAACGGCTTTACGAGCCGCCGCAAGGATCTTCTGACTGTCGGCAACGCTGGTGCCGCCGAATTTCTGTACGACGATTGGCATGATGATTCGAGGTCTGGGGTTTAGTAGTTTCCGACTCAATCGGATTGAAACCCATAAACTTATCTGCTTTTCGACCCGCTCGAAACCTCTAAAACCCAATCACCGCCAAATGATCAATCCGTGTATCCCCCTCCGATGGTGACGCAATCAAACAAGGCCGCGGAGTTGGAAGAATTCAATTCTTTTCTACCAGTGAATTAATTTTGTCAGAAATCGGCTTCATCTTTTCTTCGGCTTGGGCAAGCGGCAATCCCTTTTTGACGCCCGGCCTGAGATGCTTGACTTCGCTCAGCCAAGTCAAATGTGAAATCGCCTGACGTTCTCGAATTAGTTGCAGCAATTCGTCATTGGAGCTTAGCTTTGCCTCGATGCCGAACTCGGACAGCGAATCCAATATCGCTTGGGCAAAAACCTTGTGTCCCGCTTTGTCGAAGTGCACGCCATCTTTGGAAAACGCAAAATCCGGATCTGAAGTTCGTTTGTTCGCCAAATATTCGGTAACCGGCGTGTGGGTATCAACGACCCCAAGCACGTCAGTCCGTTGTTGGAGGACCCAATCCGCGTACACCTTGATGACTTCGGAGTCATAGTTTTCGTAGATCGTCTTCCAGGAAAACTTCTTGGCATCCGTCGGCACAAGCTTGCCTCTATTGCGACCCGGCAATGGGTCAAACGGTGGAGGCGTCAGCAGGATTAGCTTTGCATCGGCAGCTTTGACCTTATCGATGATCGTCATGATTCCTTTTTGATAGGATTCGAACCTGACCTTGTCGAAGGGATGATAAATCCCATCGTTCATTCCATAACACGCAACCACAACATCTGGTTTAGTTTTCTCGAGAGCCCGATCAAGTCGCTCCTGCACATTGGGACGCGGGAAAGGATGAATGGGCTCCGAGTCCCCACTACAAGTTTCGCTGGCAAGCCCAAGGTTGATCATCTCCGGCGCCGCTCCGAACTTCTCAAGAATCGCGGCTTCAAGCTGAACGATGAACTCACCGTTGTGGGTGTTGGAATCACCGAGAAAGATGATCCGCTCAGCCTCAAGCAGGGCTGCTTTGGCGGCCACAACAGTAGCAGCGTTGATAGTTTCATCTGCCGGCGGAATCTTGACCTTCTGAGCCACACCTAAAACCGGCCACAGGATTATTGCAGCAAACAGACTCCCAAACTTGACTGAGGTAAAAGCACTACTCATATAACTCTCCAGCAATGAACCAATATTGAAACGCGCGAGGGTTAGTTTAGCACAACTATTCGGACGAACACGAACAGAATACAAGCACAGCTTAAGCCATCGCTTGTCCAACCCCACATCGGTTTGAAGCGTGTTACGTTTCAGCTTGGGCAGAAGAACGCTGAGGAGGTTCGTAAGTCGATTGAGCCTTGGCCCCGACTATTTCACAACCTGAGAGGCTCGCTCGAAACCGACCTCAACCAGTACCTACCTTTGCATGTTGTCTGTCTGCAAGTGGCTTGGCAATAGCGCAAGGGTAGCCAACTAAAAGACGCCTGGCCACTTGAGCCTCGCAATCGACAAAGGGGGCAGTTAGTGGGCAGGGGGTGGGGCGAAACCTGCCGCAACGACTGATATGCCTTGCAGCGACTCGCAATCAAACACGGGGAAAACCGAGGTGAGTGCAAAACCCCCGCTAACCTTAAACATACTGAATAGGCCAGGCAGGACTCGAACCCGCGACAAAGGGATTATGAGTCCCCTGCTCTAACCAACTGAGCTACTGGCCCGCTCACAACCATCTCGGAACGCCCGCTATATTTGGCTTGACGGTCCGAAGGGGTGGTTAACGAATCTTTAATTTAGCAAATCTCGTTTGCGTGTCGAATGGGCTGTTGAACCGGTCAGCTTACTCCGGTTTAATCTCAACGATGAGAACTTTAATTTGGTTTCGACGCGACCTTCGCATCATCGACAATTCGGCTTTGTTTAACGCCGCCAAGCACTCCAGCGACGGAGTGGTTGCGTTGTTTGTGATTACGCCGCTGCAGTGGAAACAACACGATGACGCGGATTGCAAAGTCAGTTTCTGGATCGAAAACCTGCGATCATTGTCCGCTTCACTGGCCAGACTGAACATTCCGCTGTTGATCAAAACGTGTGACACATTCGGTGAGGCTCCCGCTGTCGTTCTCAAGACCGCGAAAAAGCACCGATGTTCGGCTTTGTCTTTTAACCGGGAATATGAAGTCAACGAGCTGGATCGGGATTCCGAAATGGTTCGGTTGTGCCGAGCCAACGATATCGTCGTGCAGCAGTTTCATGATCGGGTTATCGTTCCACCCAAAGAAATAGAAACCAAGCAGGGCAAGTTCTACTCAGTATTTACTCCCTATCGAAAAGTCTGGAACACCAAGGCGATTGAGTACTCCCAGCCGGTTGGCAAGCCGTCCAAGCAACCGGACGTCGGCGTGAAGCCTTCTCCAATCCCGAAATCGGTTGCGGGTTTTGATTTTACGAACGACTTTCGCGATTGCTATCCAGCCGGAGAAGCCGAAGCCGCCAAGCGACTGAAGCATTTTGCCAGCAAAATTTCTGACTACGACCAAGCCCGCGATATTCCGTCGCTGGAAGGCACCAGTGAACTATCGGCTTATTTGGCCGCCGGTGTTATTTCGCCGCGTCAATGCATGGCCGCGGCGCTCAAGGCGAAGGGCGGCGAGATTGATGGAGGGAACCAAGGTGCCACGATTTGGATCTCCGAATTGACTTGGCGAGATTTCTACGCCCACGTGATGGTAGGGTTTCCGCGCGTCTCAAAACACAAACCCTTCAAATTGAAAACCGAGTCGATTCCGTGGCGCGATAGTGAATCCGATTTGATGGCTTGGAAAACCGGTCAGACCGGCTATCCGATCGTTGACGCCGGGATGCGGCAACTGAATCAAACAGGCTGGATGCACAATCGGCTGCGCATGGTGACGGCGATGTTCCTAACGAAGAACCTGTTGATCGATTGGCGGTTGGGCGAAAAGTACTTTATGGAAAATCTGATCGACGGTGATCTGGCAGCCAACAATGGCGGCTGGCAGTGGTCGGCTTCGACCGGAACCGACGCGGTCCCGTATTTTCGAATCTTCAATCCGTTCAGCCAAAGCAAACGGTTCGACCCCGACGGCGAGTTCATCAAACAGATGTGTCCCGAGTTGGAATCCGTCCCGGCAAAATCGCTTCACGATCCCAAGAAGCTTTCCAACGCTATCGAGGAACTGGGGATTGAGTATCCCGATTTTGTCGTCGAGTACTCGGCCGGTCGCCAGCGAGCACTGGATGCGTTTAAGACGAACGCTTGATCGGGCAGGGAGGATGTTTGGACAGGATTTACAGGATGTAAATGATTTGCGCGCGGCATCCTGTTAATCATGTTCATCCTGTCTCAATATCTGTGTTCTGATAATTCAGTCGAAGATCTGGACTCTAAATTGGTAGATGGTGATTGGGAAGAAGGAACACTAATCTTCGCTAATCTGCACTAATCATTAACTCATCAGCGAAAGTATGGTAGGTATTGGTGGAGAACAGTGCTTGATTTTGGACAGGATTTACAGGATGTAAATGATTTGCGCGCGACATCCTGTTAATCATGTTCATCCTGTCTCAATATCTGTATTCTGATAATTCAGTCGAAGATCTGGACTCTAAATTGGTTGATGGTGATTGGGAAGAAGGAACACTAATCTTCGCTAATCTGCACTAACCATTAACTCATCAGCGAAAGTATGGTAGGAATTGGTGGAGAACAGTGCTTGATTTTGGACAGGATTTACAGGAGGTAAATGATTTGCGCGCGACATCCTGTTAATCATGTTCATCCTGTCTCAATATCTGCAGCAACTTCCTGTCCACGGCCGCAGGAGGAAGCGAAGTAGTTAAAACTCTGCATTTCCTGGCGTTCGAGGAAACGGGATCACGTCGCGGATGTTGCCGATACTGGTCACGAACTGTACTGCTCGCTCAAGCCCCAATCCAAACCCGGCGTGAGGCACGGTTCCATATCGACGCAGATCGGCGTACCACCAATACTCTTCAATATCGAGGTCTTGTGCTTTCATGCGAGACTCAAGCACATCCAGTCGGTGTTCGCGTTGGCTTCCACCAATGATCTCGCCGACACCGGGAACTAGCACGTCCATCGCACGAACCGTTTTGTCATCATCGTTGCAGTACATGTAGAACGGCTTGATCGTGTTGGGATAATCGAAAAGGATGACGGGCTTTTCAAAATGTTTCTCAGTCAAAAATCGCTCGTGCTCGGATTGCAGGTCAATGCCCCACTTGACGGGGAAATCGAATTTCTGGCCTGACGATTCGAGAATCTCGACGGCCTCTGTGTAAGGAAGTCGAACAAACTCGGTGTTGATGATTGCCTCAAGCCGCTTGATCAGAGTTTTCTCCTGGTCGATCCGCTCGTTGAAGAACTCCATGTCCTGACCGCACTTTTCCAACGCGTCGGTAAAGATTCGTTTGAGAAACGATTCGGCCAAGTCCATGTTGTCGTCGAGATCATTGAACGCGACTTCCGGCTCTACCATCCAGAACTCGGCCAAATGGCGCGATGTATTGGAATTCTCGGCTCGAAACGTTGGCCCGAACGTGTAGACTTTCCCAAGCGCACAGGCATAAGTTTCTGCCGCCAGTTGTCCGCTGACGGTCAGGTAAGCTGGTTTGTCAAAAAAGTCAAATTTGTAGTTGAGGTTTTCAATTTGCTGCTTGGCAATCTGATCCATCTTCATCGTCGTGACTTGGAACATCTCGCCGGCGCCTTCACAATCGCTCGCCGTGATGATCGGGGTGTTGATGTAGAGGAAGCCTTGCTCTTGATAAAACTGGTGAATCGAATTGCAGATGCAATTTCGAACTCTCGCGACCGCCCCAAACGTATTGGTACGTGGGCGAAGGTGAGCCCACTCTCGTAGTTTCTCCATTGAATGCCGTTTCTTCTGAAGCGGATACTCATCTGGGTCAGCCCAACCGTGTACGGAAATCTGGGCGGCTTGCATTTCGGTCTTTTGACCGCGGCCACCAGATTCCTTAATCTCGCCCTCGGCCGAGATACTACAGCCGGCGGTCAGGCGTTTGATTTCAGATTCGTAGTTTTCCAAATCCGCGGGGGCGATAATCTGAATGTTGCCTTGACTCGAACCGTCATTGATTTCGATAAAGCTGAAACCGGCTTTGGAATCGCGACGCGTGCGCACCCAGCCTTGCAGTTTCCCAGTTTTACCTATCGATGACTCATCACGTGCGTTTTTGACCGAGATCTTTTCCATACGTCCGCCCAGCTCCTGCAAACTCAGTTAGTTGTTTTTGGCTGAGTTTATTGTAGGAGGGTGGGCGGAGTTTCCATAGAGAGTCCCCTAACGAACAAGCAGATACTTTTGCGCGTGCGCTTTTCGTGAAGGGCAGACGGGTGGTGAGGACAGAGCTTAGTAGAAGACAGGATTTACATGATTAACAAGATGCAGCGCGCGATCCTGTAAATCATGTTCATCCTGTCAAAAACCATTGATTACTCGGCACATCCTTGGAGCCGAAAGGGCATTTTCGATGGATATTGGGTTCGAACTACTAATCGTCGTACCTTGGCCGCGCGGTAAATCCAACGATCGCAAGAATCAGGAACGTCACGACGCCGCCAATTACGAAAGGTCCGTCGGGGCTATCGATCTTGGTTGAAATCGAACCATACGACATGGCAACGGCGCTAATGACTCCGATCGTCATCAGAAGATTCCAGATCGACATTCGAGTTCCGGTGGGCTTCTCTTCGCCCAAGAGTTCTTCATTATTCATCAATGCCATGAACGTAAAGTAAGCGATCGGCAATAAGATCGCCGCGAAACTCGACGCGATAATCACCAGATAAGTTTTGGAATCGCCCGTCCAAATGTAGAACCACGCAACTCCAACCAGAATCGCGGCCAACGCACCAATGACCCGTACAATCGTGCTTTCGTAAACGTTGAGAATTTCAGCGAAAGCGTATCCGTTGATCATCGACAAAATAATGATCGTGGAGAAACCCATCCCCAGAACTCCCAAACCGAACACAACGTTGGCTTTGTCTCCAAGGACCGGCTCAAGCGTTCTGGCCAACTGCTGGGTGTTGGGTTTGACCAATGTCGCTGCAACCGTCTTTTCTTCTTCGCTCATCGCGGCGACAAAGTCTGCAATCAATTGGGTTTGGGCCGCGTCTTTGGCAGCAACTTCTTCAGATGTCGAACTGGGCATCGCAGCAATTGCAGCAAATGCATCTGCATCACCGCGCTCCATGCGCTTTTTAACCGTGCTTTTGATGCCGTTGAAAAGTCGGCTTTTTTGAACTACTGCCGGATCGTTGCTTTTGAAGTCGTCGTCGATCGTGGCGTGAAACGCATTGGCAGATGCCAGCACGATACAGCTGGTCACCACGATGAACGGAATCGCCATCCCTGTGATCAAGTCCCAACGAGCCAATCCGCGGAACGTCTTGTCCCATCCGCGAGCAAGCATCGAGTAGGGTAACAGAAATGTCATATTGATACCGACCGCAGTGGCCGTTGTACCGATCATGATCTGTTGCTGGCGATCGACAAGCTGATCGGTCCAAAATGGTTTTGCAGAACCCTGAAGACCGTTGACCAGTTCCGCAATTTTCGGCGCCGGATTGGACCACTGCGAAAGATCTGGAATAAAACCAAGCAACGCCTGCTGCCAGTCAATCTTGTTTTGCTGTGTCAGGTAAACGACGGCGACGACAAAGCAAATCACGATCGCGCCGACAATTGCTTTGAGTAGCAAGTCAAACATCTTCGCCGCCCAACCAGGTTTAAAACTCATACAAACGATGACGAATGCTATAAATCCAATGATCACCGAAATGGTGACTTTGGCCTGAAAAATGGCCTCCTCGGTCAGGTCGGCAACCGACTCGGCGTCTGAGAACTGCATGGCCATCGAATCAACGGCCCCAAAGTTCTTGTCCAGCACGTCGTAGCACAGCGAGAACTGCGGCAGAATGAAAATCATGTTGGCCAAAATTGTGGCGGTGATCCAACTGGCACCAAGAACCGGGTTCACATATTCGTTGATCGCGCCGTAGGGCCGTTTGCCCGTTGACAACGTCACATAGCTGATCGCTGAAAGCATGATGACACCGATGACGATCGCCGCCAGTTGCAGCCACAACATGCTACTACCGCCAATCACACCGAGATACAACGCCCCGCCAAGCGATCCACCGCCCAGGGTAATGGCGCTCTGTAGCCAGCCAGGACCCGATAATCGAAAGTAGGCTCCGAGTGTCGAAAGCGGTCCACGTTCATGGGCTTGCGAAAGAATTTCACGATCTCGAAAAGTTTTATTGTTCATGAGGTTCGAATTGGTTCAGTTGTTCTGGTTGTGGTGCGGTTGAGTTGTATGAAGTTGACTAAAAAAACCGGGGCTAGCGCCCAAACGGCTCAACAAAAAAACCGGGGCTAGCTCCCAAACGGCTCAACAAAAGAACCAGGGGCTAGGGCTAAACGGCTCAATAAAAAATCGGGGCCAGTGCCGACGGTTCCAATATGAACTACTCAATGCCTTTGTCAGCCAAGTATCTCTCGACATCCAGTGCCGCCATGCAGCCTGTGCCTGCCGAGGTAATTGCCTGTCTATAATAATCATCGGCGACGTCGCCCGCAGCAAAAACCCCCTCGACGCTGGTGTTTGTTCGAAATGGCAAAGTCCACTGGATGTAGCCCTTGTCGTTCATTGCGACTTTTCCGCCCAAAAAGCTCGTGTTGGGCGTGTGGCCGATCGCCACGAACATTCCGCCGACCGCCAATTCGCTGGTCGAATCGTCGACGGTACTTTTGAGTCTCAGGCCAGTCACCAAGTTGCCGTCACCGAGAACTTCGTCAACGACTTGGTTCCAGTGGACTTCGATCTTGGGGTTATCAAAGGCTCTCTGCTGCATGATTTTGGAGGCTCGCATCTCGTCGCGGCGGACAATCATGTGGACTTTGACCGCCGATTTCAAGTTGGCCAAATAGGTGGCTTCTTCAACCGCCGAATCCCCCGCTCCAACGACAGCAAGCGGTTTGGCGTGGAAGGTTGGCAACGCTCCATCGCAAACGGCACAGGCGCTGACACCCTTGTTCTTGTATTCTTCTTCCGAAGGCAGGCCAAGATAATTGGCTCGGGCTCCGGTGGCGATGATGATCGCATGAGTCTCGATCGGCTCGCCACCGGCTGGGATGACTTTGTAAGGCCTCGAAGTCACGTCGATGTCGACGATGTCGTCTTCGACAACGCGGGTGTCGAAGTTGAGGGCTTGCTGTTTCATCAGCTCCATCAACTCGGTGCCTTGAACAGCGTAGTGGTACTGACCATCCTTTTTATGGTCGGGAGGATCGGGCAGGTTCCAATGGCGGTCCTTATCGACGGCGCTTTGAACGAATCCGTGAATGTTTCCAAATGGGAAACCGGGGTAATTCTCGACTTCTGTGGTATAGGCCAGTTGGCCCAACGGAATCATTTCTGGTTTTACGGTGCCCTCGAACAGCAACGGTGAAAGACTTGCTCGGGCGGCGTAGATTGCGGCGGACCATCCCGCAGGACCGCTTCCAATGATGACGACTTTTTCAGCCAATTTACTCTCCTTGGTATTTCTATAGATTCAGAACCGCTGACGACTGTTGGTGCTGAAACTTACTTGGTTTGCCGAAAGAAAACACCAATCAGCACTAGGCACTGTTTGGCAATTTCATATTGGACTGGGCGGCAAGGCGCTAGTGGTTTTTAGCGCCTTGCCGCTCACGTTAGTCGCGAAAGCTCCTGAAATGGTAACCCGACGCGTGAGCGAGGGGGAAGCTAAAATTGAGT
>CALJOA010000063.1 GCA_937981585.1 uncultured Pirellulaceae bacterium | reverse complement strand
GGCTGGGACAGCCGTGCTACTCAACGAATCCAATTAGAAAAACGAGCACTTGGATTCGAGGTTTGAACAAAGCGACCCAATTGTGCTCAGATTGAGTAGCTACCCAGATCGAGTCTGTATTCCTTTCGAAAGTTCAATGGATCCTCTGCATTTCTGTATCGCCGTTGGCCCCTTGGCAGTTTACCTGCTTCTGCTTGGCGTAATGAATCTTCGTGGCCGGCCTTTGGTCACCACGGGTGCACGTGATGCGGCGGCGTTGGGCATCGGTCTGGTCGGTTTTGTGATCGCTGGCCCGATGGAGCTGTTTTTCCCTGAAGGAGCCGCGAGCCGTTTTGGCGGATGGGTTTGGGTGATGCTGATCGTCTTTTACGGACTCTGTGTTTCACTCGTTGTTCTGCTGATGCGATCGCGAATCGTGATCTACAACATCACTCTGGAGCAATTACGCCCGATCCTGACCAGCGTTGCTATGAAGCTGGATAAACGAAGCCGTTGGAATGGAGACAGTTTGATCATGCCCGAACGTCGGGTTCATTTGCATGTTGAACCGGTCGAGGCGATGCGAAACATTCAGTTGACCGCCGGCGGGAACCAACAGAGTTTCGAGGGTTGGCAAGCGTTAGAGCAGGAGCTGTCGGTAGCGCTAAAGCGAATTTCGGTCGGCCCAAACCTGATCGGCGTTCCGTTCATGGTTGCCTCGGCCGTACTCGCGATTTGCGCAGCGGCTTGGATGCTCAACGACCAAACGGCGGTCAAAGTGGCGTTTGAAGCTTTGTGGCGCAAGTAACTGGTCTGATAAACTGCAACTTGAAAATGCTCAAAGAGCAGATCGCAAACATTCCGGAAGCTTCGGCAACTATCTCAGTATTTCTTCTTCAGCCGAGCAAATAGCTGCCAGCGACCTACTTTGAAAACACAAGCTTGCCCACGATGCCAGACTTTAGTTCGTTGTTTTTGTTTTCAATTTCAGCCCAGATCGAATACGTTTGACGAACCGGATCAATTTCCGGACTGACAAACGTGATCTTTGCGTCAATGGATTTCCAATCGTCGCCCTGCTTGAATTTGAATACAGCCTCTTCAGGAATATCGTTCGGATTAAGTTCCGTCAGGCGGCCCGAACAAATCACTCTCAGCCGATCTACGTTAAGAATTCGCGCGATTGGTTGACCTGCGTTGACGAACTCTCCGGGTGTATTCAACAGTTCTACGACCATTCCATCAATTTTTGACTTGATCGTCCGATTTTCCAAACGGATCATCGCGATCTCCAACTTGTCTCGCTGCAACGAGGCGGTCAATTCTTTGATCTCTTTTTGCTTTTCGGCTTGAATCCCGGATAGCCTTGACCGCTCGCTTTCCAATCGCAAATTCTCCAGCTCGGTCTTAGAAACCGACTTGGCAAACTGTTGCCGGGCAAGCTGTGATCGCTGGTAGACTTTCTGATTGGCCGCGTAGGAGATTTTCGCGAACTCAAGATCGACTTCGTTCCTGAGCTCCTCTTGGGCAACGGCGAGTTCGCTGTTTGCAGCGCTGACTTCGGCCGAATATATCTTTTGATCCAGAATCGCAATCGTATCGCCAGCCTTGACCACGTCGCCGACCGAAACACACAACTTCTCGACGATACCCGGATCGCGGGTAGCAAGTCGCAATGTTTCAATTGGGTTGAGAACGCCCTGCAACTCAACTTTGACTTCTTCGGCTGCTTCTATATCCACTTCCTTCTGGTCATCAGGTGCCGGAGGGGCGGTGAGCGTTTGACCGACTGCCGATTGTGAAACCAAACCAAGACAAACCGTGATGCAGATTGCATAGCTCAATCGCGAAAACCAATACAACGTCATGTCGTCCTCAACTCTGCTGCAAAACCAGGATAGAGTGATCGATCAAGTGATCATGCTCCTGAATCCAGCATAGTCAAAAACCCGAAACAGCTCAGGGGCCAGACGATTTTCAACGGCAATAGTTGCCCGGTACGCCCCAGCCAAGCGGGTTGTCACATCGCTTGTGATAGCCCTTGGCGGCCTCAAGCGGAAATAGAAAACCGGATTTGAGGAACTTGAATCCGGAAATTACCGGCTGAAGTCCAGGGCGGTTCGGACAATCGTAGATGCCATGTCTTTCGAGCAACGGTTCCTCAAACATCAGATTCCGATAAAATTCGTTTGACGCGGTCCACTGATAATCTTTGACGACTGCAACGGTCGCACTGGAATTCTGGGTTGGGTGAGGAACCTGTTTCAACTGCGGCTTGTGGAGTTCCGCCCAAAGCGACAACCCAATTTGGTTGATTGGTTTTTGAACCAGATCCTCGATTCGGATTCGGCTATTAGCGCGAGGGTCTTGATCTTCCAAGGGGTCGATTTGATTTTCCAATGACTCGATTTTCGTTTCGAATTTGAACTCGCCCCCGACAAAATTTGAATCAAACACAGACTCTTTGGAGGCCGGTTGGTCGCCTGATTCTTCAATCGCAACGATGACCTGGGGAGCTATCTTCTCACACTGATCCTGTCCCCATGTGACCTCACCAATTGCACAAAATACGCAAATGGTTAGCGCACAGGAAAACCATCGCCTCGCAGAAATTGTGGCTGGCATTTTGGACTCGACTGAAACGATTTCACCCTGAAATTCTTGGCTTTACACTCATCGGGACTTCTAACGCCCGTTCGCTATTGGCGCGTCAGTTATGACAGATGTCGCAAAGAATCAGTTGAGTAGCCTGAGCCACCGGACGGGAGCGGCCAGATTGGCGGAGTGAACTTCTACTGGTTACAACGATTTTTCAGAAAGCACCGATCAATCACAATGTTGGGGTCCTGCCCCTGATAACGTTTGAAATTGTGCTGACGAATATCAGCGTCGATACCATTGCAAGGCCAACAATGGTAATTCGGAAAATGACGATGACACTGTGGCGACGAACTAACCAAATTCGACTCCTGATTGGGATCGCGGTTTGGGCGACGATGTTCATCGGTTGCCGATCCGCAACGCCTCCTCAGTTCGAAGGCCTGCCCAATGCGACATTGTCGGATATTTCGTATGACGTCTCCGAAGCCGAACCCGGGCAGTACCCCAACGTTGCGAGAGCGCCACACCGACACGAGTTCTCGTTGCCACCGCTAACGTCAGCCGACCAACTTCCACCGTTGATGGACGTGACGGTCGATGATGTGGTTTACATTGCCCTGAGCAACTCAAAAACTCTCCGTTCGCTCAACGCGCAGGTCCTTAGAAATCCAGGAGGCACCGAAGGTATTTTTGACCCGGCGATTCAAGCGACCGATCCTCTGTTCGGAATCGAAGCCGCGCTTTCCCAGTTCGACACGAACCTTTCGGCTTCATTGATTCACGCCAACAACGACAACGTATTCAACAACTCGATTCTCGGTGGTGGAGCAACGGAAGTCGTCCAGGATCTAACCACCGCAGATTTTTCGCTTCAGAAAGTCGCCGCCACAGGCACACAGTACACGCTGCGTTCCAACCTTGTCTACGACTCCAACAACAATGTGTCGAGTATCTTCCCAAGTTCTTATACTGGATTCTGGGAAGCCACAGCGCGGCATCCACTTTTGCAAGGCAGCGGGGCAGATTTCAATCGGATCGCCGGTCCGAATGCTCGCCCCGGATTTCGGGCCACCAGCGGTGTGTTGATCAGTCGAATCAACAACGACATTTCGATTGCTCAGTTCGAGCAGGGCGTACGTGAGTTCGTCAACGACACGGTTGGTGCTTACTGGGAGCTGTATTTCGCTTACCGGAATTTCGAGTCGGCAAAACTTGCCCGTGACACTGCACTTGAAACGTGGAACACGGTCAAAGCCAGGTTCGATAACGACCTGCCGGGTGGAGAAGCCGACAAGGAAGGCCAAGCTCGAGAGCAATTCTACTTGTTCCAGCAGCAGCTTGTTGCAGCACTCAATGGCGATTCTCGTGCTGGGGTGCCTGGAGTGCTTCAGGCAGAAGCGAATCTTCGACGCTTGATCGGCCTGCCCCAAAACGATGGGAAATTGATTTGCCCCAGTGACGAACCAGCGTCAATTGGTACTGTTTACGATTGGAGTTCACTGCTTTCTATCGCGCTGAGCCAACGCGTTGAGATTCGTCAGCAGATGTGGCAAGTCAAACGGCGCGAGCTTGAGTTGTTGGCGTCACGCAATTTTCTTCTGCCGCGACTCGATGCGATTGCAACGTACCGAAACAATGGATTTGGCGATGACATTATTGGCGGTGGCAGTCGGTTTAGCTCCGTGATCTCGGATATGTCGACTGGCGATCACAACGAATGGGAAATGGGTTTGCAACTCAACGTCCCGATCGGTTATCGCCAGGCCTCCGCCGGAGTGAGGAATGCCGAGTTGCAGTTGTATCGTGAACAGGCGATCTTGCGAGAACAGGAAGAACAGATCATGCACGACTTGGGAACTTCGGTTCGCCAAACCCAGCAGTACCAAGTCGCCGTGAAATTTGCGTTCAACCGGCTTGATGCAGCAATGGACACTGTCAACTCGCGACAAGCCGCGTTCGATGCAGAAGCTGTTCCACTTGATTCGCTATTGGAGTCACAGCGACGATTGACAGATGCTCAAACGGCTTATCATCGGGCTCGAGTCAATCTTCAACTGGCGACCGAATCGGTGCAACGGGAATCAGGCCAGTTGCTGCATCGCCACGCGATCAATCTCAGCCAATCTGACTCGGCCAATCTGGCCAACGTTTCAGTTGGCGACCGCCGCGCTCAGGTGAATTCGGCGGTCCAAGCCTCCCAGCAAATCGACTATCGCAATAATTAGTAGATCGACGCTCGATTATCGGTAGCCCGACGAGGATGTGATTTTATAAGCAGCTTTGGCGATAGCCCCTGAAGTGCCATTATCCGTTGCTAGCGCCAAAACGCCAAACGGCTCATCCTAAAATTGAGCTGTAACACAGCATTAGTGACGGCGAACCGGTAGCGTCAGGTTTCACTTGTAGAAAGCCACTCCTACCCTGCCATCTTCAATCCAGGTTCCCTGTTTCCGCTGACTTCGAGCACTTTCGCCAAGCAATCCACAACATATCGTTGCTCCTGCTGGGTCAACTCGGGAAAGATTGGAATGCTCAGGACTTCGCCAGCCGCTTTTTCGGTTTCTGGAAGTGAAGCCGAATCGCAATTCAGATACGCGAAACACTCCTGCTGATGAACCGGCACTGGATAGTAGACTTCACTGCCAACATTTAAATCGGCAAGTCGCTGGCGGACTTCGTCTCGACGACCGTTGGGAATGCGAATCGTGAATTGATTCCAAACGTGCTCCGAGCCGACAGGGCTCGAAGGCAATGTCACTAGCGACTGCAATCCAGATTCAAGAATCATTTTTCGGTAACCAACCGCGTTGGATTTGCGACGAGCTGAGTAATCGGCCAATCGCCCCATCTTCTTGCAAAGCACGGCAGCCTGGATCGCGTCAAGCCGACTGTTGATCCCGACGACTTGGTGGTAGTAGCGCGGACGCATCCCGTGGTTGGCCAGCAATCTCAAACGATCGGCAATCTCTGGGTCGTTGGTCGTCAACATTCCACCGTCGCCAAATCCGCCAAGGTTCTTGGTCGGATAAAAGCTGAAACAACCGACGGCTCCCATGCTTCCCGCCGCGCGACCGTTGTAAGTCGCTCCGATCGATTGTGCACAATCTTCGACGACTTTTAAATCGTGACGCTCCGCGATCTCAAGGATTGGATCCATGTCACAGCATTGGCCAAACAAGTGGACGGGAATGATAGCCTTGGTCTTTTCCGTGATCAGCTGCTCGAGCTTGGTGACGTCGAGATTGAAAGTGCTTGGCTCGATGTCAACGAAAACCGGTACACCGCCCAGCCGAGTGATCGCACTGGCGGTGGCAAAGAAGGTAAAGCTGGGACAGATGACTTCATCGCCCGGCTCGATCCCAATCGCCATCAAGGCCAACAGCAACGCGTCGCTTCCTGATGCGCAGCCGATTCCAAACTCGGCTTGGGAGACTTTTGCGACCGCAGATTCCAGCTCGGCGACGTAGGGGCCGCCAATGAATCTTCCGCAGTCGATGATTTCCGAGATCGCTTCCATGATCTCAGGTTTGAGGGGATCATTCCCCCGACCAACGTCGAGTAGGGGAGCTGAGGTACAAGTGTTCTGAGTCGCGTCTTCGCCAGTGGTATTGGCATTCGTGGTTGCACGAAAGTCTTCGATCTTCATAAAACCCTTCCTTGGGTTAACAATCGGTTAAAATCAATTGCTTGTTTCAGCCGCAGTCATTGCGGCGAAGGAGAATAGAAGCGGATAAGAAGCCGGTCAATAGATGCCCAACAATAGATTTAAATTCTGTTTTATGGATAATGGACTGCTAGCGTCGGACGCATGACAGCTTATGCGAATCGGCTTGCAAACGACATCTTGCCAACCTCGCTCTACCAACACCGTTTACCATTACTGACTTTCCATGATCCTGATCGTCGACAACTACGACTCGTTCACCTACAACCTCGTCCAGCGGCTTGGTGAGATGGACCCAACGATCGAAATCGAAGTTCACCGCAACGACCAAATCACAGTCGAAGCGATCGAGAAACTCGGCCCGAGTCATCTGATTATTTCTCCCGGTCCCTGCACCCCTGACCAAGCCGGAATTTCCGTCAACTGCGTTGAGCATTTTCACGGACGGCTTCCTATTCTCGGCGTGTGTCTGGGGCACCAATCGATCGGGCAGGCAACCGGAGGCGAGATTGTCCGAGCCGAGCAGTTGATGCATGGAAAGACGGACAAGATCAGTCACAACGGAGAAGCGATTTTCGCCGGGCTTCCCAATCCGATGACGGCTACGCGGTACCACAGTCTTGTTATCAAACCTGATACGCTTTCGGACGAGTTCGAAGTTACCGCGTGGGCAGATGGGCCAGGCGGGGTCAAAGAAATCATGGGCGTGCAACACAAATCCCATCCGACCTTTGGCGTTCAGTTTCATCCTGAGAGTTTCTTGACGGAATGTGGTATCGATCTGCTAAAGAATTTTGTTGAGACGAAGTGTCAATGATTTCTGTCGAATCCGCTCTTGAATTGATTGACGGGGCAATCGAACCATTACCGTCGATCACGAGACCGATCCTCGATTCGGTCGGCTATCTGCTAAGCGAGGACATTCGAGCCGATGTAAACTCGCCGCCGCATGACAAGTCAGTCATGGACGGGTTTGCGGTCCGCTCGGCCGACGTTGCCGCGGGAACCAAACGACTGGAAGTCATTGAAACGATCATCGCCGGCGGTTGGCCTGAGAGGGAGCTTCGGCCCGGCCAAGCCGCGCGAATCATGACGGGCGCTCCAATTCCAGCCGGCAGTGATGCAGTCGTGATGGTTGAATTGACACAAGTCGAATCAACCGATGCCGGCGATTTTGTCTCGCTCAACGTTGATTCGCTTGAACCGGAAAAGCACCTCCTGCGGACCGGAGTCAATTTTGCCAAAAACCAAACCGTGTTTTCCAAAGGCCATCAAATCCGGCCATCCGACATTGGATTGCTGGCCGAAGTCGGCGCAGCGAAGGTTCCAACCGGCTCCAAGCCAACCGTGGCGGTACTGCCGACGGGCAACGAACTGGTTGATTGCAACCAAGTTCCTCAGCGAGGCCAGATTCGCAACAGCAATGGACCAATGCTGATCGCGATGGCCAGATCGTTGGGCTTGGAGGTTACTGAACTGGGAGTTGGTCGCGATGATTCGGAACAACTGCGAAGCTTGATTGAAACTGGTTTGGAGTCGGACGTGCTGTTGCTCTCAGGTGGCGTGTCGGCCGGGACGATGGATCTGGTTCCCGGAGTTCTCGCCGAGTTGGGCGTTGAGCAAGTGTTTCACAAAGTAAAAGTCAAACCCGGCAAACCGATCTGGTTCGGAGTCGCCAACCGCGGTGGCAAACAAACTTGTGTGTTTGGCTTACCCGGCAACCCGGTCAGCAGTCTGGTTGGATTTCAGCTATTCGTGCGAACGGCGATTAAGAAGCTGATGGGCGGTCCGGCGAATCTGAGCAAGTCCCTGGTCGGTGAGTTGGCAAACGACCAACAAACTCGTGGCGATCGCCCCACGTATTGGCCGGGGCAATGGGTTGAGGATGACACGTCTGTCCGGAAACTCAAACCGCTTCTTTGGCGAGGATCTTCTGATTTGCTGGCTCTTGGTTCGGCCGATGGATTGATTTTCTTCCCTGCCGACTGCCACAACAATGAAGCCGGAAAACCGATTCGATTCTATCCATTCGCCTGAAACCGGCGTTCGATTGAAGCCAGCAAAACGTTAGTATTCCTATTGGGACAGGCAAGATGTGCTGCAAGCCCTCGGGAAAACAGTAGGACCAACTTTGAGCGGCAACACCAAAAAAAAATCGAAGACCAAAAAGAATCAACCTCGCACCAAATCGAGCATGAAGCGTAATGGCAGCGGGGGCGACAAAGAGATTGGCGTCGAAGCTTCGAAGCCGCCATCTGGAAGATCATTTGTTGATGAACCGGTCTCGGATTCGCTCAGTGAGGAAAACACGTCGAGCTGGCGAGTTTTTCTGACGGCACTACTCTCGCTGGCGTTGCTGTGGCTTTCCTTTCCCCCAGTTGGGCTTTGGTGGCTGGCTTGGCTTGCGCCCGCGCCGCTGATCTGGCTTGTTCTGGCTCCAGATCTACCGGGCCGACGACCCTACTGGCAACTTTATTGGGTCGGCTTCATCTACTGGCTGGCAACGTTTTACTTTATTCCTATCCCGCACCCTGCTCTTTGGCTGGCCTGGATCGCGTTGGGGCTTTATCTCGCTGTCTACATTCCGTTGCTGGTCGGATTCTCGCGCGTGCTGGTTCGTGATCTGCAACTTCCTGCGCTACTTTTTATCCCGATCGTTTGGACGGGTTTGGAATGGTGCCGAGGTCACTTTGCAACAGGACATAGCTTTGCTTGTCTCTCCCACACGCAGTACCTGCAACCGATCATGATTCAAACGGCTGACATTTTTGGGGCCTATACGATTACATTTGCGATCGCGATGGTCTCGGTCGGTGTTGGGTTTCTGAGCTGGCCAATCGGGAAGTTGATGCTTGGTGAATCCGCCGAGAACTGGTCGATCAAGAAGATGGACGTCGCGTTTAACTTTTTTGGCTCTTTGTTGATGTTGGGCGTCGTGCTGTTGTACGGCCAGACTCGGTTAAATGAACCGATTCAGCTCAAAGGCGATTCGGTTGCCAACATCGGTTTGATTCAAAGCTCACACGATGTCATTTTTAGTCCGATGACCGAACAACAACTTAATACACAAACCGATAACAAGCGACGTTTGACTCATCAGGCCAGAGAGCAATGGAACGATCTTGATTTGATCGTCTGGCCCGAATCGGGCTTCATTCCCTACACCGATCTACTTTCCAACTACGACGACGAAGTAACGGTGGAAGCGATGGCTGACGCGAGGATACGACATTGGAGCGACATGACTGGATTCCCGTCCAAGTTTGCCAATCCGATCCCCATGTTGACCGGCGGGATGACTTCGGATCCGGCTCGAGAAGAAAATTTCAATTCGGCGTTTCTGATCTCAACCGATGGAACCGTGGCCAAACGTTACTTCAAGAATCACCTGGTCATGTTCGGTGAGTATATTCCGTTCTCGCAACAATTCCCGTTTCTTGAGAGTCTTTCGCCGCAGAGATCGTTAACGTTCGGAACCAAGTTTGAAAGCATCACCGTCAAGGATGTTAACCTTGCACCGAGTATTTGTTTTGAGTCGACGGTTCCACATTTTATTCGGCGCCAGCTCAACCAACTGGCTGACGATGGCAATGAGCCCGACGCGATGGTCAACCTTACCAATGATGGGTGGTTCTTCGGGACGAGTTGTCTTGATCTTCATTTGGCTTGCAACGTGATGCGCGCCGTGGAAATGCGCAAGCCACATTTGATTGCTTCCAACACTGGAATCTCAGCCAATATTGATTCTTGCGGCCGGCTTTTGGAAGCCGGTCCCAAACGGGCCGAAACTGTCATCCGTGCCCAGATCAAGCCGGCCAACCGATCGAGTTTTTACCGGGAGCATGGCGAATGGATCCCGCTTGGTTTCGCGTGCGTTTGTGGACTTGCCGCTGTGATTGGTTTGATCAGCCGTATCGGACGAGGATCTAACACTGGCGATCAGGTTTCGGAGCTGTCAGAATGACGCTGTTCTTTTCATGAAACTTTGAGGCGGCCGACGACCATGAGTTCAGACATTCAGCGAAAATACGACTCCAGTTCCAATGGTCTTCATCGGCGCCAGCTGATCAAGTCAGCGGGTGCGGCTTCGCTCGCGTTAGCATCTTCGAGTTTGGTAGTGCCGCCAATGGTTTTTGGTCAGCCAATGCTCAAGTCCGACAGAGTTCGTGTTGCCGCGATCGGTTTTGGCGGTCGCGGGAAAGCCGATATGGACGGGATGAAATCCCACGCCGCGTTCCAGCTAACGGCAGCCTGTGACGTCGACAAGTCATTCCACCCGATTGCCGACAAGTATGGCGATGGCGTGAAGAAGTTTCAGGACTATCGCAAGTTGTTTTCCGATGCGGCTGATTCTTTCGACGCCGTTCTAATTGCGACTCCCGATCACATGCATGGCCCAATCGCAATGATGGCAATGGAAAACAACAAACACGTCTATTTGCAAAAGCCGCTTGCTCAAGACATCGGCGAATGTAGATTGCTGGCCGAGGCGGCAGCGAAAAGGCCTGAACTGGCGACGCAAATGGGAATCCAAATCCATGCTCACGGCGCCTATCGAACTGCCGTTTCGTGGATTCAATCAGGTTTGATTGGAATCGTGAGCGCAGTTCACAGTTGGTCCGGCAAGGGTTGGGGCGGAGAGATGAAACCGCAGGATCCAACCGCACCGCCGGAATCGCTTGACTGGAACCTTTACTGCGGCGTATCTGAAAAGCGAGAGTACGTTGACAAATGGTACCATCGAAACAACTGGCGCAAGTGGCTTGCTTTTGGAACTGGAACTCAAGGCGACATGGGCTGCCACATTGTTGATCCGGTTTTCAATTCGCTTGAATTGAAGGAGCCGACAAAGTGCACCTCGCTGGGGCCAAAGCCATTCAAGGAAAATTTTGCCCTGATCAGCAAAGTCGTTTATTCGTTCAAGGGTACCAAGTACACAACTGACAATCTGGATTTGACGTGGTACAACGGCTCGCTGCGGCCAACTGAACTGGCCGGTATTCCCAAGACCGAGGAACTGCCGCATCAAGGCTCTATGTTTATCGGTTCGGAAGGCAGTTTGATCCTGCCTCATATTGGCAACCCGAGCGTGTTCAATCTCGATGGAACCAAGAAGGATACTTTGCCCGAGAAGGTTGAAGCCTCCAATCATTTTCACGATTGGCTTGACGCTGTCGTCGGCGAGAAAGAAGAGTCAGGTGCACCGTTCGGATATGCTGGACCGCTTACCGAAGCCGTGCTGATGGGAACGGTGATCAACCGCTGGCCCAAAATGGAATTCCATTGGGACGCGACCAAGTGTGTGTTCACGGGCGATTCCGAAGAAGTCAAACAGGCGAACGCTTTGTTGCGACCGGCTTATCGGTCCGGTTGGTAGTGCGTTTGCCTTTCCATGCGATCCATGGAAGGACACCGTGGATTTACTGCACATTTTCAACCAGTATTTGATTACTGTGCGCGTTTCAAGTTGCACCCCTGAATAATGCTTTGGCGTTAAAACTATCGCCGCTTTTGGGGTACAATCAATTAACATTTTTTTGCCATTCACAAAGGTTGATATTTCGATGATTCAAAGATGCCTTTTGACCCTAATTCCGGGTTTGCTTCTCGTGTTAACCACCGCGATTCCCAATATCGCATTTGCACAAAAATCCAACAGTAGCGTTGCCGACAACCTTGCCGCAGCCAAGGAACTATCGGCCGTAAGCGGACGACCAATCTTGGCAGTCGCCGGAAGCGCGACCTGACCGCCATGCACAGCGCTTTTGAAGCGGTTGGAAACCGACCAGAAAATCGCGCCGTATGCGGCACAGTTCGTGCCAGTGAAATTGGATGTCAACTCTGACGAGTTTCGGGCTTGGAGCAGAGATCTCAAAGAGACCGGTGAAGGTGGCGGGATTCCATATATTTACGTCGTTCGGTCAGATGGAGAAACACTTTATGGACAAGGCGGCGCATTGCCCGGTGATAAGCTTCCAGCAATGTTGGCAACGTCGCTGCAGAATTCGGGAAGGGTATTGAGTACCCGAGAAGTCGAATCGCTGACGACAGCTGCTCAACGGTTCACCAACCTACAGGGCTCAGGCGATATGGCTGGAGCGATTAAGGCGCTCAACAAAATCGGCCGGCTGGGAACGCCGGGACAGGTCGCCAGTTACGCTCAATCCGCCAATAAAGTCAATGAGTTGGCCAATGCTGCAGCAACCGAAGTCACGGCGCAGTTGGCTGAGCTCAATGACCCAATTGAATCAGGGGACACTGCCGAAAAGGTTGCCGCAGTACTCGCTTCGCTAAAGATTGAAAGCGACTACAGCGGATTGAAGATCCTCAAGCCTGAGATTGCCAAGTTCAAGAAAGCGCTCGGAAAGAAAAAAGAGATCAGCCAGCTTGTCCGAGAAGCCAAAGTCATCAACTTGGCCAAAACGGCCAGCTCAAAAACGGCGAAGAAGCGAGCGCTGGAAAAGTTGCAGGAATTGATTGATTCGACCGAGATCGAAGAAATCAAAACGGCGGCTCAAGAGACACTTGATGGTTTGAGTTCGTAGACCAGCGCCGCGGTAGATTAGTTTGATCGTCAGCGCCGATCATGGACGCATGATGGTGCTTGACGATTCTTAGCTACTCAAACGGAGCGTTCATCGATAGTAGCACGGCTGTCCCCAGCCGTGTTTTTTGCAGCTTGTTCACGGCTGGTGTTGTTAGGGCGTTTTTTGAAAAAATCACAGCCTCAGACAGACGTGCTAAATAGAAGTAGGCAAAATAGACCTAATGGGTAGCCTTTGACAGCTCTGTTGTTGGTTGAATTCAGCGGTTGGGCAAACGCCAAATTGCACCCGTAACTGATCAAAATCGGCGAAACATGGGTTTTGTCAAAACAGCCAAAAATGTTACGTGGCATCGCCCCCCCTTAGACGCGGCTGACGTTAAATCTGCCGAAATTGAAGGCTCAAATTTGGCCATGTTCTTTACGAAATCAGTTCCATTTACGAGAATTACGGGGGCTGGGGCAACAGATACTTATCGACGCATCGAAATGAGACGTCGCGTCGAACAATAACTACGTAGAATATGCCCAGCAAATTGAGGCAGCCATCTCGTGGCCGATTGGCAAATCCGATTGGCTTATGAACTCGCAATTGATGCTGGCTACCTAGTCTTGGATGATTCGCTTGAACTTAGATCCGATTTCGGACCTTCCGAGTGAATTGTTTCCTTGCAGTCAAACGCGGAGACGGAAATACAAAGGCCACTCGCGGACGCGGTGCGCCTACCAACTGAAAATAATAAAGGCGTATTTATGTCGGATGTGATTAAATCAAATCCAAAGTCAATTGAAAATGCCAACGAATCGTACATCACCCAAACGGTCGATGTCGATCCAGCCGAGACCCAAGAATGGCTGGAGTCGTTGGAATACATCATGAGCAGCAAAGGCCACGATCGGGCCAAGTATCTGCTCTCGGTTTTGGAAGCCCGAGCGCGTGTCGAAGGCGTTGATCTTCCGATCAAATCAAACACCGCCTACATCAACACAATCGCCAAACACGAGCAGCCGCCTTATCCCGGCAATCGCGAAATCGAACGACGCATCAAAAGCTTTGTTCGATGGAATGCGATGGCAATGGTCGTTAAGGCCAACAAGAAAACAGACAAGCCCGATGGCTATGGTGGGGGCGTCGGTGGGCACATCTCAACCTTCGCTTCTTCGGCCACGCTTTACGAAGTCGCCCAGAACCACATTTTCCGTGGACGTGGCGAAAGCGGTTTTGATGGCGACCAGATCTACTTCCAGGGACACGGCTCTCCCGGTCAGTATTCGCGTGCGTTCCTTGAAGGACGATTGGAAAAAGATCACCTGCTTAACTTTCGCCAGGAACTTCAGGACCACCAGGGCCTCAGTTCGTATCCGCACCCTTGGCTGATGCCGAGTTTCTGGGAATACCCGACTGTTTCAATGGGACTCGGTCCGATCATGGCGATCTACCAAGCCCGCTTCAACGAGTACCTAAAAGATCGCGGGATCAAAGACACCTCCAACCAGCGAGTTTGGGCGTTTCTGGGTGATGGTGAATGTGACGAACCTGAATCCTTGGGGGCAATCACACTCGGCGGTCGTGAAAAACTTGAGAACCTGAAATTCGTCATCAACTGCAACCTTCAGCGACTTGACGGTCCAGTTCGCGGAAACGGCAAGATCATTCAGGAACTCGAAGCCCTCTTCCGGGGAGCGGGGTGGAATGTGATCAAAGTCATCTGGGGCGACGATTGGGATCCGCTATTGGAAGAGGACCATCTCGGCTTGCTCGTCAAACGAATGGGCGAAGTCGTCGACGGTCAGTATCAAAAGTACGTCGGCATGCCAGGTGCCTACACCCGCGAGCACTTCTTCGGCAAGTATCCTGAGCTGCTGGATATGATCAAGACATATAGCGACGAGAAACTGCTTCGCATGCGTCGTGGTGGTCACGATCCGGAAAAGGTCTACGCCGCCTTCAAAGCCGCCGAGGAGCACAAAGGCCAGCCAACGGTAATCCTTGCCAAGACGATCAAGGGATACGGTTTGGGTGAAGCCGGTGAAGGCCGTAACATCGCTCACAACCAGAAGAAGATGAACGAAGCCGAACTGCTTGAGTTCCGAACTCGATTCGGGATTCCGATTTCAGACGAAGAGGTCGGCAAGGCTCCGTTTTACAAGCCTTCCGAGGAAAGCGTCGAGATCAAGTACATGAAGGAACGTCGTGCCGCGCTCGGCGGACCGGTTCCTTCACGGCCAACGACGGTTCCCAAGATGGAAGTACCTCGATTCGCCGACTATAAAGCAAAGCTCGAAACAGCGACCAAGAAAGCGATCGAAAAGGGCACCCCAATGTCGACGACAATGGGTGCGGTTCGTTTGCTTTCCCAGCTTGTGCGTGACAAAAAGATCGGCAACAACATCGTTCCAATCGTCCCTGACGAATCACGGACTTTCGGTATGGAAGGAATGTTTAAGCAAGTCGGCATTTATGCGCATGCAGGTCAGCTTTACGAACCTGTTGATAGTGCTCAGCAGTCTTACTACAAAGAAGCCCAGGACGGACAGTTGCTTGAAGAAGGGATTTCCGAAGCCGGTGCGATGTCGTCTTTCAACGCAGCCGGAACTGCTTATAGCGCCCACGGAATCAACATGATTCCGTTCTACATCTACTACTCGATGTTTGGGTTCCAGCGAATTGGCGATTTGATCTGGGCGGCCGCCGACATGCGGGCCAAAGGATTCCTGCTGGGCGGAACTGCCGGTCGAACTTCGCTTAATGGTGAAGGGCTTCAGCACCAGGACGGACACAGCTTGCTCAACGCAATCGCTTACCCGACCGTGCGTGCTTTCGATCCTGCGTTCACCTACGAGACAGCCGTTATTATCTTTGACGGCTTGAAGAAACTTTATGAAGACGGCGAAACGGCGATCTACTATCTGATGGTCGGCAACGACAACTACATCATGCCTGAAATGCCCGATGGTTGCGAAGAAGGCATCGTCAAAGGGATGTACAAGTTCCGAACCGTCGAAGCTGACAATGCCAAGCACCGCGTTCAACTTTTTGGAAGCGGCGCGATCATGATGAGCGTCCTCAAAGGCCAAGAAATTTTGGCTCAGAAGTACGGCATTTCCAGCGATGTTTGGTCCGTGACCAGCTACAACGAACTTCGCCGCGACGCTCAGGAATGTCAGCGTTGGAACATGTTCCATCCGACTCAAACGCCTCGCAAGAGTTATGTCGAAACAGTAACCCAAGGCTGCGAAGGACCGTTCATCGCAACCAGCGATTACGTGCGAGCTCACAGTGAGCAAATCGCGCCGTTCCTGCCGGGTGAGTTGTTTACGTTGGGTACCGACGGCATGGGCCGCAGCGAAACTCGCGAGGCGCTTCGACGTCACTTTGAAGTCGACGCTGAATGTGTAGTGATTGCTACGCTTTATCAGCTTGCCCAGCAAGGCAAAATCGAAGCGGCGGAAGTTGAAAAAGCGATCAAAGACCTGGATGTTAACCCGGAAAAAATTAGTCCCCTGTACGCGTAGTGGATTCTAAGCAGAGCCACTTCGTCGACTAGTAACCGTGGCGATCGTAGCAGGGCTCACGCTCTAAATCCAGCTTTCAGATTTGACAAACAACAGCCGCGTGGAGCGAATTGTCGCCCACACGTTTAAGACATTAAAAACGATTAAAAAATAAGAGCGAATCAAATGGCAGATTTTCTATTACCTCTCCTTGGTGAAGGCGTCGAATCTGGTGACGTGCTTGAAATACTTGTTGAGGTCGGTGACACGATCACCAATGGACAAGACGTTATCGAGCTCGAAACTGATAAGGCCACTGTTTTCGTGTCGTCGGACGTTGCCGGTGTAATCAAATCAATCAACTGCTCCGAAGGCGACACAATCAAGGTCGGCCAGTCGGTCATGACAGTCGAAGCCTCCTCATCGGCTCCTGCAGCCAGCCCGGCTCCGGCTGCTCCTGAGCCGGTCGCTGCACCGCCTGAACCCGCAGCACCTCCTGCGGCCGTCGCGCCTCCTACCCCAGTAGCGTCCGTAGAAACACCGGCCCCTGTAACACCACCACCGGCCCCCGTGGCTCCGGCTGCTCCTGTCGCCGTTCAGCCCCCTGCAGCACCTGCAGTGTCATCCAAACCTACCTCCACGGTCGAGGTCGCGGCCAGCCCCTCGATCCGGCGATTTGCTCGTGAGGTCGGTGTTGACCTGCGAAACGTGCAGGGCACCGGAGAGCATGGACGAATCGTTCGCGACGATGTCTTGAAAGTCGTTCGTGAAGGTAATCGAAGTGCTGGAGCAACCGTTCCTGCCGGCGGCCAAACCGATGGCCATGGTCCTGTTCACATTGAAAAGATGCCCAAGATCCGTCAAACGATCGCTCGCAAAATGCACGAGTCCTGGTCGACTTGTCCTCGCGTTACAAACTTTGATGACGCCGACGTGACTGCCCTAGAGGCAATTCGGCAGAACAGCAAAAAGGAATACGCCGAAGGCGGAGTGAAACTGACGTCGATGCCCTTTATCGTTAAAGCCGTCGCGATGGCACTCAAAGCTCACCCGGTCATCAACGCTTCGGTCGATCTCGAGCAAGGTCAGATCATCTACAAAGACTACGTCAATGTGGGAATCGCTGTTGATACCGAACGAGGACTGGTTGTTCCTTCGCTCCGAAGCGCCGACAAGATGGGCATTCCAGATATCGCTCGCCAACTCGGGGAATTGGCCGAGAATGTTCGCTCGAATAACTTTTCGATCGACGACCTGCGCGGTGGTACTTTCACCATCAGCAACCTGGGAGCAATTGGCGGAACCTACTCCACTCCCATCATCAACACGCCAGAGACGGCCATTTTGTTGGTTGGCCGATCTCGAAAACTACCGGTCGTTGTGGACGACAAAGTCGAAGTTCGCCTGATGATGCCATTGAGCCTTTCCTATGACCATCGCTTGATCGACGGTGGCGCTGCAGCAAGATTCCTCAACGAAGTCATCGGATATCTTGAAGCGCCCAGTCGGCTGCTGTTGGCGCTTTAGATTAGGAAATGAGTCTAGCGCCGGTGGGATATGCATCATGGGCTGGAATCCTGTCCGCGAATTATACAAGCTCGAAGCGCAAGCGAGTGGGGCCGATTCCAGATTTCGCTCACCTGCGTCTAAACGGCAGGTGGTGCAGCGTCTTGCCCATCTCGCCTGTGAAGATGCCAAGCTGGTTGTTTGCCAAATCTTAAAACCTCGGGATGGTTAGCCATTGCGGAGATGGCCCACGTCATTCCTCCGCAGTCGAGAATCCAGTCTTTTAACGCTTCACTGGACTCCCGCCTCCGCGGAAGTGACTGAATAATCGACAGCGTTTTGCCTACCAAAAAACGCATATTGAGATGATCAACATGCGTCCTATGCTTCTGGATTCCGGCCCACCGCGAGCGATTTCTATCGTCGCCACTCAACACCGAAGATGAATCCGGCGGCCAAATGATTGTCGTCAATCAATCCTGTTGGAACGCCCGCGTTAACACCAAACGATGAATTAGGATTGGCGCCCGTTGTCAGCGTGTTGGCTCGAGCGATTCCGTTCCAAGTGTAGGTTGCTTGAATACCTAAGCGTAGTGCAATGTCACGACTGACGTTGTAAGCGACCTCAAACTGACCATCAAGGATCGGAACAAAGGACTGATCACTGAAATACGTCTCGGTGATCGCTTGAGTACCGCCGGCGTTTGTGATGTCGGTGGCGAAGGATCGTTGTTGGTTGTAACTGGTCGCAAGTGCACCATCAGTGGTCGTTCGCCATCGACCGCGCCGGACATTGTACCGACCTCCCGCTTGCAAACCGAATGCATTGTTGGTCACTTCTTGCTTGAAGCGATTCGAGGCAGGGGCACCAGCAAGCATCACCGTCGTGTCTTCAAGAGTTTTGTCGGTGATGTTCGTGAACCGGATCCCGAGATAGGGCTCCAGATAACCACCGCGAGAAAGCGATTGCCGAAACAGGCGATTGACCTCAACCGTGTTTATACTCATGTTCACCAGCATTGGCTGAGCAACAAGCACGTCCTGGCCGTTGGTAAAATACGATCCTTTTGCCCCTTGGTAAGTGATTCCCCAACCATCATCGTCATCGGAAAACCAACCCAGGTCGTATCGCGTTCCCCAGATGTAATCTGAGCCTGTCTTGATATTGTTGTTGGCAACTCCGACGTTACCAGCTCGGGAGACGCTTGTGTAAACTTTGTCCAGCGTGAAGAAGAAACCGCTGTTGGGCTCCAGTTCTTTACTGTTTGTAAATTCAAGCGGTGCAAACGCGCGGGTGTCATAGTCGAATACCCCCGGACTTGCGAACGGACGGGTCGAGTCTGCCGTTTCGAGGGCTTTGGGGCCAAATCTTGGACTCGGAACGCCTATTTGCGCGGACGCCAAACTAACGGTGAGGATTGATACGAACAAAGCACCAATGACAAACTTGAATTTCAAACCCATTGCTTTCTTCCTGCTTTAGCAGTGGCAAATACACACGAATCTATGGAGATTTCGCTACCACAACTATCGGATGTTGGTTTGTGCGGGTTGAATAAGAATGCAGGAATTTGAGGAACATATCAGTTTTTCGCAATTTGATATCAACTGAACCACCTAGCCAGTCCCCCTGTTCCCCCATTTCTTCGCATCCATCCCCAGCAGCCTTCGCAATGCGATCTGTCTGATGCTTTTAGAGACTCTTAGAGCCGAGATTTCCACGGGGCAAAAACCCTCAGTCGCCAAGACAAGGTGCTCCTAAGTCTCGGCAACAAGTTCTTACCAATTTGGTACACCATCAACTGATCTCCCTGCAGCTTTCAGCTGTATCTTTTTTCTATTGATCAAAAATTCGAATGAGAGCAACCAATCTGCATTTGCGAAAAAGCTTTCGAGCAGATGACAACCCAGAATTCCCGGCTCAGTACACCTAGCACTGGCTAAAAAATGCCCAAACATCCACTAATTCGCAATTTTCAACTGAGTTTTTGGCGTCTTTAAAGTCCTTGGCGTCTTTAAACAACAGATCAAACTATGGAAACTTGGAAGCGCTGGCCAGCGGAAATGATGCCGGGAAATGAGACAACTGCCTGGCGCCATTGATCGAACTGACCGACGTTCGACGGCTACACCAACCCGATATGTTTGACCTGTGATAAATGGATCCAATGCTCGGAACCGATGGAACAACAAAGCGAGTCAAGCTGCCCTGACAAGCACGACAGCATAGAATTTCGAAAGTTGGTCGCCGATATGGCAGGACCGATGACCGAGTCAATCACTGAAAAGGAGTGACCAACGATGGCAAGTTTACAAAAGTACAACTGACATGGGGAAGACAAAGGTAAAACGTTTGACCGGATCCGAACCCGAATTTGGCTTCACATGTCACCGTTCCGGGAAAGCCCCAATTGGTTTAAAATTCGTTTGAAGCTGGGGAGTGCAGCGACTGTTGTGAAAAATACCAACACAAGTACCGGCTGGCATAATTAGATACTGATTGAAAAACTCGATGACAGATATTTTTGAAGACTTGAAATGGCGTGGGCTGATCCATCAAACCACCGCCGACGACTTTCTGCCCGACTGGCTTAGCTCGGGATCTCGGACGCTGTACGCCGGATTTGATCCGACTGCCGACAGTCTGCATGTTGGCAGCCTGCTCCCGTTGATGGTGTTAAGGCGATTTCAAAAAGCGGGTCATAAACCGATCGCGATTGCTGGTGGTGCCACTGGAATGATTGGAGACCCCAGCGGTAAAAGTGCCGAGCGAAACCTGCAAACGCAGGAACAGCTTGACGCCAACCTCGCGGGAATCGAACTCCAGATGCAACACGTTCTGGATTTTGAGTGTGGCGAAAACTCGGCGATTCTGGTGAACAACAACGACTGGATTAGCGAATTTAGCTACATCGAGTTCCTCCGCGACGTCGGCAAGAATTTTCCTGTCAACGTGATGCTTGGAAAAGACTCCGTCAAAAGCCGACTCGGTAGCGACGCCGGTTTGAGTTACACCGAATTCAGTTACATGCTTTTACAAGCCTACGACTTTGCCCACTTGAACAAAGAGTATGGCTGCGAGTTGCAGATCGGCGGTTCGGACCAATGGGGCAACGTGACGGCGGGGATCGACTTGGGTCGCCGGATGAACGGTGTTCAGCTTTACGGAATGACTTGTCCGTTGCTGACAAAATCCGATGGAACCAAAATGGGCAAAACGGAATCGGGAGCGGTTTGGCTTTCGCCTGAAAGAACCAGTCCATACCAGTTCTACCAATACTGGATCCGAGTTGACGACGACGATGTTGGTAAGTGTCTTCGCTTCCTGACGGAGCTCTCGCATGACGAGATCACGGCACTGGATGAGTCACGCGAAAAAGAAGCGCACAAGTCGGAAAGCCAAAAACGGCTGGCCCAGGAATTGACGCGGCTGATTCACGGTGAAAAAGGATTGAAATCCGCAGTCCAAGCGACCGAGATATTGTTCGGCGCTGAGATTGAAAGCTTGACCGATGCTGAGCTTGGGCAGATCTTTGCCGACGTTCCCAGCAGCGAACAACCAGCCAGCGTCCTTGAAGAGGGGCTCGGCTTGATCGACGCGGTGGCAACAACGGGCAAAAGCAAAGGAGACGCCCGACGTTCAATCAAACAAGGCAGCATTTACGTTAACAACAAACGAATCGACGACATCGATTACAAACTGACCAAGAAAGACCTTGCCAGCGAATCGGTGATTGTCCTTCGAAGCGGCAAACGAAACTATGCGTTGCTGCGTTTTATATGAAACATCTTCGCGTTTGAAATTGCAATTTGCTCGACTGTCCCAGCCGCCATCAGGCGAAAAAAGCCGGGACTCCCCTTCCAGTGCTATCGGTGATCGGCGATCAATGGGCTCTGCCGAACGAACTGATACAATTGTGCTTGCCAATAAGTCACGGCAAGTTATTATTATACCGTAATAATATGTTAATTACTAGCTACTTCTCTTTTGAAGGACTGACATGAACGCTAACTCCGCACCGGTGATTCATTGCCGTAGAAATAATGGTTTTACTTTAGTAGAGCTATTGGTCGTCATCGCGATCATCGGAATCCTGATCGCTATGCTCCTTCCGGCAGTCCAGCAAGTTAGAGAGGCTGCTAGGCGCATTAGTTGTGCCAACAATCTGCGGCAAATTGGAATTGGGCTTCACAACTACCACAGCGTTTTCCTGCAACTTCCAGCCGGAGCACAGGGCTGCGGAGGAACACACGGCTGTAGTATCCCGGGCGACAATTGGGCGACAGCGATTTTTCCGCAACTGGAGCTGGGCAACATCCGGGATCAGCTAGACTTGAGTTTCGAATTCAGAGAGTCGCCCAACAAAGAAGTCATTGCAACGGCTGAGGCATCTGTCTTTGTTTGTCCATCAGGCAGTCGCAGCAACAATCCAATTTTTGATGACCGATTTCGCCACAATCCTGTAACCGGTCAAGGCACTTGGTACACCGCCAGTATAGGACCGACAGAGCCTGACGATTGTCCGCTTTGTACCGAAGGCACGGTCCCTGCACCTGACAATCCGTGCTGCCAAGGAGATAACTTCGGATCAAAGCGCTCCTCCGAGACATGGTCGGTTGGCATGTTCGGAAGATCTCGTAACCCCAGAGTATCTTTGAGCGAGGTGTCGGACGGGACGTCGAACACATTTATGGTGGGCGAAACTCTACCGGAAGATTGCACTTTCATTTGTTTATTCGCTTCTAACTTTCCTCTATCTCCAACGACGATTCCCCTGAACCACCGTCGCAACGACACACGGGGAGATGACTTTAGTCCCGGCACGGGTTGGTGGGAGACATGCGCGTTCAAGAGCAATCACCACGGTGGAGCGAATATGTGCATGGGTGATGCAAGCGTGCAGTTTTTGTCGGAGGACATCGACTACCTGCTTTATAATGCGCTGGGCACCCGAGAGGGCGGCGAAGCGGTAACCTTGCCGTAATAGGGTAAATGTGCCAGCCTTAACCATCAATTTCAAGTAAAGCCCATGAAATCGTTTTCGATCAATCGCTTGCTGATCGCAGCTTGCCTAGTTGTTATGGCGGGGTGCGGCAGTGATAAGGGTCTGGTGCCAGTGTCAGGGACGGTGACTCTGAACGGCCAACCAATGCCTCACTCAGGCACGGTTCGGTTTCTGCCTCAAAAAGTCGAAGGTGATAATCCTCGACGAGCCGCATTTGGAAAATTTGATACCGACGGAGCGTATCAGGCACAATCGTTTGAGCCGGGTGATGGACTATACCCCGGCACATACGCCGTGACTGTTACGTGCTTCGAAGTTGAACCGTCAGTCGGTGGTCCACCAGCGGTTAGCGCAATCGATAATAGGTATAAAAATCTCAAAGACAGTGGATTAGAAATCGTGGTATCAAGTAGCGACTCTTCCAAAATTTTTGACGTTGATTTGGAATGAACAGAACCATCTCAGCAACTTAGGCTTGTGTTGAATCATGCTGCACCTAGTTCGAGTTCTTTCACTCATTGGCAGTGGAATAAGCTTCTACCTTTTGACCATGAGTTTAAGCGGTGCAGTCGACTCGATCGCCGGCTGCGGTAACGCAAGTGGTTGCTCTGAAGTACTCGGATCTCGTTGGTCCCAAATCTTTGGCATTCCGGTCAGCTCCCTGTCTTTGCTTACCTATTGCCTGACGCTGGTTGCTTCGTTTGGCCGATCGAAATTTGCTCTGGTAACGTCCGCGATTATCTTGGTGTGTGCGGCGATATGGTTCACTGGATTGCAGTTGTTCGTGATTGAGGGATTCTGCCCATGGTGCATGGCGATTCATCTCGTCGGCATGGCAACTGCATCGGGAATCTTTTTGCACTCGCGACCGTTAGAAAAGAGAATGCTGGCAACTGCGACCGCTGTTTCGATGCTACCGTTTGTTTTCTTTGTTTTTGGACAAGTCTTCGGGCCGACCCCCGACACTCACCTCGTCAGCGAAATCAAAATCACTTTCCCACCTGAAGACACATCGGTTCCAATCCATTGCCGAGGAGAAGGGCAGAAAGTGGATTATGACGGAAAGCAGTTTTGCGTTGATTCGCTTCCGCACATCGGTCCGAGCGACGCGCCATACGTGTTAGTGGAATACTACGATTATTGCTGCAAAGCCTGCGCAGTAATGGAAGGCGAATTGGTCGAACTGCAAGACAAGCATCCTGGCAAGTTCGCCATCATCCTGCTGCCTGTTCCGATGAACCGAATGTGTAATGAGCATTTACCTAGCAACATCGCCGACCACGGCTATGCCTGTGAATACGCGAAGCTCGCCCTTGCGGCGTGGCGCGCCAAGCCAGAGGTTTTTCCGCAAGTTCACGAGCGGCTTTTCCGACGTCCGATTATTCATCATTCAGTGATAAAGAAAGACATCGAGGCAATCTTGGATCCGGTAAAGCTTGACCCGTATCTCGAAGATCCCTGGATTGACGAGTTGCTGGCCGCAAATGCTGACGACTTTCAGTTGCTGATCGAGGAAACCGTCAAAATGCCCAAAATTAGAATCAAGGGGAATCAGGTGCTATCCGGTGTTGTCGATGACACCCAAGAGTTCCTGAAATTGATAGAAGACAGCGTTGCTCCTGGAACCTAGACTTTAGTCACTGATTGCCCACGCAAGCTTGAGCAGCAAGGCGCTCAGGTTTTTAAATTCAGTTTTGCAAAAACATTGGGTGCTTTGCCGTTTTATTTGAACGGTACCACTTATTGCGATTCCCTGTAAAACGGAAAGCGCCATCAATCCGTAACCCCATGAGGAAGTTACTTCCAATTTCTGTTTTTTCGACTTGCTCACTGTGTCATCTTCTTTCTACCGGCAATCTATGTATAGCAGTGCGACACATTGAATCTCAAACCTTTTTCCCCTTGATCAACCACGTTGGTGAACCTGAACTCGATTGTTCTCTCTTTTCTGGCTCTTATTAACCCGATCCGATCAGCTAGACTTGTGGCCGATTGGAACTCACGTTACTTCCGAGCCAAGTCATGATTGAAATCGATGGATCACAAGGCGAAGGCGGCGGGCAGATCATTCGCTCGTCGCTGGCTCTAAGCGCCGTTACTGGCAAGCCGTTCAAGATCACGAAAATTCGAGCGGGACGGAAAAAGTCCGGACTTAAGCGTCAGCACGTGACAGGCGTTAAGGCTGCGCGAGAGGTTTGCGGTGGCGCCGCCGTTGGAGCTGAGCTCAACTCTTCCGAACTGACTTTCATTCCGGGACCGATTCAAACCCGAGATTTTCATTTCAAGATCGGAACCGCTGGCAGTACGACTTTGGTAGCTCAGACCGTTCTGCCAGCACTAATGATGGCCGATCAACCATCATCCATTACCGTCCAAGGCGGTACTCACAATCCGGGCGGACCTCCGTTCGATTTCTTGGAGCGAGTTTATCTACCCCAAGTCGAAAAGATGGGGCCGAAGTTTAAGGCACAGATCGAGTCGTACGGGTTCTATCCGGTGGGCGGTGGAAAGATCAAAATCGAGATCCAGCCAAGCGAATCCCTTGGGCGGCTGAGCCTGATGGAACGCCAACACAAAATAAAGGCTAAACTGATGGCCCTGGTTTCAAAACTACCGCTTCACATCGCCGAGCGAGAACTCGACATCGTTCGCCGCAAAGGCAAGTGGCACGAGTCGGAATGCTATCCGATCGAGATCAAGAACTCTCCCGGTCCTGGCAACGTTGTGATGATGGAGCTCAACAGCGGAAACGTTAACGAGATCATCACCCGCTACGGAAGCCCCGGGGTTCGCGCCGAAGACGTCGCGCGGAAAACCTTTCGAGACGCTAAACCCTACCTTGCATGGGACTATCCTGTCGGGGAATACTTGGCCGACCAGTTGCTGTTGCCGATGGGACTGGCTGCGGCTCAGGGCGACGCGTCAGTCTGCAGCGAGTTCGTCACCGGACCTTTGTCGCTGCACGCAACAACTCACATTGATATCTTGAAGCGATTCCTCGATATCGATGTCGCTGTTGACGAACTCGAAACGGGTGTATTTCACGTTCGGGTCAATCCGGCGAGTCGTTAGATATTTACCACCGTCATTCCCACGCAGGCGCCAATCCAGTCTTTGCTCCTTCAATGGACTCCCCTGCGCGGGAGTGACTAATTACCCTATTCAAACAACACGACCGAGTCATTGAAAACCTGACGGCGGACTCTCGTTCTATCGAGCTCCAGCGAATAGTAAATCTCTTTAGTGGATGACCAGTAGTATCCTTCGAAATTCAATGCGACGGGAATGACATCATCCTCTTCGTGTTTCGGCTGTATCATTGCCTGGATCGCAGGCTCGACTAACGGTTCTATTAGCTCGATGAGCGCGCGGCGATCCGAAGCGTTGAGATCATGGGGAACTGTCTTGAGGCTCGGCTTTTCGTACCACAAACCAAGCTCATGAGAGGAAAAACTTGAAACTCCGAGAAGAATTTGAAAATCAAATTCAGGAAAAGAATTTGGTGTCTCCAGACGCACATGCTCAACGTCGGGAATCGGAAGCTGCTGCTGTTCCAGTGATAGATCATGGCCAATGTCTTTGAGTTGGTAACTTACGTGCATCTGCCCATCGACATAGCTCAATACTCCTTCGCCCGTGACTTGATTGCCGCTGACCCAGGGGATTTGCAGTTTGTCCGCTATCTCCCATTGGAGGCATTCATTGGCCTCACGATCGAAGCCCTTATTTTCACGCGATCCGATTCCTATAAAGCGACTGTCGTGGCCGCCCTCAAACCGAATCGCAATTTTCCCCTCGCCTTTGACCCACTTTTTCGCTTTGGCAATGGTCTTCGGGTCTTTCCACGGAAGCATGTTCAATCAAACTCCAGCGTTATTGGATCAGCCGGGATTCGTGGGGAACAAGCAGCATCGCTTGAAAGTCGATGGTCAGGCAACCTGGAGTTCGCCAATCCAGTTTTGTGTTCGCCAGACTCAAACCCATTTTCTCTCAACCAAACCAAATCATCTTCATTGGGCGTGTATTGCCACCGGTGCCGAAACTCAAACTGGCTAAGCGGTTGTGACAATCGGTTTTTGGGCGAGAGTTTTTGCCGAAGCTCAATGGCCTGGTCTATTCCAAGCAACTGCTCTGATAGCCAGACGCCAAAATCAGAGAGCGTGATGAACATCGCATACTTCAATCCGCTCCGCAGGTACGGCCGGGCGACGAGCTCCTTCAGTTCTTCGGATTCGAATTCGGCAACCTTGGGGCAGTACGGTTTGAGATAAAACGCTTTTCCGAGCCAGTCGTAAAGCGTAGGAATATGTCCATCGAGATCTTCTTTGATATGTCCGATCGCGATGTCCCGAACACAAATCCCGCGCCCGTCGGAATTGATTAGCTCTGGCCCGAAAAGCTCGACCGCCAACTCAACACCAAATGTGTTGTGCAAAACGACTCGGTGCTTCACGTGGTGGAAGTAAAGCTTGGTGCTGTCCAGGAACTGATGAATCGGCAGGTAGTCCTCGTAGCTACCACCAAACCTTCGGGTTGAAAGGTGCCCATGCTCCAAAATATTCATTTCAATCTCATTTACTTTCACCACACAAGCCAGCTATTCAAGCAGCATGCTCAAGGCTTTATTGAGCGGAGCATCGGCCAGCTCAAAGGAAATTGGCTCGTCTGGCGTCAGGGAATCATCGGTCGCGGATTGGTTCAATATGAAATTCAATCCCGTCATTGATTCAAGCTTTTGCTCAACCTCAGAAAACGGAGCCTCGGCAAATTCAAAGCTCACCTTTTGCCTCAAAGCCTCTTCAGCCTTGATGGAACGCTCGGTTCCAGGTGAGAAACGGGAAGAAGGGCCAGTTCTCGCCGAATCATTGTTTTCCACCATTGCCGGAGTTACCGGTATCGCAGGTGCTTTAACGTCTTGTGCGATCGACTTACCGAGCGCACCAAAATTAGACTCACTGGGCCCACCGACCATCGGGAGCACCACTAAGGAAAACGAACTTATGATCGGGAGATTGACAAAACGCATGATTCACCTGGGCTTTGGTAGCGGCCCCAGCTTTGCTCATTGTATCCTCGGTAGGAGAAGCAGCCCCATGGGATTATGCGGTTGTTACATTGCCGATACTAAAAAAGCCTCAATCCTGAACCAGAATTGCGGCTTGAATTTAGCTTTCTATGTCGGCTGACTACTCACTCGAGCAATCCCTTGTAGTTTCGCATCACCAAGTGGCTGTCGATCTTTTGAACCAAATCGAACGCGACACTTACCGCAATCAACAGGCCGGTACCACCGTAGAAACTGGCGACCATATAATCGACACCCAGCAGCTCGGAGATGATCGTCGGAACAACGGCAATCAAAGCCAAGAATCCTGCACCAACATAGGTGATCCTCTCGATGACGGCTTCGAGGTAGTCCTCGGTTCGGCGACCAGGGCGGTAACCCGGGATGAACGTTCCGTTGTCTTTCATGTTGTCCGAAATCTCTTTCGGATTGAACGTGATCGCAGTCCAGAAGTAACAGAAGAAGTAGATCATAGCGATATAGACAAGGTTATAAACCATCGACTGCGGTGACCCGAGAACAGTCCCTAGGCTTTGCATCAGTTGACCAAAATAGCCTTCGCTGCCGCTGCCGAAATAGCCGAACACGAACGGAGGAATCATCAACAGACTTTGGGCGAAGATGATCGGCATCACACCAGCCTGATTGACTCGCAGTGGCATGTACTGACGTGTACCGCCATAGACTCGGCGACCGCGAACGTGTTTGGCGGATTGCGTGGGAATCCGCCTTTGGCCGAGCGTGATAAACACCACTCCCACCACGACCCCCACGAACATCATTATCAGCATGATGATCTTCTCCAATCCGATTTTGCCAGAGGAGAATCCGGTCAGTTCATAAGACGCGTTGTTAAGCAAGTTCATCAAAGCACCTGGCATCATCGCGACGATGCCCGCCATGATCAACAAACTGATACCGTTGCCGATTCCATACTCGTCGATCTGCTCACCGAGCCACATGAGAAACACCGAACCGCAGGTCATGATCAAGATAGCAATGAACTGCCACATCAAGGTCAGATTGCCGGTGACCGGATTTTCAAACATTTCAGCAGTCATGTTTGACCCGTTACCCTGATCTCGCATGATAACGTACCAGAGGTAACCAGCACTTTGGATCAAGCACAAAACGACAGTCAGGTATCGAGTGTACTCATTGATTTTCTTCCGGCCCGCTTCGCCCTCTTTTTTGAGTTCTTCAAGCGGCTTGTAAACAGTGCCCATCAATTGAAGAATGATCGACGCCGAGATATAAGGCATGATGCCAAGCCCGAAAATCGTGGCTTGGCTGAGCTGTGATCCACTGAACACGGAGACCTTGGCGAGGAACTTCGAAAGGTCGCCGCTCATGTTCTTGGCAAAATCCGCCACCGCCGACTGATCGAGCATCGGAAGCGGAATTTGCCACCCGATTCGATAGATCGCCAGCAGAAACAGCGTCAGCAGGACTTTCCGACGAAGTTCCGGAATCGTAAAGATAGTACGCAGCTTTTTTAACATGGCTCAGTGTTTCCTGACGATCCTTCTTGGCTCACCTAAAGTTGGTTCCACTGTTCAACCGTGCTGACCAACTCCATTTTCTTGAGGGGCAGGCGAATCGGCTAAGACGGAACTAGCTCTTTTTGGCTGATCCCATCTTGTTTTTGATGACAGCTTTTTTCTTCGGAAGCTCAACAATTGAACCGCCGGCTTTTTCGATTTTCTCTTTTGCCGATTTGCTGAATCGGTGAGCCGTAACGGTCAGCTTCTTGCTGATCTCGCCTTTGGCCAACACCTTAAGCACATCGTATTTATAGTTGGCCAAGCCTTTTTCGCGAAGAGAATCTGGGGTGACTTCGTCGCCTGCGTCAAAGTTTGCTTCCAGGTCTGCGACATTGACTTCGCCAACAACCAAAGCAAATTTGTTGTTGAAACCGCGTTTCGCGATTCGGCGAATCATTGGCATGGCACCACCCTGAAAAGTCGGATGTTGCGAGTGACCTGCTCGAGAACGTTGGCCTTTGTGGCCCTTTCCCGATGTTTTGCCAAGCCCAGAACCGGTTCCGCGACCAAGTCGCTTGCGTTTCTTGTTCTTGACGATGCCTTCGTTTACGTCGTTTAAGTTCACAGCGTGACTCCTCGTAGACGCTCAACGTCTTCTTTGGTTCGGCAAGCAGTCAAGGCGTCCATGGTGGCCTTGACGAGAGTAACAGGATTATTACTGCCGAAACTCTTTGTCAAAATGTTCTTTACACCAGCGGCTTCGCAAACTGCACGCACGGCTGAGCCGGCGATAATCCCGGTACCAGGACCGGCTGGAAGCAGTACAACCTTGGCGGCACCGAATCGGCCATCAACCCGATGAGGGATCGAGCCGTCGACCATGTCGATCGGAACCAGAGAACGAGAAGCCTGCTTGTTGGCTTTTTCAACCGATGGCTGAACCTCGTTCGCTTTGCCGTACCCCCAGCCGACTTTGCCTTTGCCATCGCCGCAAACGACCATCGCTGCAAAGCTGAAACGTCGACCACCTTTAACAACGGCGGCACAGCGTTTGATTTTGACCGTACGTTCGATCAAGCCGGAGTTCGGCTTGTCGTCCTTCTTTTTCCGGTTGTCTCTTCTACCTTTTGCCACTTCTATTTACCTCGATGCTGATCGGACAGTTTCCGATTGGTTTTGTTCGCGGGTTATGCGTGTGTTTATTGTTACGTTGGTTTATTGTTGATTCGTAGGTCGGTCACTCTTGGCCGACTCTTGTGGTGACGGGCAGGAGTGCCCGTCCTACTTCAAATTATGGTTAAAACTTCAATCCGCCTTCGCGGGCAGCGTTGGCCAGTTCGGCAACACGACCGTGGAACTTGTAAGGGCCACGATCGAACCGGGCGTTTTCGACGCCAATCTCTTTGGCCTTTTCAGCGATCTTGGCGCCGATGATTTTGGCCGCATCGCAATTGCCACCGTACTTGATCTCGCCAGCGATCGCTTTGTCGCGTGTGCTGGCCGAAGCAAGTGTTTTCCCCGCTTCATCATCAATCAACTGGCAATATAGGTGCTTGTTGCTTCGTCGAACGCTAAGCCGAGGAGTTGTTGCGTCACCACGTACTTTTTTCCGTACGCGATTTGTGCGACGCCAACGTTGCTTATTAACGATTTTTTGTTTTTTCACCGAACTGTCTCGCCTTAAATCCTGTTTGGATTGCCAACTTTATGCTGGAACTGTTGAATTCCGAATTTGTAATTTCAAATTTGAATAACGTTACTGAGCTGACTTACCAGGTTTGATTTTCACTTGCTCGCCAACGTAGCGAATCCCCTTGCCTTTGTATGGCTCTGGTTTGCGGAGGCCTCGAACCTCGGCAGCGAACTGCCCAACTTTTTGCTTATCGCAACCTTTGACATCAACATGTGTTTGATCGGGACAAGTGACCTCCAGCCCGGCCGGGATCTCTTTGACCAATTCGTTGGCCAAACCGACGCGAAGTTTCAACTTGTTACCGGCAATTGAGCAGACGTAGCCAACGCCTTGCAGCTCAAGCTTCTTCTCGTAGCCTTCTTTGACTCCAACGACCATGTTTTGGATCAACGAGCGAGTCAAACCGTGAAAAGCACGTGAGTTCTTGTCGTTGGCCTTGCGTGAGACTTTGACTTCGCCATCCTCGACGACGACGTCGACTTCAGGGCGATGTGCGTAGCTCAACTTGCCCTTGGGGCCCTCAACGTTGATCGAGCCACCAGCGACGCTGATTTTGACTCCATCAAGGATGCTGACCGGTTTGTTGCCAATTCTTGACATTGATCTATTCCAGTTAAGTTGCCTTGCGGCAGTATTTCGATTTCAAATTTCAAATTATAGATTTCAGATTGGATTGGCTGGCACCTGTCAGGCGCCGCATCAGGAATCTGAAAACCGTCTACCAGATCTCACACAAAACTTCGCCACCGACTTTTTGCTGTCGGGCTTCGCGATCGCTTAGCAGGCCTTTGCTCGTGCTGACGATCGAGATCCCAAGTCCATTAAGAACCGGACGCAGATCGCGAGCACTGGAATAAACGCGGCGGCCAGGTTTGCTGACGCGTTTGACGTGGCGAATTACCTTTTCACCACTGGGGCCGTATTTGAGATCAATCTGAAGTTGGCCAACCGGTTCGCCTGCTTCGGCTTTCCAGTCCCAGATGTACCCTTCACGTTTGAGTACATCTGCCAAATTAGATTTGACCTTGGAAATTGGCATTTCCACGTTGGGCCGTTCTACGCTTACCGCGTTGCGGATGCGAGTAAGCATGTCGGCAATAGGGTCAGTCATCATAGTCGTTTTTTACCTTATCTTGCCTTTACCAACTTGACTTGCGAACGCCGGGGATCAACCCCTTTTCCGCAAGGTTACGAAAGCAAATACGACAAATACCAAACTTGCGATACACCCCACGAGGGCGGCCGCACAACTTACACCGACGCTCACGACGTACGGGGTATTTAGGTCGAGACGCTTTAGCGATCTTCGATTTTCTTGCCACAACAAAAGCCTGTAAAAATTATTGAAACTTAATTATTGGTAACCTCGATGACCAACCACCGAGCGGGTTTAGTGAGTGTCAGTCAACTCAAGATTTTGCTTTGCTGTCCTTGAATGGCATGCCGAACATGCGAAGCAATTCTCGTCCTTCGTCATCGTTTTCACTGGTGGTTACGAACACGATGTTCATCCCCTGGCTACGAGTAAATTTGTCAGGGTTTAGTTCGGGAAAAACGCCGTACTCATTCAAGCCGAGGCTGTAGTTGCCGCGACCATCAAATGCCTTTTCACTGATTCCGCGAAAGTCACGAACTCGAGGCAGCGCCAGTGTTACCAGGCGATCCATGAACTCGTACATTCGATCGCCTCGCAGTGTGACCTTGCAACCGATCGACTGACCTTCACGCAAGCGGAAGTTCGCAATCGATTTACGGGCTTTGGTGATGACCGGTTTTTGACCGGCGATCAAACCCATCGCTTCGTTGGCATCAGCCAACTCTTTCTTGTCCTGTGTGGCTGATCCGACACCCATGTTGATAATGATTTTTTCAAGCTTGGGAATCGAATGCGGATTCTCCCTTTTGAGCTTGGTTTTAAGCTCCGGAAGGATCGTGTCGTTGTAAAGTTCTTTAAGTCGAGCAGCCATTTTATTTCCGTGTAACCGTTTCTTGAGCCGTTGATTATTCCAACGGCCGGTTGGATCTCTGGTTTGTTTAAGTCAATTCGTTAGATAACTTCGTTGGCCAAGCTAACGATTTTCATGTAGTTCTTTTCTCTGAGCTCACGAGCAACCGCACCGAAGATACGAGTGCCGCGTGGGTTCTTGTCCTTATCGATGATTACAGCCGCGTTGGAGTCAAACTTGATGTAGCTACCGTCGGCCCGTCGTGTGCTTTTCTTGGTCCGCACGATGACCGCCTGGACGATCGCTTTTTTCTTGATGTCGCTGCCTGGAATCACACTTTTGACACTGCACACGATAATGTCACCCAGCCCGGCTGTTCGACGGCGCGAACCTCCGAGGACTTTGATGCACATGATTTCGCGGGCACCTGTGTTGTCTGCGACTGCCAGTCGTGTTTCTGCTTGAATCATCGTTACGTCGTTTGTTTGTTGTCAGTTGGTGTTCGCCTTGGTTTTGGCCGAGACGAATCGTTTCAATTGAGTGGTTCTTGTGTTGTCTATTTCAATTTTTCGAGTCTGTACTGAGTACCGAGTACCAATTACTCAGCTGGCGATTCCGCAGGAGCAGCGGCGGCTTCTGCCTTGGCCTTGGCGTCGGCTTTCGCGTCTTTGGCAGCTTGCTCATCAGCGGCGGCTGTTTCTTTCAACTTTCGAGCAGCTCGCATCGCAGTCACGTCGACTTCGTTGCTTTTCTCAACAACTGAAACCAGGGCCCATCGCTTTCGCTTTGAAAGTGGAGCCGATTCAATGATCTGAACCGTGTCGCCTTCTTTTGACTCATTGTTTTCATCGTGCACGTAACAAGTCGTTCGATCGCGGTAGATCTTGCCGTACTTGGGGTGCCGAACCAAGCGCGCAATTTGAACAACTCGCGTCTTGTCCATTTTGTCGCTTTTGACACGACCGGTTAAAACTCGCTTCGGCATTTCACTGTCCCAATGGGTTTTCTTGTTTTGTTTTCTGGGTAAGTCTGACTAGCTTGCTGCCGAGGCTTCTTTGGCCGCGGCGATTTCACGTTCACGTTTAAGCGTCTTGATCTGAGCGATCAGCTTGCGATTTCGCTTGAGTTCCGAAGGCACATCAAGGCGATCGGTTTGGGCTTTGATTCGCAAGTGAAACAGATCTTTGCACGCTTCCTTGAGGATCGCGTCCATCTGTTCAATACTCATCTCTCGTAGTTCTGATAGGGTTGCCATGTCAGTACGCTTTTTCGTTTGCTTGTCTTGTCTTAATCTTCAATTGCTTGCCAAGCCAGACGGCCTGGCTCACACGCCCGATTTACATAGGGCGACGTTTGACCATTCGGACTTTGAATGGCATTTTGTGCGCCAGTCGAGCGAAACAGATTTTAGCCTGTTGCTCGGTGACACCACTTAATTCGTACAGGATCGTTCCTGGGCGGATAGTGGCAACCCAATACTCGGGTTCTCCCTTACCTTTACCCATTCGAGTTTCCAACGGGGTCGATGTAATCGAACGATGCGGAAAGACGCGAATGTAAAGCTTACCAACACCACGAATGTATTGTTGGGCAGCGATACGTCCGGCTTCGATCGTTTGAGCCTTCAGCCAACCTGGATCAAGCGACTGGAGACCGTAATCACCAAAGATAACTTTGTTACCTCGTGTGGCGTTACCTTTTATATGACCTCTTTGGACCTTTCGATGCTTGACCCGTTTTGGCATCTGAGCCATCGACTTCGTCTCCGTAATTACCTTGGTTAATCCAAACTTGAACTCCGATATGCCCCTGGGCAGTTAGAGCTTCGGTGAAGCCGTAACTGATTTTCGCACGAATCGTGCTCAAAGGAATCGAACCGCTAATGTGTTTTTCGCGGCGAGCCATTTCAGCTCCACCGAGTCGTCCAGCCAATTGAACTTTGATGCCCAAAGCACCGGCGTCCATTGATTCTTCAGCGGCACGTTTCATGGTGCGGCGGAAAGAAGCTCGACGTTGTAGTTGTTCTGCAATTTTTTCTGCGACAAGCTGGGCCTGCAAATCAGGGCGACCGACTTCTTCAACCTTCAGATTGATGCGACGACCGATCAGGTTTTGCAATTCGTTCTGAAGCCGTTCGACTTCCTGGCCCTTTTTACCAATGATCAAACCTGGGCGAGCGACAAACAAAGTGACCTTCACTTCGTCACGAGTTCGCTCGATCTCAACGCGATCAATTCCAGCTGCCCGATAGTTTTGTGTCGGGTGCTTGCGGATGAACTTGCGAAGCTTTTGGTCTTCGACAAGCAACGTAGCGAACTCAGCTTTTGGAGCGTACCAACGGCTTCTCCAGCCTTCCATGACGCCGACTCGATACGCGATCGGATTTACTTTTTGACCCATTTTGATTCACCTAAAATTGGCGTTGCCGTGAGGCGTTCTTGTATTGCGTAAGTGTGATTGAGCTAGCTTAAACTTCGTCGATTCCAACGTGGATGTGCGACATGCGTTTTTTGAGCAACGCCGACATACCACGAGCTTTTGGCTGAACTCGCTTGAACATCGGTCCGCCATCGACACGGCATTCGGTGATGAACAAGTTGTGTTCTTCTGCGATCTGACCAGGGTTCTGATCTGGATCCTGAGCGTTTGCCAAAGCGGTCTTGATGACCTTCTCCAGCATGCGTGCTCCGCGTTGTGGCTGATAACGAAGAATATCCAACGCTTCGTCAACGAACTTGCCACGCACCAAATCAGCCAAAGGCCGAACCTTTCGCGGGCTGATGCGTGCGTATCGATGTTTTGATTCGAATGCCATTTTTCTGTCTTTGAACGTCTAAAAGTTGTTTTGCTGAAGAAGTGACTCAACCCTCTCCGTCGCTTCGATTCGCCCCAAGAGCGACCGCCAATGTCTATTTTCTCTTGCCGCCGCTGTGACCTTTGAAAGTTCGGGTTGGAGCGAACTCGCCCAACTTGTGCCCGACCATGTCCTCGGTCATCAGGACTTTGACGTGCTTGCGACCATCGTGAATCATGAACGTGTATCCAATGAATTCAGGAATGACGGTACAGGCTCGTGCCCAAGTCTTAATTGGCTCTTTATTGCCAGCCTCTTCCGCCTTTTGAACTTTGCGGAAAAGTTTCTCGTCGACGTAAGGGCCTTTTTTTTGTGATCTACTCATGTTTTTTTCTGTGATTAAAAACCAGCTGTTTGGTTAAGCGGTTAATCCCTGGCTTATTTGACTTTCAACTGACCGTACCGACGTGACTTACGACGACGAACGATGGCCACATTAGATGCCTTGGCCTTCTGCCGAGTCCGTCCACCTTTAGCTGGAACGCCGGATGGGCTGACTGGGTGACGGCCACCCTTGGTTCGACCTTCACCACCACCGTGCGGGTGATCGATCGGGTTCATCGCAGTACCACGAACGTGTGGGCGACGACCAAGCCATCGGGCTCGACCGGCTTTACCAAGCACAACTGCGCCGTGCTCTGAGTGACCGACCTTGCCGATCGTGGCTCGACAAGTCGAAGGGACTCGGCGAATCTCGCCAGATGGCAAAGAAAGCTGAGCCCACTTGGCTTCGCGGGCCATCAACGTTGCACCTGTTCCGGCACTGCGAACAAGGATGCCTCCCTGACCAGGACGCATTTCAATATTGTGAACCACTGTCGCCAGTGGAATGTTTTTCAAAGGCAAGCAGTTACCGACTGTCGGCGGAACATCGGCACCACTTTCACAGACATCGCCCTTCTCCAGACCTTCGGGAGCTAGGATATAACGCTTTTCACCATCGGTATAATAAAGCAACGCGATGTAGGCACTGCGATTTGGATCGTACTGGATCGAGTTAACGATCCCCTTGACGCCGTCCTTATCACGCTTGAAGTCGATAACTCTGTACCGACGCTTATGACCACCACCTCGGTGACGAGCCGTGATCTTGCCCTGATTGTTTCGACCAGCGGTCTTCACCATCGGGCGCAGCAGGCTCTTTTCCGGCTTGGCACCTTTGGTCAGCTCCTTAAAGTCACTGACACTGGCGTCGCGGCGTCCAGCTGAAGTCGGTTTGTATTTTCTAATTGCCATTTTGATTTCCGTTTAGTCTTGTGCGGTGATTGTCCGAATCGCCATTCGATAATTGGAAGCCGAAGCTTCGAGCCATTGCTGGCTTGCCTTTCATAAAGGCGTTTTGCTCCTGGTTTAGAAGAAGTCGATCTTGTCATCGGGATGAAGCGTAACGATCGCCTTCTTCCAGTCCTTGGTTCGCCCGTAAGTAAACTTGTACCGTCGTGGCTTGCCCTTTCGAACCTGCGTCGAAACACCCGTGACCTTGACTTCAAACAGCTTCTCAACTGCCTTCTTAATGTCGGTCTTGGTCGCCTGAGTGTTGACCTTGAACGTGTATTGGTTCAGCTCAGTCGCCTGATACATTGCCTTTTCAGTAACAGCCGGCTTGATCAAGACCTGGTGTGGCTCGAGGACCAATTTTGGTGGTCGAGGAGCAGGTCGATTTCGCTTTGTGACAACTCGATTTTTCATCTTAAGCCTCTACCTTCTTGGCTTTAGCTGAAGCCTTGTCAGCAGCCTCTGTTTTCTTGCTGGGCGTTGCACCCGACTTGATTTGATCCATGGCATCCTTGGTCACCAACACGCGGTGCGGCTTGAGAACTACCAAGGCATTGAGATCAGACACAGGAAGCACGTCGACTTGCTGAACATTGCGGGCACTTTTGTGAACCATCGGAGAATGCTCTGCCGTCGCGATCAAAGTGCTTTTGCCTTCCAAGCCCATTGTTTTGAGCATGTTGGCAATCGCAGATGTTTTGGGAGCGTCCATCGTCAAGCTGTCCAGAACGATGACCTGCTCGTCCTGAATCTTGCCAGCGATCGCCATCCGAGTTGCCATCCGAACGGCCTTGCGAGGAAGCCGATAAGAATAGTCACGATTGCGTCGGGCAAACGCGTGTCCACCGCCACGTCGGATATTGGAAGCACGCGATCCAGCACGAGCGTTACCAGTACCTTTCTGGCGGTACATTTTTTTCTTATTACCGGCAACTTCTGCGCGGCTCTTGGTTTTATGCGTTCCCTGACGAGCACTAGCCTGATACATCACGACGACATCGTGAAGCAACTGCTTGTTGATCGAAGGCGCAATTTCAGTCGGGTCGATTTCGTATTTACCGACTTCTTTTCCGCTGCTGTTATAGATTGGCAAAGTGGCCATGATTCGGTTCAACCTACTTCTTGTTTGTCTCTTTAATAATCAGGTAGCCACCGTTTGGCCCCGGAACCGCACCCTTGATGAGAAGCAAGTTGTTCTCGACGTCGATCTTGTGCAAACCAAGATTTCTGACGGTCACTCGCCCAGCACCGTAGTGACCCGCCATTCGCTTACCCTTGAAGGTTCGACTGGGCCACGCACTCATCCCCGTACCACCGGCATGTCGGTGACACTTCTTAACACCGTGCGTTGCTCGCTGACCGGCGAAGTTATGTCGCTTCATAACACCCGCGAAACCGCGACCTTTGCTGGTCCCGACAACATCGACACGAGCGACTTCTTCGAGGACGCTGACATCGATATCCTGGCCGACCTCGACTTCGCCGACTTCGCCGCGAAGCTCACGGATGAATTTTTTCGGCTCGCAATTAGCCTTGGCAGCGACTTCGACGCCCTTGGCGGCAAGACTGGCAGCACGCTTTGACTTGATACCCGCAACGTGACCACGCTCAGAACGAGCGGCCTGGCTTTGGCGCGAACGGCGATCCTTGGCCGGACGTTTCTTATCGAGAAAACCCAATTGAACGGCGGAATAGCCATCTCTATCTTCTGTGCGAAGCTGAAGCACCTTGCAAGGGCCGGCTTCGACTACGGTGACCGGCGTTGCGACTCCCGTTTCGGGATCGAACACCTGCGTCATCCCAACCTTACGGCCGAGTATGCCTTTTGTCATGACTATTGCCTTTTTATTCCAATTGGATTGCCGTCGCGGAAGTCAAACCAGCTGCAACTGCTGGCCCTGAAAGCCGGAACAGTTCGCGGTTAGCTTATCCCCGCGGCTTCCGTACCATATATGTTCGCTTGATGATTCTTTTAAAACTACGCTACTTAGTCGACGCCTTAATCTTGATCTCGACACCCGCTGGCAAGCTAAGCTTGTTGAGGGCCTCGATCGTCTTGGCAGTCGCCTGAACGATGTCAATCAATCTCTTGTGCGTTCGGATCTCAAATTGATGCCGAGCCTTTTTATTTACAAACGGACTCGAAAGTACCGTGTAACGCTCGATTCGAGTCGGAAGCGGAATTGGCCCGTGAACTTCTGAGTGAGTTCGCTTTGCCGTTTCCACAATCTCAGCGGCACTCTGATCCAAAACAGAGTGGTCGTATGCTTCCATACGGATTCGAATTACTTCGTGAGTCGCCACCGAGAATACTCCAAACGTTTGTTAAGCTCTCCGTTGCCTCGGAAAAGCAATCGCCACAAGCTGCTGATTGCGTACCGAAAGTGTGACCCGATTCCAAGGAAAAAGGTCAAACTCTAGATGGAGAGGTAGTGCCCCAGAAGATATCCGGGAAAACCGATGAATCTATGGGTTTGTCAAGCTATCGTCAACCGCAAATGTCGAAAAAAGCCTTTCAAATGTCAGCTGGAGGCCTGAGCCGTCAAGGTCAACCCAAACTGCCAGCTCGGCCACCAAGGAACCCCGCCGTTCGCCCCGCCCGAAAGGCTTCAACATCGGCACTACCAAGGATCTCACCGTTGGATAATCGGCACGGTGGATATTGATATAAAGCTGTAGTTGCAAAAGCTCCAATCTATCTCTGTCTGCCAACTAAAGAACATCCTCATAACATCCCTGTTCTTGGCTTCCTAGGCTCGACATAATATAGGCAAGAGATCGGTACATAGTAACATCCTCCCCACCCCCATCGTCCGGCTTCCTTCCGGCTTCCTAAAACGGAACAGTTATGACTCAACTCACAAACAGATCTTTTGCGTTCGGCTTGGGCGCGATCATTTTGATGTTGGTCGCTGAGTCGGCAAACGCCCAACAACAAGGGCTTACCGTTCAGCTTCCCGTCGTCAATCGCTTCAACGTTAACACGGTAGTTATGGTCCCAGACGGTGGACTGATGAGTTTGGGCGGTGTGTCACGACACGCCGAAGGCAGGATCTCACAGGGGATCCCTGGTTTGTCGGGACCGCTAAGCCGTCCATTTTCCAATCGCGCCAGTGGGTATTCAACCTCCGGAAGCCACGCGGCAGTAAAAGTCCAGATCATCTCGCTTCGGGAAATGGACGAAGACCTCACGGCGGCCCTCCGAGCAAACCGCCCAGCCAACTACGAAGAGGTTCAAGCCCGAAAGCGGAAAGCTGATTTCCTCACCCGCAACATCGGACGGAATCTGCATCAGTAGACAGGATGGCCAGGCGTCGCCGCGAATGCCGAGAAGGCTGAAACTGAATTGCCATGAATCGTTTGTTGGTTTTGATTTGCCGATTTCTTTGGCTTCCCGGTTCGCAGACGCCATCGGGAAAAACGGCGGCTCGTACGTTCCCCAGCCTGTTGATGCTCGGATTGTGCCTGTACTGGTGGTGGACCTACAGCGGCCTGTTTCGGTGGGTCGCCGAATTGCAACTGAGCTTTTTCGGCTCATACTTTGTGATGCTCACGCTGATCTTTTGTTTCCTGACTTTCATTTTCCCGATGGGTTACTTGGGAGCACGAGTTGAAGCCGCAGGGTGGCTGGGCAACGATTCGTCTGACGCAGACCCAAATCGGTTTAATCTGCCAGCGGGGATCGTTACCCTGTCGGTTATGGCTTTGGCGGTCGGTTGGTATACCAATCAACGGGTACCAAGTGGCCAGCCAGTAAAAACCACCCTCTCAGAAGTGAAGCGGGGTTAACCGATCCCCAACCATGTCTTACTGCAAGGTTATGGCCGTCCGGATTTCTCAATTCAGCTTGGAGGCCAATCAAGTGCCGACTACACCGCGCTAGTGCCGCCCGATTTCGTTGAAGGAGACAGCATTTTCGTCTATGTCGAGCACCAATCTCCTCGCGACGATGAAGCGTTGGCCCAAGAATGGCATCGTGGCGTGCTAATCGCCAACGGGTTACCAGGCTTGGTTCGAGAGGGATTTAAAACGACCGATGCACCGCCTGCAGAACCTCATTATCTGTTCTGCTATTCAGCGGCCATGGATGGTCTGGAGTATTTGCCTACGATTATGTTCTCAATCGGTGGCGTGCTAGGGCTCGTTTCCGTGTTAGCATTTTACTTTGCGTTGCGATGATATAATTGGCAACTTGACCGACGAGTTGAATTACGAATTTTGAGTTTTCTGTACCGGTGCCGCCACGCAATGATCGAGATCGAACAACTTCATTTTCGATATCCTCGATCCGACTTTCATCTTCAAATTGAACATCTTTCGGTAGGTTCGGATGGCCAAGCCGAAAAAGTTGCCGTTGTCGGGCCGAGTGGAAGCGGCAAAACAACGCTACTCAATTTGATTGCCGGAATCGTGACGCCGGAATCAGGAACGATCCGCGTGGGCGATCAAAACGTTGACACCATGAGCGACGCCCAGCGAAGAGACTTCCGATCGGCGAAAATTGGAATGGTTTTCCAGCGTTTCGAACTGGTCGAGTATCTCAATGTGCTTGACAATATCCTGCTGCCGTTTGCGATCAATGATTCGCTTGGGCTTGAAAGCCAGAACCAGAACGCTGCCCAACTTGCCAAAAAACTCGCTGATTCGGTTGGATTACAATCGAAACTCCGTCGCCGACCCAACCAACTTTCCCAAGGCGAACAGCAACGTGTCGCGATCTGTCGAGCACTGGTCACCAACCCGCAGTTGATCCTCGCTGATGAACCAACTGGCAATCTCGACCCCAAAAACAAACGCTTGATTCTTGATCTGATCTTCCAGCAGTCCGAAGCTCGAAACCAGACACTGATTGTTGTAACCCATGACACAGGGATTCTTGACGGGTTTGATCGAGTCATTGATTTTGATCAGTTCTACGTCGATGGCACCCGGCTTCAAACCGCTGGCGACGAGGTGTCGTCATGAAGCAGGCTTTCAAACTTGCCTGGAAGTACATCGTATACCACAAATTCAAATCCTTGATCCTTGTGGCTTGTGTATTCCTGACGGCGCTGTTGCCAATCGCAATGCAAATTTTGCTTTCACAGTTCAATCAAAAGATTGTCGCGCGGGCAGACCAGACTCCAGCCGTCGTCGGGGCCAGAGGAAGCAGTCTCGATCTGACACTCAACGCAATTCACTTCAAGTCCGGATCTGCCGAGCCGATCAAGTACGCCCAAGTCGCCGATCTGCGTGAGCGCGGCGCGGCCCGCGCGATTCCGATCCACGCAGTCTTTACAGCTCAGAATTACTCGGTCGTCGGAACGACGCTGGAGTACTTCGAGTTTCGCGATTTGACACTGGCTCGCGGGACGAGCTTTGCGATGCTGGGCGAGTGCGTCATTGGCAGCAAGCTGGCTGGTTCGCTGCAAATCGATGTCGGGGACTACATCATTTCGGACCGAGACAATGTGCTTAACCTGGCCGGCCAAGCCCCGTTGCGGCTCAACGTCGTTGGAGTGCTCAATGAGTCTCGCAGTCCAGATGACTTTGCCGTCTTCGTCGATGTCAAAACGGCTTGGGTGATTCAGGGACTCGGGCACGGACATCAGGATCTCAGCGACGAAGATGACCAAGGCGGCAAGGTGCTCTCTCGCACAGAAGACAAAATTGTCGCAAGCGCCGCCGTCGAGTCGTATATCGCAATCACGCCCGAGAACATGGAGTCATTTCACTTTCACGGTGACACCGCTGAATTTCCCATCACATCGATCATCGCAATCGCCGACGATGAAAAGTCGGAAACGATTCTCGAAGGCAAGTACTCCGATGATCCGACGCTACAATTCACCAAACCATCCGACGACGTGCGAGAGCTGATGTCGCTCGTTTTTCGGGTTAAGCGATTTTTTGACGCCAACGCGATCTTGATCGCAATCTCGACCGCGATGCTGTTGCTGCTGGTGTTGATGTTGTCGCTACGTTTGCGTGCCCGCGAGATGGAAACGATGTTCAAACTCGGTTGTAGCAGGGGAAGGATCCTCCAACTTCAATTGGCAGAAATTCTGATCATTGTCGGCGTGGCCGCAGGATTGCTTTGCTTGGCGGTTTGGGGCCTTGCGATTGTGTCGGGTGACTGGGTCGAGTCGATTCTGGTTAATCGATAATTCTGGTTAACAATGATTCCAATTAACCCTGATTTGATCAACATTTTATAGATTGCTTCGACCTCCCATGAATTAATGTTTTGGCACTTATCAAACGCGGCTTGTTGCGAGCGCCTTGCCGCTCACAATGCAGTGGCGGATACTTATCGGTTCGCACCAGCAGAGCTGGCGGTTTACGAAAATCAATCAGAACGATTTTGACTTAGGTTGCCGTGGCTTTACAATTAGCGTTCACCACAATCGAATAATAGAAAGTCCAAGCAAACGCTATTTGGCCAATCATCAGATTGCTGCCCGCCCGACTTCCAACGCCCCGATTCTAGTTTATGTCTGAATTTGATCCGTATTTGAAATGGCTGGGGATTCGCGATTCGGCGAGACCGGTAAACCACTATCGGCTGCTCGGGGTTGAGCTGTTCGAATCTGACAAAGACGTGATCTCGATGGCGGCCGATCGGCAGATGGCCCACATTCGAACCTACCAAAGCGGCCCCAACGGCGACGTCTCTCAACAGATCCTCAACGAGTTGGCACGCGCCCGGCGATGCCTGTTGGTCGACGAGAAGAAGACCGCCTACGACACTGCGCTACGAGCTCAACTGAACAAAGTCTCTGCTACGGCTCCAGTGAACGAGTCACCAGAATTGGGTGAGCTGGGAAAGTCAAACCAGGTCGGGTCAGATGCGACACTCGAAGTGCGTTCAGATCCCGACGCGCGCCAGAAAACCAAGACTCGCGAGAAGAAGCAGCTTGTCTGGAGTCTGCTTGGTTGGGTTTCCGGTGGTGTGGCGGCACTTGGCGTGGGAGCATTTCTGCTTAGCTCCGGGATCTTGGGCCCCAACCGTGGCAACAACGAGAGCAACAAGAAGGGCGAGAACAAAAAAGTCGTCGCTCAGAATAACGAAAATACGATAACGCTTGAGAGCGGCACCGATTCGAACTTCAAAGACAAGGAAGAGGAAGACAAGAATTCAGAATCGGTTTCCAACCCCTCTGGCGAAAACAACGTCGCCAATAACTCCAACTCCAACTCCAACTCCAACTCCAACTCCAACTCCAACTCCAACTCCAACTCCAACTCCAACTCCAACTCCAAAACCGAATCCGTATCTAACTCCAATTCTAGTAACACCAATAACACACCAAACGGCCCTCCAAAGGTTGAGCTGCCGATCGTTTGGAAACTGGAAAACATCGAAAACTACCCGCAGCCCACTGGCGAAGTACGAGCGTTGCTGGCCAAAGTTTCTACCAACGTAAATGCGCAGCGGCAAAAGAAACTCGGAAGCTCATCCCCCACCAAGGCCGGAAAGAACGGTGTCCAACAGCAGATTCTCGGGCTTGATGATCCCGGCCTGCTGATTGGGATGACCTACACTCTGGGGTCGGATCTCAAGCTCAAGACAATTCAGCCTGTCATGCGCACACAACAATCACTTCGGACCAACCCATCGTCTTCTGATTCCAAAATTGTGCTGGCCAAACCAGGGTATGCGGTGGGCGAAGTTGAAGCTTCCAGCCTCAATCCGATGAATTGCTTTCGTGTCAAGTTCATGAAAGTCACAACCAAAGGGCTTGATTCCAGTGACACCTATTTCAGTCCGTGGATTGGACGGGAAATCGGTCCAGTCAAAACCATTGAAAACCCACTATCGGCTCCCATTGTTGGAATGTACTGCGACGCAACGACCAACAAACAGGTTCAAACGTTGGGCTTGATTGGTGCACATCGTTCGATGCGTCCATCGCCAATCGTCGCCGAAGTCGCATCGGCAACTACAACCTCATCACCAGTGCCAGACAAATCTGGCAGTCGTGAACCACCTAGTGAACCACCCAAAAGCGCTGATTTGAAGAAGACCGCAATTCCATCTACGGCTGATCGCAGCGCGGCGATGAAGGAAGTCAAAAAAGCCTACGCCGACATGATCTCGAAGGCCAGTACTCGAGACGAGCACGATAATCGCCAAGCCGCAAAAAGCCTAATCTTTGATGCTCGAAACACCAAAGACAACAGGGCGGTGCAGTACATGATGTTCGAAACGGCCAAGGATATCGCGGTCGCCAAAGGCGATTGTAAAACGGCGATGTTGGCGATCCGAGAACTTGACCGGCGGTTCGAAGATTACGATTTTTGGGACGAAGCCGTCAGTGTCGTCAAGGATTCGTTGCGCAGTTTGGGCCGAACTCGCAACAAGTTCATGGCAAGAGAGCTCGAACTTTCGTTGCGCGCCTTGATTGACAAAGCGGTTCAAAGTGGAGAATCCCGAGCCGCTGGAAAACTGGTTTCCCACGGCCTCAAAGCCGCGTCTCGAAACAGCGATCAACGAGCCGTCAACTTTTACAAAGCCAAGGACAAGGAAGTCGACGAAGTGTCAAAGCTTCAAAAACAATATGAAAGTGCGCTCATCAAGTTGGCGACCGACCCCGATAACTCAATCGCCAACATTCAAAAAGGCCGGTACCTGCTCGGTGCCAAGCAGGATGTTGCGGCGGCACTCAAGTGCTGGGAGCTATCGGACGACGAAGCGCTGTTGGCGATCGTCAAAGACGAAAAGACAACCAACGTTAACCCAAACTTCTTGGCTCGGCGTTGGCAGAATCTTGGCGAAGGCGTCGACACCGTGTTCGGTCGTCGCTGCTACGAGCGGGCGATCGAGGTTCTCCAGGCCGCTGGGAAACGCCGTGAAGCAGACGACCTGCGGAAACTTCTTAAAAAGTAATTTTGCAGAAACCAGTCAATGCTGCCCAAACCGCCGCCCACATTTCATCCAAAGCGATTTAGTTCGCATGTCGCGTCACTCGTTTTGCTTTTGAGCGTTGCCATTGGTTGCAACAATTCGAGTTCGCCCAATCTCAACAAGAACCCTACGTCTCCTGCTCCGCCCTCAAACCGAATCTTCGCCGTAAGCTATCCACTACAGTTTCTCACTCAACAAATCGCCGGTGAAGAAATTGAGGTTCTAATACCATACGATCCAGCCGACGATCCCCGCACTTCTCGGCCAACACGAGAGACGATCGAGGCGATGCAGAAATCTGATCTGGTGATCACCAATGGAGTCGGGGCGACCTATGCCAAATGGCTGGTCGTGGTTTCAATTCCTGAATCGAAAGTTGTCAACGCGGCTTCCCACGGATTGGCGTTGAGAGAATTTATCCCGATCAAGGGAAAGTCGATCGTTCATTCGCACGGCCCCGAAGGCGAACATTCACATCCCGTGATGGCCGCCAGAACGTGGCTTGATCCGTCGTTGGCAAAGAAACAGGCGAGCTACATCGCAAAGCAATTAAAAAAAGCTTATCCCGAGAAGGCCGACAGCTTCAACAAGAATCTTGGCAGGCTTCAATTACGTCTCGACGATTTGGTTGCCCAGAAGGAATTGATAGAGACTCAGCAACAGCGGGAATCGCAAATCGTGTTGACCTCAAGTTCGCAGTTTGAGTTTCTTGTTCGAGCTGCTGGATTCTCCGGTCAGACTTTGCCGGAACTCTCTGAGAATAGCCCCGAGAATTTGGTTGCCGTTGAATCGCTGTTGAAGAAGTTAAGCTCCCAGCCCAACGGCGGGAAACCAGCAATGGTCATATATGATCAGTCGACGCAGTTGCCTGAGAGTTTGTCAGATCATTTTGCTTCACTGAAAATCCAGACAGTAGCAATCGACTTGCTGGACCATCCTCCAGAGCATGGAGATTATGTTTCAGCCATGAAGCAGAATCTGGAGCGGGTTACCAAGGCCCTGTCCCATTGAGCAAATAGAATGTTGGCGCGTATGGTTTTCGCTCGGTGATTGAGTCAAATGTTTCGTATCAGCCTCAAGAAGATGTTGGTTTTGGTTGGCTTGGCCGCTGCGCTACTCGCGTTGACCACTCAGATCGGAATGGGAACAGCCGAGTTTGAGGTTTTGGAAAACGAACTGAAGCTCAATGAAGACCATTTGGTTTCGGGGCGACTGTGGGGGAACTTTGTCGGCCACGATTTACCCAAGCCGAATGAACTGCCGTTTGTGTGTGAAGTCCGCAACATCGACCGGCCAAAAATTATTCAGATCAAATCGGGTCAGAAAAACCAGATACAATATCGTGTCACTCCATTTTGGCCGCTCAAGAAACAAGATCCGTTTGAAATCTACCTGAAGCGTCATCTAGGAATCACGTCCGATCAAATTGAAGGTTACGTGTGGACCAAAGCCGGCGCTAGAGTCGTGATCGACGGAACCGAGTAGATCAAACTCTAACGGCTGGACGGGCCGAGGTACATTTGATTGAATCGGCCTGAACTTACAAGTTGATTGGTTGCCCAAGCGTGAGCGAGAGATTTCTGGTATGACGTTCCATCGCTGGCGCGTCCTGTTATCATGGTCCACCGAAGGGCGCTGCAAGTTCGAATTCAATTCAAAACCTTTCCTGCTTCGCATTTGATAGGAAGAACACAAAGTGAATCAGATGTTTAGATGGAAAAAACCAGTTTCTAATTCCAGGATCGTGTTTTGGGTCTTGAAGTCGCTTCTGGTCATGGCCCCAGTTTTCGCGATCGTTTTTTTCTCCGGTACAGTTCACGCTCAGTTTGGCGAGCGTCCGTTTAAGAATGAAGCGGACAACGCCTCAGACGCTTCGATAACCAGAGCGCGAGAGAAAGCCAAATCGGCAAAAAAGAAATTTGAAACCGTAAAAAAACTCAGCCAAAGAGGCTCGTCCAGTCGGAAGGAATTGCGTGACGCCGAGCTATTCAAACGGCTCGCCATCCTGGAGCTTTCGGATTTGGTCTCGCCGGAGCTGAAGCAACAAAACTCTTTGATGCGAGCCAAAATCGTTTTTAACTACCGAAGCCAGGAATTGGAGGTAACCAAGAGCCTCTACCAGCGTGGTTCGGCTTCCCAACTCGCGTATCAACGCGCCCGAACCGCTCGCGATGTCGCCCAGTCTCGGCTCAAAGCGGCGGAAAGCATTTCTGACGCCCAGAGACAAATCCAGCTTATCAACGCCGCGACTTCGAAATTCGAGTCGGCTGAAAAGGAACATCGTCTCGCATCCAAGCTCTTGCAGTCCGGTTCGATCAGTCAAACAGTCATGGATCGAGCGGCCAGTAATTTGGAAATCGCCAAGTCGGAGTTGGCGGAGGCAAAAAAGTCGCTTGGTGCCTCAGCGGTCCAGGTGCAGCAGTAGCTAAACGCTTGCCTCGCAGGCCAATATTCATTCAGTCACTCTCCGGAAGCGGGAGTCCATTGAAGCGTGAAGAGATCGCAACCGGGGCGTTTACATCGGTGGAGCTGCAAATCCCAAGTGTTTCCGCTGGAGGCTTTTCGACCGGATTAGCCGGGGTTGGGTGCACAAAAAAAGTCTGTGGGGGAGAGAGCTCCGCACAAGAGTACCCCGCTTAGGGCTGCTCCGGTTAAGGCCTGACCCACTTCACGGCTCCCCCTCGCGGAGCTCACTCGCCAACAGACACGCAGGCCTAGTTTTATTCCGGCTGCAGCGTTTAGTCAAACCGAAATCTCGGCCAACAAGCGGCCAAAGCAAGTTGTAGCACTGGCAGTGAACCGAAATCTCTCAGCCAAACAGATTGGCGTGCGCCGGATTGTTGACAATGTGATGCGCGATTCGCTGCGAAATCGCACCGATTGTCATGTACGGATTGACGCCGAGTGCGGTTGGAATCACTGAACCGTCTGCCACATACAATCCATGATGTACGCTGGGCATGCCGGTGTTGGGATCGATGTAGCCTCCGCCTTGTAGGTCGTAGACCTGGCCCAAATGATTGGTTGGCCCCATCTGCGGATTGTCCGACATGCCACATCCACCCAACGGATGAACGGTCACAAGGTTGGGGCCGAAGGCTTTGAGCCGTTTGTACCGCCCGCCGTGAGCCTGGGCCAGTCGTTCAAACTCGCCAAAGACCATTTTGCGGTACTCGCTGTCTTTGTGGCCTTCCCATTTGACTTGCCAGCGTCCATCCTTCTTGATGATCTTCCCGTTGGCGCCATCGTGGCCCATTCCCAGCATCACCATCGAGTTGTCCAGATTTCGATCACCCAAGAGCGCTTTGAAAAGCGGTACAACGCCCTTGGGAATCCCGGCGTCTTGAATCAGCAAACGCCGCCGAAGCTCAATATCGCGATAAAAGTTAAGCGATGTTTGAACGGTTGGCCCGACGGGTCGACCATCGGGAGAAGAATGGGCCCCGAATCCCTTAATATTGTTGCCCGGTGGCAGATCGACGACGAAGCCAATCAGATCGCCGTTGCCAGACCAGTCGAATCCTAGTTTCGGCGAAAACTGAAAGTTAGTCGTTTGAGAATCCATCAGGATTGAGGCACTCGCCGGACTACCGGCTCCAACGACCACCATTTGCGTATTGATGCTGACTGGATGACGTGTGATCTTGTTGTACTGGTCGTCAATATAAGTCATATGAATGCGATAGTATCCCTGTCGCTTTTCAATTGAATTGACTTCGCATTGCGTGAAGATCTCAGTTCCGTTGTGTCGAGCCACGGGCAAGTAATTGTACTGCAACGTGTTTTTTGCCCCGACGTTACAACCCGTGATGCAGTCCCCGCAAAGTGTGCAAGGACGCTGAACCACTCCTTGAGGATTTCGCATTTGCTGATCCAAGTATCGGTGGTCATACGTCACCGAGAGGTGGGAGAGATCAAAGAAGCTCGGATTGCTGCTCATTCGCGCCGCGGCTAAACGTCGCGATCGGACTTTGGGCGTCTGGTCCATCGGCGTACGGCTCAAGCTCAAAGCCCGAGCGACTTGGTCGTAGTAGGGTCCCAGCGTTTCGATATTCTTGAGCGCCATTGGCCAGCGCTCTTTTTGAAACACTTCCCGGTGCGGCCGCAGCGCGATGCTCGCGTTGACTAATGAACCTCCGCCCAGTCCATTGCCGGAGAGAATGTTGACTTCATCGTTCATCTGAATATTGAACAGCCCCAGCGGCTGGATGACCTGCCCCTTGGTTGGCCCCGCCATGATCGCGCGTGAGTTTGCGAACACTTTGGGCATCTGGTCATTGAACGTTCCGGGGATCCATTCCTTACCACGCTCGAGGATACAGATCCGATTTCCCGTGCGGAGTTTTTGCGATAGCTTGGCAGCAGCGATGGACGCACCGTAGCCGGATCCAATCACGACAACGCCAAAGTGAACCCGGTTCTTATCCTTGGCCGTCAAGAACAGTTCACGAATCGGGCTCGATAGCTGGCCACCAAAATGAGCAAAGCTGCGTCTATAGTCGTCGATCGCACGCTGCTTAAGCGGCGTGTTGTTTTTTTGCTTGGACCTTCCTCCTAGTTGGACAAGCTTCTGCGGCTGTTGGCCGCTGGCTGAGTTCAGTTTTGAGGCCACACCCATCGCCACGCCGGCTGCCGCGGTCTTGAGAATTGCGCGCCGATTCATCCTGCTATTTTGACCGGCTCGCATTGGCTCATTGGGTACTTGGCCAGCAACCTGATCTGCTTTTGGCGCACAGCGGTTGGCTGATTTAGAAGTTGATTTTTTGTTGGGCTGCTGGCGGGGCATGGCCGACGAAACATCCTTGTTGGAGTCTTTTGCCTGAGGCGCACTTTTGGCGCGGCTGCACAAGGTGTTATCGATCTGACAGGTGTACTCGTTGCACGCAAAGCGAGAATTAAGCCGCTCGAATCGAAGCCTGATTCCGGACGTGCCGAACAGGATGACATTACCGCCGACGTTGGCTGTTCTGGTTAGGTAAGACTTGGCATGGCCAACGCTGCGCGTGGCCATGCCAATCTACTCGAATATTAAGCTGCGGCAGAGCGCTAGAACGTCATTCCCGCGTGGGAGGGAATCCAGTCTTATGGCGCTTCACTGGACTCCCGCCTACGGGGGAGTGACTAAATAGTCGACGGTCCCAAGAAATCGGTTTTGCTATAGATCAAATCTAAAGTAGTGCCCTTGGCCGCTCAGTCCAAAGGAATTGTCAAACAGTGCTCAGTTATCCTCAAAGCGCTGGTTTGAATATGCCGGTACCATCATCCCCGGATCTGGAAGAGTACCAACCGTGACCATCGTGCGGTGCTCTTTACCAGCACGCAACAAAGTGATCTCGACCCTTGTGTTGGGAGGAGTTGTTTCGGCAAGTCGAAACAGGTCGCGGAATTCCCTGATGTGAATCCCGTCCCAGGTCCGGATAATATCGTAGGGCCGGATACCCGCCTGATACGCCGGGGAGCCCGAGACTACCGATGCAAGCTTGGCACCATCGAGGTCGGGCAATTGCAAACGAACTGCATCGTCGTGATCAACCTCGGAAGGAAGCACGCCCAGGTAGCCCCGTGTGACTTTGTTGTTCTCGATCAACTCCGTAAAAACGAAACGAGCAGTCGCACTTGGTACCGCAAAGCTGATTCCTTGAAATGTCTCGCCAAAAATTGACGTGTTGATGCCGATGACTCGCCCCTGAGCATCGACCAACGGACCACCACTGTTACCCGGATTAACCGCCGCGTCGGTTTGAAGCAAGCTTTGTTTATTATGCTGTGGATCTCCCGGTCGGTCCTTCCCACTGAGAATTCCAGACGTCACCGTTTGCTGGAAACCATAGGGGCTTCCGATCGCCCAGACAATCGAGCCGACATCAACATCGTCGCTTTCGCCCCACATCGCCGGGATTAGTGCCGGCGCGTCGATCTTCAAGACCGCGAGGTCGCTAATCGAATCAGTACCGATCAAGTGCGCTTCGAATCGTCGTCGATCGTGAAGCTCAACAAAGAAACGAGTCGCATTCTCCAGCACGTGAGCATTGGTCATGATGTAGCCGTCTTCGGACATGATCACACCCGAACCAAGACCGGCTTCTTCAAACCGACGCTTGACCGCATTGATACTCACAACCGAAGGCCGAATTTTTTGCGCGACCAATTGATACGCCCGCGAAACGTTGTGAAGCGGCTGCTTTTCCAATTGGACCACCGCATTGTCGTACTCACCGCGTAACTTTCCAACCGTCGCAGCGTAGTGGTATTCCTGAACCAGCCTTGGACCGATGAACCAAATGCCGCACATCAATGCAGTCGTTGCCAGTAAAAAGTAAAGCCCGCCAAGCCCACTGGGGGGAGGTGGGCTGGGTTGTTTGGTTACTGATTGTTGTTCCGGCTCAGATCGTACGGCTCGTGGAGCCGAGGTCGGACGGGCAGCGAGAGCCGATTCTCTTTGAGACATCTTGGGAGCCGGTTTGTAAACCTTTGGGCTCGAAGGGGGTGCTGAACCGCCAAAGTCCTGCTTGGTCGTTTGGGGAGTGGGAGTGGGAGTGGGAGTGGGAGTGTTGGACGAAAGTCGCCCCAACGGTCGAACTGGAGGAACGGACCTCTCGCCCTGTTGCAAGCCTCGTGGCCGCAGCTCTTCGGATCCAGAATCTCTCCCAGTTTCCATTTATCGAAATCCAATTCCGTCACGAAAAGAACAGTTGATCGCGGCATCAGTGACCATGCACACATCCCGCCTAGATTATAACCCGACGAGCCCCGTTTGGATTCGGAATAATTAAGTGTCGGCCGTCACATAATCGTCAATAGCCGATGTTTTATCGTGAGAACCCGCAGATTTGAATTGAAGTCTTCAATTGGTCAATTTAGCGGACGATCCTACCGAGAATTAGCTCGCCAGCGCGCCTACGAAAATGAGCCTATGTGGGATAGGGGCAGATAGGAAGGTTGTTGACAGGATGAACATGATCGACATGACTGCGGGCGTCGGCAGGCGCCCTTGCGCGCAACATCCTTTTGATCATGTGAATCCTGTCTCATACTCTAACCAGCTAGGTCGCAGCCCCCTGGTGGCAAACGTTAGCTATCCCGACCGAGGTTGTGAGGGAGAGATTCCTCAATTGTCTGTTCAACCTACTTCAATCCATCAAGCGCCGAGTCGTACTTTTGATTCCCAAGCACGTTTTGCTCTTGAAGAATCTCTTCAATGCCGGCTTTGCCGACCACGCTGCCCCACGACTGAAGCCAACTGACACAGTCCACGTTGTTCCAACCAGGGGATGTGTAGCCGGCCGCTCGCGCCAAACCAAGACTGCGAATGTTGTTGTGGATCTGTTGCTGTTGTTGCTTCTTACCGTTGATATCGCACCACAGATTCCAGCGAATCAGGTTGCCAACCAGCCCGGTCGCGTTTTCTTTTGACCATTGAATACCGGGCACGAACAGCGGTCCATTGCTCCAAGGCACGTCCTTGGCAGTGTTGTCAAATTTGAGCTGGGCTTTGACGGCATTGGCAACCTCTGCTGCGCCCTCGCCGCCCTGTTGCGCGACGGCTCCCATGTAACCTGCCGCGATTCGGCGAACGTTCTGGTCCTGAGCCGAAAGCATCACTTTGCCAAGCTTCTCAGGTCCAAACGCAATGATCATTGGAGCCAACGCTGCCTGCAACTGAGGAACCTTTTGCGTTACTCCCATCACCTTTTCAGGATCCGCCGATTCAGAGTCGCTGGTCATCTTTTCGACGATTCGCATCCCAATCGGACGACCAAGCGCCGGGAACTCTTTAATCAAGTTGGCTTTTTCGATCAAACCATTGACCGTCCGGGTGTTAGAAACTCTGGCCGCCGCGGCCCAAGTTCTGACTACTCGTTTCTGATTTTGGTCGGCATGCAGGTTAAGCAAATACTCATCAACGTCCTGCCCACCCACGGCGCCCAACGCTGCGATCGCCCAGCCGCGTTTGGCAAGGCTCTCGTCCTTCGTGGTAACGGCGAGCAAATCTTTGATCATTTTCTCGCGATTGGATTCGCTTTCCTTGGTGAACGAAACAATCGATTCGATAGCGCTGTGAGCGGTCTTTGAGTTTTCTAGCTTGGCAATCATGTCATTGTCACTCACTACGGCGGCGACTTTGTCATTTGCCATTGCCGAGCCGGCAAGCATTCCGACTGCGACCGCCACAACGATGGCAACTTTTGCCCCAGCCGAAGGACGCCGGTAAACAAGAGTTCCAAGCATTCCCAGCATCCCAACTCCAATCAACCCGTAGAGCCCAAAATTGACGTTTCGTTGTCGATTGGCGATTTGTTGATCCACGTCCGCCCAATCGATGGCTCCAAGCTTCAAAACACCGTCTTTCTTTTTCCCAGGCCCAAACGCATTGGCGTCATAGTTAAGATTGTTGTTACGGCTGCGAGGCATCGCATAATCGGCGAAAGTAAGGTTATCTTTAGCGATGACTTCGCGAGGGAAATCTCCGTCCACAAGTGTCAGTGTCATGCCTTTGAGCATGTCCAAACCTTCGGCGGTCGTCTTTTTGCGTGCATCGACCAACGCCAAACTGTTTTCTTTGTCCATCGCTTCGCCGCGAAGTCCAAAGTGCTCTCCGATTCGAAGCAACTCTTTCTCTTCCTCCTCATGCTTGAGTGAAAGATTGCCTGTTGAAACGGCCAGCAAATCAGAAGCGAACAAGTCCTTGGCGACTCCATTTTTAGGAGCCGGATCACGACGCTGAGGTAAAGTCGCGCGCTGGTGTTGCGGGATGTCTTTTTCAGTTCCCCCGATGATTCGCAGTGGCAACGGATTAGAGACATTGTCAAACAGCTTTTGGCCTTTGAGTTGCCGAACGACGTACTCTTCAGGAATCGAACGAATCTTTTTGGGTGAGTCGGTCAACAGGTAAACCACATTGCGAAGTTCGCCTTCGTTGAACGCCGACAATCGCATCGGAACGACCAGGTGATCTGACTTGAATCGGAACCCCATCCCTTGAACGTTGCCATCAAAGACACTGCCTTTGGGAAGCTCAGGTTTCACCTTGCGCTGACCCGGTTGGGGATCAACGCCGTCTTTCTGACCGACTTTGGTTTTGACGGCCACAAAGCACCAACCCAGATCAACGTAATCGTTGGTTACCTTGTCCATCCCCTCTGGATACTGATATCCGTTTTTGTCCATCCACTTCTTCAACACCTCGGCACTGCCGGCTTCCAAAACAGCAACCTCGTACATCCCGACGGCTTCTTCTTTGAGAACCGTGACTTCGTTTTTAGCTTTGAACTTCATCGCTGAATCCATTGCGACCGAGGGCATCGCTCCTTCCATTGCAGCGCCGCGCTGCCTCATCCGTCGCAACCGTAAGTCGACGACGACTTCTGGAGGATCGACTGCGTTGGCAATCTGCTCAAACGTGTTGTCGGCGACCTTTCGTAGCTCAGGTGGATTGGGAAACGGAATCAACATCCCAAATGTGTCGACGTTGCCCGAAAACCCAGGACGAATCACGAACGTTTCGACACCGTTTTTGTGGAATACGTATGTCTTTTGCAAGCCAACTCGCGTGATCTGCGATTGGCTACCGGTGTAGATCGGCGGGACCATTCCACACGGGTCCGCCGAAACCGTCGATGCGATCAAAGCGATCGACAAACCGACAACCAGTGCCGATGAGGCTGCAAGGCGGCTGGTTTGAGTTGAGCTCTTGAGTGCGTTTTTGGTTTTGGTCTGAGTCATCATTTCAATCTCGCTTGCATTGTGTTGTCGTTGAATGCGGTTAGTCTGTTGGTGGTTTATGGTTGCTAGGCCGCGTTTTACAAATTGCTTCCTAGGAGGGCAAAGCTCCTGCTGAGCCTGAAGTGCCAGATGACGCTGGCTCAGCAGGAGCTTCGC